>NZ_CP076543.1:4737500-5027500 GCF_030440515.1 Streptomyces xanthophaeus
TCGCCGGCTGGCGCCGGGTCACCCAGGCCGTGCGGGCCGCCGGTGGCGGGGAGATGTTCCTCCAGCTCCAGCACGGCGGCCGGGTCGGCCACCCCGAGACCAGCGGACACGTGCCGCTCGCCCCGTCCGCGGTGCCGTTCCCCGAGCAGCTGCACACCCCCGGCGGCCTCCGGGACGGCGTCGTACCGCACGCGATGACCGCCGAGGACATCCGGTCCACGGTGGCCGACTTCGCGAACGCGGCCCGCAACGCCGTCGAGGCGGGCTTCGCCGGGGTGGAGGTGCACTCCGCCAACGGCCACCTGCTGCACCAGTTCCTCGCGCGCAACACCAACCGCCGCACCGACGAGTGGGGCGGCTCCGCCCGGAACCGCATCCGGTTCACCGTCGAGGTCGTCCGGGCCGTCGCCGAAGCCATCGGGCCGGAGCGGGTCGGCGTACGCATCTCGCCCGGAGTGAACGTCAACGGGATCGAGGAGGGCGAAACCGAGGAGATCTACCCGGCCCTGGTCGAAGCCCTGGCCGACCTGGCGCCGGTCTACCTGCACCAGGTCCACGCCGACCCCGACCGGCCCGCCTTCGCGCAGATCCGCCGGGACTGGCCCGGCATCCTGATCGCCAACCCGGCGCTCTCCCGCGAGGAGGCCGCGGCCGACGGCGGCAAGCGGCGGGGCGAACGCCTCCTGTCCGAGGGTGCCGATCTCGTGGCACTGGGCCGGGGCTTCCTCGCCAACCCCGACTTCGTCGAGCGGCTGCGCACGGGCGCGCCGCTCAACGAGATCCGCCCGGAGTTCCTGATGCACGTACAGGGCGCGGAGGGCTACACCGACTACCCGGTCCTCGGACGGACGGCCTACGAGGACGCGGCGGCCTGACCCCAGGTGCGGGAGCAGAGCACCAGCCGGTAGCCGTCGGGGTCGGCGACGGTGACTCCCCACTCGTCCCAGTACGGGTTGTGGGCGGCGACGCGGGTCCCGCCGTGCTCGACCAGGCGCTGGACGAGGGCCTCGTCGGGGGCCTCGCCGAGATAGACCACGAACAGGTCGTCGACGGTGGGCGCGGGCAGGATCGGGTTCGAGGCGTCACGGGTGAGCTCGAAGTGCCAGCCGCCCCCGGCCGGTCCGACCATCAGCAGGTCGTGTTCCCCGGCCACGCTCTCGGCGCTCCGCCACTGCACCTGCAGCCCGAGCCCGTCGACGTAGAACCGCTCGGCGGCCGCCAGGTCGAGGGAGGGCCGGGCGACGCGGACATGCGTATGTGAATCGATCATGCTCGCCAGCGTACGAAACCCCGCCGGGGCGTGGGTGGTTCGGCCGCCTGCTGTGCGGCCGACCCCCCGGCCGACCCGCCGGCCGGGGGCCCCGTGTGACGGGCCCCGGCCGACGTGTGCCGGGCGTCAGGCGCCCAGGTGGGCAGCCTTGGCCCACTCCTTCTCGCCCTCGGTCTCGCAGTTGTCGGCGTACAGGGGGCCGATCTTCGCCGGGATGCCGGCGAAGGAGGAGCAGTGGGACGCGAAGGCCTTGTGGCCGCCGGAGAAGTAATCGATGTCGACGCCGTCGTTGGCCAGGGCCGCGCCGGCGCCGCCCAGCAGGATGCCGGCAGCCAGGACGGACGCCGTCAGGGCAGAGCGAATACGCATGACACTCTCCTAAGAAGTTCGATCGACGCGCCGGACAGACGGCACGCGACCGGCTCAACATCACGGAGAGTTCACGGGAAACGGTGTTTCACCCCAATGGCGGTCACCCTCTGTCATTCGGGCGTGCCGTGTGACGCGCCGCGCGGGGGTGCGGACACCCGGCCGGGAGGCTCCGCTCGAAGAGGCGCGGATCGGCTTCGGGTACGACTGTGTTCCTCGCGCGGGCCCGTGAGCCTTCCTCCGGCGCCGAGTCGGCCGCGTTCGCGGCGCCCTGAGCCGCAGGGCCGCCGGTCAGGGGCGCCAGCGGGGCGCCTCGTCGTCCGGGGTGTCGGGGCCGACGATCTCCTGGGCCTCCCGCAGGCCGGTGCCCTGGACGCGGCCGGCCGGCCCCGGCCGCGTCAGAGGTACTGGGCGAACTCGTCCAGGGTGCGCAGGACTTCCGGCTTCGCGGCCGAGGGGAGCTGCAGGACGACCTCCTCGATGCCGAGGTCGGCGTAGTGGCTCATCTTGCCGGGGGTGGGCCGGACGGCGTACGGGACCACGCGCAGGGCCTTCGGGTCGCGCCCGGCCGTCTCCCAGATCTGGCGCAGCACCGGGAGGGATTCGCCGAGGCCGCCGCCGCCGATGGGGAGCCAGCCGTCGGCGTGGTCGGCGATGGCGGCGAAGAGCTTGGGTCCGGCCGCGCCGCCGATCAGGGTGCGCGGGCCGTACAGGGGCACGCCGGGGCCGAGTTCGCGCGGGGCCTGGACGGGCTTCGGGTAGGCGGTGCTGGCCTGGACGGAGCAGTACTGGCCGACGTACGCGGTGGGCTCGGGGGACCACAGGGCGCGCATCAGCGCCATCCGGTCGCGGACCAGGTCGCGGCGGGTGCGCCACTCGACGCCGTGGTCGGCGGCCTCCTCGACGTTCCAGCCGTAGCCGATGCCGAGGGTGAAACGGCCGTGGGAGAGGTGGTCCAGGGTGGCGACCTGCTTGGCGAGGCCGATCGGGTCGTGCTGGGCGACCAGGGTGATGCCGGTGCCGAGGTGGAGCCGTTCGGTGACGGCGGCGGCCTGGCCGAGGGCGACGAAGGGGTCGAGGGTGCGCCCGTACATCTCGGGGAGTTCACCGCCCATGGGGGCTGCGGTCTCGCGGCTGACCGGGATGTGGGTGTGCTCCGGGAGGTAGAGGCCGGAGAAGCCGCGCTCTTCGAGGCTGTGGGCCAGCCGGACGGGGGAGATGGTGCGGTCGGTGAGGAAGATGGTCGTGGCGATCCGCATGTGTTCTGGCACCTCCGAGACGTGGGACCCGCCACGGTACGGGCTGGACCGGCGAATGTTGAGGGGGCGTCAGACGGCGGAGTCGCGGTTCAGCCGCGCGGGTAGCGGGCCAGCCAGCCCGGGGTGGAGGCGGTGGGGCTGTGCAGGCTCGGGCCCTGGGTCATCTCCAGGGCGAAGTCGTCGGCGAGTTCCAGCAGCGCGGCGCGGCCTTCGAGCTCGGCGAGCCAGGCGGCCGGGAGGGCCGTCTCGCCGTGCAGGGCGCCCAGCAGGGCCCCGCACAGGGCGCCGGCGGCGATGGAGTCGCCGCCGTGGTTGACGGCGAGGCGCAGGCCCTGCGCGACATCCTCGGCGACCAGGGCGCAGTAGACGGCGGCGGCGAGGGCGTCGGTGGCGTCGGTCCCGTCCTCCGCCTCGTCGGGGGCGAGGGCCGCGACGGCCTCGGGGCCGGGCGAGCCCTGGGTGACGGCGGCCAGGGCGCGCTGGAGTGCGTCCGTGACGGGCTGGTGCCCGGGGCGTGCGCCGAGCAGGCCGAGGGCCCGCTGGACGGCGGAGTCGAGGGAGTCGCCGCGGATCAGGCCGTGGACGATGACGGCGACGGCTCCGGCGGAGAGGGTGGCGGTGGGGTGGCCGTGGCTCTGCGCGGCGCATTCGACGGACAGCTGGAGGACGAGGGTGGGCTCCCAGCCGACCAGCAGCCCGAAGGGCGCCGAGCGGCAGGCGGCGGCCGCGTCGCGGGCGGCCGGGTTCTTCGGCTGGTCGAGGGTGCCGAGGACTTCGTCGGCGAAGCCGCTCAGGCAGGCGCGGTGCGGGGCGCGGCGGGCGTAGAGCCATTCCTCCTGCGCGAGCCAGCCGTTGTCCTTGCGGCGCTCGTCGGGGCCCCAGTCGTGCTGGGTGGCGGCCCAGCGCAGGTACGCGCGGTGGAGGTCGGTGGGCGGGTGCCAGGCGCCGGTGTCGCGGCGTACGTGGGCCCGGATCAGCCCGTCCACGGTGAAGAGGGTGAGCTGGGTGGCGGCGGTGACCCGGCCGCGGCGCCCGAAGGCGGGGGCCGGACCGGTCAGGCCGTCCGGGCCGTGGGCCTCGCGGAGGGCGGCGAGGGAGAGGCCGGCGGCGGGTGCACCGAGGGCGTCGCCCAGGGCGGAGCCGAGGAGGGCGCCGCGGACGCGGCTGCGGAAGTCCTGCTGCTCGACGCGGCCCCAGAGGCCGGTGGAGACGCCGCGGCCGAGCGTACGGTTCGCCCCGGCGGGGGCCGGTCCCGTGCCGCCGCCAGGGCTGGCGCCGCGGGGGCCGCCCGCCGGGCCGGCGGGGGCGGGGGCGTGCAGGGAGATGGCAGGGGCGCCGGCGGCCGGGTTCTCGCCCGGGCCGGGGGCGGCTGCCGCACCGGTGCCGGCGGCGGTGGCGGCTGCCGGGCCGTGGCCGCCCGGGACCGGGCCGGGGCCCGTCGCGGAGCCCGTGTCGTTCGTAGCGTTCACTGCGTCCATCCCCGGCACCGCCGCCCCCCGCTGACCAGTCCACTCGATGCCCGGCACCCTTACCCGTACCCGCCGCGCACGCGAACCCGCACTGTAGTGGACAGGATCGATCGAATCCGGAAGCGGTCGGCCACGGGGCGCGTAAGTGAGCGTAGATCGGCCAGAATCCGAACACTTCCGGCCGCGACCCGGCAGGTGGCACGTTTTGCCAGTTGCCTTCGAGTCGGTCGTTTTCGGTCACGCCTCGTTCATCGGACGTTCTCCGCAGCCGCCCAGCCTCGGAGCCATGAAGAAGGCTCTCCTCGCCGCGACCGTCGTCGCCTCCGCACTCGCCGCCTCCCTGGTCGCGGCCCCGCTCGCCTCCGCCACCGGCTGGGACCGGCACGACCGGACCGCCGTCCCGTTCACCGAAGCCACCGTCACCGCCGGAGCCGACGGCTCCTTCACTCTGCAGTGGAAGGCCCGCGGCACCGACCGGGTCGAGATCAAGGCGAACGGCAAGGTCGTCGCGAAGGGCGGGTCCCAGGGCCGCGCCGTGGTCACGGGCCTGCCCGCCGCCGACCGCCAGTGGTTCGACTTCAAGCCGGGCCGCGGCCAGGGCCTGCGACTCGCCGACCGCCTGATCAAGCTGGACGGCACCGCCAACTTCCGCGACGCCGGCGGCTACCGCACCAGCACCGGTCAGTGGGTCAAGATGGGCGAGATCTACCGCTCCGACGCCCTCGACAAGCTGACCGAGAACGACCTCGCCAAGCTCCAGCGCCTGCGCGTCAGGACGGTCTTCGACCTCCGCATGGAGGACGAGCGCACCAAGGCCGCCGACAAGGTGCCCACGGGCGCCACCTACGTCGTCGCCGACGTCTTCGCGGGCTCCGGCTCCTTCCGGACGATGCCCCGCACCCCCGACGAGGCCGTCAAGGCCATGGTCGACGCGGAGCGGGCGATGGTCTCCGGCACCGGCGGCAAGAAGGCGTACACCCAGGTCTTCGAAGGCATCGAGCGCGACCGCAGCCGCTCCGTCCTCTTCCACTGCACGGCCGGCAAGGACCGCACCGGCTGGGCGGGCGCCGCCCTGCTGACCGCCCTCGGCGTGCCCCGCGAGACCGTCGAGGCCGACTACCTGGCCAGCAACGACTACCGCAAGGCCGCCAACGACGCGATCCTCTCCCACCTGCCCGCCCAGCAGGCCGCCGTCTACAAGCCGCTGCTCGACGTGCGCCCCGAGTACCTGAACGCGGGCTACGACGAGGTCAAGGCGAAGTACGGCTCCTTCGACCGCTACCTCAAGGACGGGCTCGGCATCGACGCCCGCGAGCTGAAGGAGCTGAAGAAGGACCTCCTGGTCGGCTGATCCGGCACTGCACCGGAGAGGGAAGGGGATCCCGGCCGGGTGGCCGGGATCCCCTTCCCCGGTGGGTCCGTGGCAAGTCCCCCGGCACTCAGTCCAGTACGGGGAGCAGCTCGGGCAGGTGCCCGTCCGAGGCGCGGGCCGCCTCCTGCCGCTCCTGCGGCACCTCCCCGTACAGCGTCGTACGGGCCTTCGCGGGCCGCCCGGCCGCCTCGGCCACGGCGATCAGGTCCTGCACCGACTTGTACGAGCCGTAACTCGACCCGGCCATGCGCGAGATGGTCTCCTCCATCAGCGTCCCGCCCAGGTCGTTCGCCCCGGACCGGAGCATCTCGGCCGCGCCGTCCGACCCCAGCTTCACCCAACTCGTCTGGATGTTGGGGATGTGCGGGTGCAGCAGGATCCGGGCCATCGCCGTCACCGCGCGGTTGTCACGGACGGTGGGACCCGGCCGCGCGATGCCCGCCAGGTACACGGGCGCGTTGGTGTGGATGAAGGGGAGCGTGACGAACTCCGTGAAACCACCGGTCTGCTGTTGGATGCGCGACAGCGTGCGGAAGTGGCCGAGCCAGTGCCGCGGCTGGTCCACGTGCCCGTACATCATCGTGGACGAGGAGCGGATCCCGAGCTCGTGCGCGGTGGTGACGACGTCGATCCAGTCCGCCGTCGGCAGCTTGCCCTTGGTCAGCACCCAGCGGACCTCGTCGTCCAGGATCTCCGCCGCCGTACCCGGGATCGAATCCAGGCCCGCCTCCTTGGCCGCCGTCAGCCAGTCCCGTACGGACATCCCGGTGCGGGTGGCCCCGTTGACCACCTCCATCGGCGAGAAGGCGTGCACGTGCATGCCGGGGACCCGCTGCTTCACCGCGCGCGCGATGTCGAAGTAGGCCGTCCCGGGCAGGTCCGGGTGGATGCCGCCCTGCATGCACACCTCGACCGCGCCCACGTCCCAGGCCTGGGCGGCCCGGTCGGCGACCTGGTCGAGGGAGAGGGTGTAGGCGTCGGCGTCCGTGCGGCGCTGGGCGAAGGCGCAGAAGCGGCAGCCGGTGTAGCAGACGTTGGTGAAATTGATGTTCCGCGTGACGATGTAGGTGACCTCGTCGCCCACGACCGACCTGCGCAGGTCGTCGGCGATGCGGCACAGCGCGTCGAGGGCCGGGCCGTCCGCGTGGAGCAGCGCCAGCGCCTGCGCGTCGCTCAGCTTCGTCGGATCGTCGGCGGCCTGCGCGAGGGCGCCCCGTACGTCGGTGTCGATGCGCTCGGCCACCATCCCGGGCGCGGCCGCCTCCCGCAGCGCCTCCCAGTCCCCGTACACGTCGTCGAAGTCGTCGCGCCGGTCGCCGGTGCGGCCCTCGGTGTCGATGGTGGCGTGCAGGTCCGTGCGCCCGTACGCGGCGAAGCCCTCGTCCGGCTCCTGCCACGGCCGGCCCTCGACGGGCGCGCCCTCGTCGGCCAGCCCGGTCTCCGGATCGGCCAGCGCCCGGACGTGCGGCAGCAGCCGGGGGTCCAGCCAGGGCTCGCCGCGCTGCAGGAACTCCGGATAGATGGTGAGGCGTTCGCGCAGCTCGAAGCCGGCGGCGGCGGTCCGCCCGGCCAGCTCCTCGATGTGCGGCCAGGGACGCTCGGGGTTGACGTGGTCGGGGGTCAGCGGGGAGACCCCGCCCCAGTCGTCGATGCCGGCGCCGATGAGCAGCGCGTACTCGGCGTCCACCAGGTTCGGCGGGGCCTGGATGCGTGCGCTCGGTCCCAGGATGTGCCGGGCGACGGCGATGGCGGCGGCCAGCTCCTCCAGCTCCGCGTCCGGCATGCCGCGCATGGCGGTGTCCGGCTTGGCGCGGAAGTTCTGGACGATGACCTCCTGGATGCCGTGGTAGGCGCGCTGGATCCGGCGGAGCTCGAAGAACGCGTCGGCGCGCTCCTCGTAGGACTCGCCGATGCCGATGAGGACGCCGGTGGTGAAGGGGACGTTGGAGCGGCCCGCGTCCTCCAGCACCCGCAGCCGCACGGCCGGGTCCTTGTCGGGGGAGCCGTGGTGGGGGCCGCCCGGCTCGGACCACAGACGGGTGGCGGTGGTCTCCAGCATCATGCCCATGCTGGGCGCGACCGGCTTGAGCCGCTGGAGGTCGGACCAGGACATGACGCCGGGGTTGAGGTGCGGCAGCAGGCCGGTCTCCTCCAGGACCCGGATCGCCATGGCGCGCACGTAGGCGAGGGTGTCGTCGTAGCCGTGCGCGTCGAGCCACTCGCGGGCCTCGGGCCAACGGTCCTCGGGGCGGTCGCCGAGGGTGAAGAGGGCTTCCTTGCAGCCCATCGCCGCGCCCTGGCGGGCGATGTCGAGGACCTCGTCGGGGGAGAGGTACATCCCGTGGCCGCTCTTGCGCAGCTTTCCGGGGACGGTGACGAAGGTGCAGTAGTGGCACCTGTCGCGGCAGAGGCGGGTGAGGGGGATGAAGACCTTGCGGGAGTAGGTGATGACACCGGGGCGCCCGGCGGCGGCGAGCCCGGCGTCCCTCACCCGTGCGGCGGAGGCGGCGAGGTCCCTCAGGTCCTCGCCGCGCGCCTGGAGGAGTACGGCCGCCTCGGTCGCGTCGAGCGCGACGCCGTCGCGGGCCCGCCGGAGCGCGCGGCGCATCGCGTTTTCGGTCGGAGCGTCACTCGGAGTGGTCATGGGCCGAGCATACGATCCGACGTTCCGGCGATGGGGCGGCTGGGGAGTGGCTCATCTCATCAGCTCACCCGCGTTGACCAGCAGCGACTGGCCGGTTATCGCCCGGGCCCGGTCGGAGGCGAAGAACACGGCGGCATCCGCCACGTCCCCGTCGGTGGCGAGATCGGGCAGCGCCATGCGCTCCGTGAGGCGGGCGTGCACCTCTGCCTCCGGAACGCCTTCCGTATGGGCGGTGAAGGTGACGAAGGCCTGCACGGGCGGTCCCCACATCCAGCCGGGCAGCACGGTGTTGACGCGGATCCGGTGCGGGCCGAGCTCGCGGGCCATGGAGTACATGGCGGAGGTCAGCGCCCCCTTGGAGGCGGCGTAGGCGGCCTGCTGCACCTCGTTGGGCGCGGCCACGGCGGACTGCGTCCCGATGACCACGACCGACCCGCCGCGCTCCTTGAGGCCGGGCAGGCAGGCGCGGGTCATTCTCAGGGTCCCCAGCAGGTTCACGTCGATGATCTGCTGCCAGGTCCCGAAGTCGGCGTCCTGCAGCCCCCCGAAGTACGAGTCCCAGGCGGCGACGTGCACGACGCCGTCGAGCCGGCCGAAGCGCGTGAGCGCGAGCGCGGCGAGGGCCTCGCACTGCGCCTCGTCGGTGATGTCGGTCGGCAGGTACGCGGTGTGCGTGCCGTCGGGGTCGATCTCGGCGGCGGATTTGGCGAGATTCGACTCGGTCCGCGCCCCGAGCACGGCGTTCCCACCGTCCCGCACGACGGCGGCGGCCACCTGATGCCCGAGCCCGGCCCCGACCCCGGAGACGATGACGGTCTTCCCTCGCAGCAGCATGACGGACCTCCGGGCACGGCGAATCTGACGGGGCGTCAGGCTACGGCGCGGGCGCGGCGGTGTGAAGGGGTGCGGAACCGAAGAGTGGCGTAGGCGGAGGTGCAGGCATAGGCGTAGGCCGCCGCCGATCCGCGGCCGCACGGGTCCACCACACTCACCGACCTCGAACGCTCCAGGGCGGCTCGCCCGTGCCCGTGCGCCGGAGCCTGAGAATGGATTCGGTTTCGAACGCTTCCAGGTCGGCGGCATAGGGGAGAACGCCCGGGTGGGCGCCGCAGAAGGTGACGTTCGCCGTGAGGTGGTCGTCGTTCAGGCCGCCGTAGGAGAGGGAGATGTAGGCGGAGATCTCCACGGCGGAGCCGAGCGCGTCCGCACGCAGGAGAGCGGTGCCCGCGTACGCCACGCAGCGCCGCAGCAGCCTCGACTCCCGCTCCTCCCCGGAGGCCGGAAGGTCGTGGTCCGTCATGCCGCGGCCGTTGACGGTGTACTCCTCGTGCACCACGTCCGAGAACGGTCCCGGTGGAGCGGACTTCAGCGCCGACAGGACGTGCGCGCCGCCGGCGGTGACCTCCCAGCCGCCTTCCACGACCCGAAGGAACCCCGGAGGCACTTCGTCCGGGGTGATGCACTCCGTGTCGACCCGGCCCAGCAGGCGGGCCATCGAGCGGTTCATTTCCATGCGGCATCCTCCCCCAGGGCGCCTCGGCGGTCAGCCGCGCCCGGCGAGCAGCGCCCGCACGTGCGCGCTGCCGCCGCGGTACAGACGACCGGCCAGCACCTCCCCGGCCGGCCCCTGGGCCCGGTGCGCCGCGGCGACGGCATGGGCCATGGCACGCCCCGACGGGGCGGCGCGCAGGATCTGCAGGACGAGCTCCACGGCCAGATCCTCGTCCACGACGACAACCGAGTTGGCGAGATCGACGAGCTGGGTCGCCACGTCGAACCGGCACGGAACCCCGGCCGTGAGAGCCTCCAGGCCCCGGCGGATGACGTCACGGATGTCGGGAAGACAGGCCCGCACCACATCCTCGTCCAGGTGGTCCCCGAGCTTCTCCTCGAAGTACTCGCGGTCGGCCATCCGGATCAGCGACCGGAAGGTCTCCACCCGGAGCGCCGAGGACCCCTTCTCCCCGGCGAGCTCCTGACTGTCCGCCGCGGCCGCGGAGAGGTGTCCGTAGCTGCTGTCCACGGAGAACTTGCGGTCGATGAGCAGGTCGTACCAGGGCGCCGTCCGCGGCTTAGGCGGGTCTTCCGGCGGAGGGTGACCCGGCCGAGGGCGTCGTGTTCGTAGCGGATCGAGCCGGCGCGGGTGATGCGGGTGCCGGTGTACGCGCTGGGTGGTGTTGCCCCGCCTGCGTCGCGTCGACGGTCGATCCTCCTCGGGGGATGATCGGAGAGGACCTCACCCTCGTGGTGACGATCCACGGCACGAGGCGAGGACGTGAGGGCATGGCACTCCCGCATTCTTCCGGCGCGCCCCGGCGGGCCCGGCTGTGGGCCCTGCTGGCGTTGGTCTGCGCGGTGCTCGCGGCGGTGACGCTGGTGGCCGAGGGCATCGTCGGCGGGCTGGTCGTCCTCGTCGTCGGGCTGGCCGGGGCGGCGCTCACGGCCATGGGGACCTGGTGGGTGGTGTCCCACCGCGGGGCCGTACGGCTGGTCGGCACCCTGCTGGTGGTGGGCGCGCCCGTGGCCATCCTGCTCATCTACGCCCGGGCGGACCTGTGGCCCACGGCGCTGCTCGCCATCGCGCTGTGGGCGGCCGCCGTGGCCTGTGCGCGGACCGCGCTGCGCGCCGCGCGACGGCCCGACGGCATGCGGGCCGTCGCACGGGCCGCCCCCCGCAACCCGGTGCTGATCATGAACCCGAAGTCCGGCGGCGGGAAGGTCGGCCGCTTCGGCCTGGTCGAGAAGGGGGAGGCGCTCGGCGCCCGGGTGGTGCTGCTGGACCCGGCGGTCGTGACGGACGTCGCCGCCCTCGCCCGGCAGGCGGTGGCCGACGGAGCGGACCTGCTCGGGGTGGCGGGCGGCGACGGCACCCAGGCCCGGGTGGCCGAGGTGGCGGCCGAGCACGACCTGCCGTTCCTCGTGATCTCCGCGGGAACCCGGAACCACTTCGCCATGGACCTCGGGCTGGACCGCGAGGACCCGGCCCGGTGCCTGGACGCGCTGGCCGACGGGGAGGAGCTCAGGGTCGACCTGGGGGTCGTGGGCGGCCAGGCGTTCGTCAACACGGCCTCCTTCGGCGTCTACGCGGAGATCGTGCAGCGCCCGGAGTACCGGGACGCCAAGGCGGACTCGGCACTGGCCGCGCTGCCCGACCTCCTCCTCGGATACGCCGGCACCACCCTCGACGCGGTGACCGACGAGAAACGGCTGGAGGCCCAGCAGGCGCTGCTCGTCAGCAACAACCCCTACACGTCCTCCGAACCGATGGGCGCCCGCAGGTCCCGCCTTGACCGCGGAGAACTGGGTGTCCTCGGCATCCGGGTGAACAACGCCGCCCAGGCGGCCGAGGTCGCGCTGCGCGGCGCGAGGGCGGCGGGCCTGCACGTGCTCACCTCCCGCCAGGTCGTGATCGGATCGGCCGCGGGACGCATCGCCGTCGCCGTCGACGGCGAGGCACTGACCATGCCCACACCCGTGACCTGCTCCATCCGCCCCGGCGCACTGCGCGTCCTGGTGCCCAGGCTCCGCCCCGGGGCCCCGGTGACCGCCCCGCCCATGCAGTGGAGCGAGGTCCTCGCCCTGGCCTTCGACCGGCCGGTGGCGGGTTCGGCCGGCTGAGGCCCGGGATGCCCGGGATGCCCGACCTCCTGTGCGGCGTCACAATGAGCCGTACCGCGTGTTCGCAGCGGATTGGAGACGTCCGTGAAGGACCTCAAGTTTGAGCAGAAGAGTTCCCTTTCCCGCCTCGAGGTCGCCGATCAGCTGTCCGCGCTCGCGGAGGCGCTGCGCCACGGCGGCAATGCCGAACTGGAACTCGGCCCCGGGAAGATGAGCCTGCGCGTCCCCGACGAGCTCCGCACCGAGATCGAGGTCGAGATCGGCGACGGGGAGATCGAGATGGAGATCGAACTCAAGTGGCCCACCGCGCAGGCCGGGGCCGCGTGACGGCGCCCCCGGAAGGCGGCGGACCGGAGGCCGTCCCGGAGCCGGATCCGGAGCCGGAGCGGGAGCCGGAGCCGGAGCGGGAGGCCGGCCACGAGGACTACAGCGGCGCCGTCTACGGTTCCCTGCTCGCCGCCTCCGTGGTGGTCGGAGCCGGGACGCTCGGCAAGTTCCCGAGGCTGGAACTCGTCGCACTGCTCCTCGGCACCGGCGTGGTGTTCTGGGCCGCGCACGTCTTCTCCCGCCTCTTCGGGGCCCGCATGGTGCGCCGGCTGAGCTGGGGCGTGATCCGCAGTACGTCCAAGGAGGAGCGCCCGATCATCAAGGCGGCCGTCCCCCCGGCCGTCGCGGCGGGCATCGCCCCGCTGTTCGGCCTGGGCGCCACGGGCATCGCATGGCTGGCCCTGGCCGTCGCGCTGATCGGACAGGTCGGCTGGGCCACCCTCGCCGCCAGCCGCGCCGGAGCCTCGCGCCGGCTGATGTTCCTGGCCGGCGCGATCAACCTCTTCCTCGGGCTCCTCATCGTGCTGCTCAAGGTCGCCCTCCAGCACTGAAGCCGTTCCCCGGCTGCTTCCCGCCGTACTCCGCCAGTGCCGCGGCCAGCCGGGCGACGCCCTCGGTGATCTCGGACGGTGTGTGCGTCGTGAAGTTCAGGCGCAGGGTACGGGGGTCCGGGTCGGTGGCGTGGAAGGGGGCGCCCGGGACGAAGGCGACGCCGTGGGCGACGGCCGTCCGGAGGAGGTCCGTCGCGTCGTGGCCCTCCGGCAGCCGGGCCCAGAGGAACATGCCGCCCGCGGGCAGGTTCCACGCGCAGTCGGCCGGCAGGGTCCGGCTCAGGGCGCTCTGCAGGGCGTCGCGGCGCTCGCGGTAGGCCGTCCGGACCGTGGCCATGTGCGCGTCGAGGTCCACCGCCGCGAGGTAGTGCGCCGCTGCCAGCTGGTCGACCGTGGAGGTGTGGAGGTCCGCCGCCTGCTTCGCGACCACCGCGGCCCGGCGCAGCGCGGCCGGGGCCCGGAGCCAGCCCAGCCGTAGCCCGGGAGCCATGACCTTCGAGAAGCTGCCGAGCAGGGCCGTACGGTCCTCCGCCCCCGGGTACGCGGCCAGCCACGGGACGTCGGAGCCCTCGTAGCGGAGTTCCCCGTACGGGTCGTCCTCGACCAGCCACAGCCCGAGCCGGGCCGCGGTCCGCGCGATCGCAGCCCGGCGGGCGGCCGGGAGGGTGCGTCCCGTCGGGTTCTGGAAGGTGGGGACGGTGTACAGCAGCTTCGGCCGCTCGCGCGCCACGACGTCCGCCAGCGCGTCCGGGAGGATGCCCTCGGCGTCGCAGGGCACGGCCACCACCCGGGCGCCGGCCAGCCGGAAGCACTGGAGCGCCGCGAGGTAGGTGGGGTTCTCGACCAGCACCACGTCGCCGGGTTCGACCAGGGTGGCGGTGACGAGGGTGAGGGCCTGCTGGGAGCCCGAGGTGACGAGTATGTCGTCCGGGCCGGTCGGCAGCCCGCGCGCGGTCGCCCGGGCGGCGACGGCCTCGCGGAGTTCCGGGGCGCCCTCGGTGGTCGAGTACTGGAGCGCGCGCCGCGCGGACACCGCGAAGGCGGCGTCGTACGCGGCCCGCAGGCCCTCGGTGTCGAAGAGTTCGGGCGCGGGGAGGCCGCCGGCGAGGGAGATGATCCCAGGGCGTTCGGTGAGCGCGAGGATCTCGCGTACGGGGGACCCCTCCACGGAGGCGGCACGGGCGGCGAACGCGGGCGGCGGCGCGGCGGCAGTGGCGGTCGCGGCAGCGGACACGGCGGCGGACACGGTGGCAGGCACGGTGGCAGGCACGGGCAGCTCCTTCAGGAGGCGGGTGCGCGCATCGTAGCGATGGAAAGTTGTAGACGGCACGTATGTATCAGGGGGTGGACCGGCCGCCGCAGACCCCGGGCCGTCCGACCTCTCCCCATCTGACGCCGCATCAGCTAGACCGGTCCCATGACGACAGGAGAGCAGGAACCGCAGCAGGACACCCGGGTCGAGGACTACGCCGAGCTCGCGGCCGTCGGCCCCTACGGTGTCCGCCCCGGCCATGCGCTGATCACCATGGTGGAACCGCACCCGGGCCACGAGTACGCGTACAACCGCTGGTACGAGGACGACCACTACTACGCCGGCGCCATGGCCATGCCCTGGATGTACGCGGGCCGCCGCTGGGTGGCCACCCGCGAGCTGCAGGAGCTGCGCTACCCCGAGAAGTCGGCCGTCGCCCAGCCCGTCACCGCGGGCTGCTACATATCGACGTACTGGGTCACCCAGGGCCGCTACGACGAGCACATGAAGTGGACCGTCGGCATCAACAAGCGCCTGAACCGCGACGGCCGGGTCTACCAGGACCGCACCCACGTCTTCACGTCCTTCCAGGACCACGCGGCCACCGTCTACCGCGACGGCGCCGCCGGACCGCGGGACTTCCATGCCCTGGACCACCCGTACGAGGGTCTCGTCGTCCAGGTCGTCGACGCCGACGGGCCCGAGCAGCGGGCCGAGTTGCTGGAGTGGCTGCGCTCGCGCGCCCTGCCGAAGCGGCTGCACGGCGGTCCGGCGGCGATGGTGACGGTCTTCCGTCCGACCCCGCTCCCGGGCGACCGGATGACGTACGTCAAGCAGGTGGAGGGGGTCGACACCCGTCTCACGCTGCTGTGGTTCCTCCAGGAGGACCCCCGGACCTGCTGGGACCGCTTCCAGGGACTGGACGCGGAGGTCGCGGAGGCGGGGCTGGGGCGGGTGGAGCTGGTGGCGCCGTTCATCCCGACGGTGCCGGGGACCGACCGTTACGTCGATCAGCTGCGCTGAGCGGCGGGCCGTCGGCCCACCGGGCATGGCCGAGCCCCCTCGGCCAAGACGGCGGGTCGGTCGAGAGGGCTCCAGTCAGTGACGCAGGTGGTGCAGGTGGTGCAAGTAGTGCTGGTGATGCGGGTGGTGCAGAAGCCGGGCCCGTCGGTGCCGGTGCTGGTGCTCGACACGGGGACCGAACGGTGAAGGCGGCGAAGGCGGTTGGGACGCGCCTTGATGTTCAGGCGAGGCGTCCCAGCCGGCCCTCGGTGACGTCGGCGACGAACGAGGTCCAGGAGTCGGGGGCGAAGGTGAGGGACGGTCCGTCCTGCACCTTCGAGTCGCGGACGGCGATGGCCTCCGTGACGGGGGACTTGACCTCGACGCAGGCGCCGTTGGCGGAGTAGGAGGACTTGATCCAGTTGGCCGTGGCGCCCTGGCGAATAGCCATGTTTCTCTCCGGTGAGCGAGTAGTTCCGGTGGTTCCGGTGTCCTGTCGGCCAACTTTCCGGCCGACCTGATCGACGCTACCGGCAGCTCCTGACGGGTGAAGGGATCATTCACCCGACCGGGTGGCATATTCCATTCAAGCCTTCTGTGGCTGGGGAGTGACGGTGTACCGTACCGACCCGCTTGCCACGCGCACGGTGGATATCGGTCGTATCCGACCCCTATGCGCTCTTGTCCGCGTATTGATCGATGATCTGCGAGATGAACTCACGGGTCTGGTCGACATTGAGCGCCTGTGCACGCAGGTGTTCGTACATCACGCTGTACTTCTGGACGTCGTTGGCCTTCTCCAGGTACAGGTCGCTCGTCACGCCCTCGATGTAGACGACGGTCGAGTCGGACGCGTCCGGGAACTCCAGGATCGCGTACTGGCCGTTCACGCCGGGGTGCGCGCCCAGCTCGAAGGGCATCACCTGCACCGTGACGTGCGGCTGCTCCGACTGCTCTATCAAGTATTCGAGCTGCCGGATCATCAGCTGGGCGTCGCCCACGCGCCGGCGCAGCGCCGCCTCGTCGATCACCGCCCACAGGCGCAGCGGACCGAGGTCCGGGTTGTTGTTCTCGGTCTCGGAGAGCCGCTTCTGGCGGTGCATCCGGACCTGGACGCGCTTGTCGACGTCGGCCGGGGCGGTCTCCGGCCATGCGCCGCGGACGAGGGACTGGGCGTACTCCGTCGTCTGGAGCAGCCCCGGGATCACCAGCGGCTCGTACGTGCGCAGGCTGGCGGCGTCCGTCTCCAGGCCGATGTAGACGCTGTACGGAATGTCGCCGAAGGCGTGCCACCAGCCCTGCTGGCGGGAATCCTTGGCCATCTGCATGAGCGAGTCGATGAGTCGGCGGTCCTCGACCTCGTAGACGTCGCACAGGTCGCGGACATCGCGCTGGCTGATGGAGCGGCGGCCGTTCTCCAGTCGGCTGATCTTCGACTGGGAGACGAGGAGGCGCTCGGCGACCTGTTCGGCCGTCATGCCCTTGTCCTCGCGGAGCTTGCGCAACTCCATGCCCAGTCGGCGGCGTCGGACGGTGGGATTGACATTGGACGCCACGTGAACGGCACCTCCGCCTTCTTCTGTCGTTGCAGCTGTCTCTCTGCGTATCTGGTGTTGAGCAGACTGCCACCGAAGCGGGCGGCGCCGCTGGGGAACGGCCCGGAAACACAGACGCGCGGGGCGGCGGGGTCGGCGAACCGGCCCCGCCACCCCGCGCGCTGGCGGCTCCCGAGCCGGCCGGGTCCTCACGGACGTCGGTCGGGGCGGTGGCGTTGCGATGGTGGTGCGATCGAGCGGGTGGAGCAGGTGGAACGGGTGATCGGGTGGAACGGGGGTGGAACGGGGTGGATCAGTGCGCGGCCGCGCGGGCCATCGCGCCCGTCCGGCGCGGCTGCAGCGGAACGCTGCTCGCCGTGGCCCGGGCCGGCGGTGCGGGTGCGCGGTCACGGCGTGGCTGTGCGGCCACACCGTTCTGGACGTCCATCACGGCATGCGCCACGAGTCCGCCCATCGGGTCGTGCCGGATCAGGTCCCGCAGCCGGGACCTGGACGACCGCCCCTCGTTGCCGGGGTACAGGTGCTTGCCGAGTCCGACCGCGTGGGCCAGTGCGGCGAGCGCCGCGGTCCGCGGGTCCGGCGGTACGCCGGTGCGGATCGCACTGTCGAGCCGGGCTCGGATCTCCCGGCTGATCTCCGTGTCCGTCGCCTGGTAGCGAGTCGTCGGAAGCACTCCGCACATCTGTCCCGCGACGGCATGCACCATGCCGCAGCGCTCCAGATGAGCGAGGTAAATCTGGCGGAGCCCCAGTCGGGGTCCGCCGATCCAGTGGACGGCCCGTACCGGGCTGCCGCGCCTGCGCAGCAGTTCCAGTGCGGAGTCCAGAGTCGGATCTCCTGTCGGCCGTGGCATCACCACGGCGATACGATCCCCATCAGGGGCTATCCGTCCTGCCAGAGCCAGCTCCACTAGCTGTGCCCCGGCCAGGCCGAGGTCGAGCGACTGCGGCTGCGCCGTGGTACCCGTGGCCGGGTCCAAGGCGAGCAGCAGAAGCTCCTCCGGAATTGTTCTGCGGCTCCTGCCCATCCATGCCTCCCCGCGTGGATGAGTGACAGGGTGACGCCTCTCACATTCATCTGTCGAGAGCGCGTGGCCGCTTTGTGGGGGAACCCGCAGCTATGTCGTTCTCGTCTAGCACGGGGGCGATGCTCCCGAGACGGGACACTGTTAGACATTCGGACAGCCGGACGTGGCGGCGATGGAGGAGGAACGGTGGCGGGCGAGTCCCCCGACAAGTCGGTAGATGAAGGAGCGCCGGGGGCGGCGGAGTCGTCCGCGGAGCGTGATCCGAGGCTGTCGGTGTTCCGGCCGCGGGATCCCGAGAGCGGCGGGGCCGCGGCTGCCGCCGGTGCGGGTGCCGGTGCCGGTGTCGACGTCGATGTCCAGGCCGAAGCCGAAGCCGAAGCCGGGGGCGACTCCGAAGCCGACTCCGGAGCCGAGTCCGAGTCCGAGGCCGGAGCCGGCGCGCGGGACCCGCTGCGGGATGCGGTGGCGGCGTGGGTCGCCTCTGCCGACGACGCCGACGATGACGCCGACGACGGCGAGGCCGCTGCGGGTGAAGCCGAAGATTCCGCTTCGGTGGACGACGAGGCGGGCACGGGCGAGCCCGGCGCCGCCGGGCCCGGCACGCCGGATGCCCGTACCGAGGCGCAGGACTCCGATTCCGGTTCCCGTTCGGATTCCGCTTCTGATGGCTCCGCTGCCCCCGCTCCGGCCGCCGAGGTGAAGCCCGCTGCCGAGGAGCCGAAGGCCGAGGAGCCCGCGGACAGCGAGCGCACCGCCGTCTTCCGGGCCTTCAAGCCCGCCGAGGCGAAGCCTGTGGCGGAGCGGCCGAAGGCCGAAGGCCCTGCGGACAGCGAGCGCACCGCCGTGTTCCGCGCCTTCAAGAGCGATTCCGCTTCGGCTCCCGCCGAGGAGCGGCCGAAGCCCGCGGCCGAGAAGCCGAAGGTCGAAGAGCCCGCGGACAGCGAGCGCACCGCGGTGTTCCGCGCCGTGAAGCCCGCTTCCGCTTCGGCCCCCGACACCGAGGCGAAGCCGGCCGCGGCGGCCGAGAAGCCCGTGGACAGCGAGCGCACCGCCGTCTTCCGTGTCCCGAAGGCGGACGCCGCGGCCGCAGCCGCGGCGGAGGCCCCGAAGCCTGCCCCTGCCAAGCCCGCCCCCGCCAGGCCGAACCTGGCCAAGCCGGCCGAGGCCAGGCTCGCCGCCAAGCCCGCCGAGGCCGAGCCCGCCGGTGCCGAGCCGGCCCCCGCCAAGCCCGCCGAGCCCGCCAAGCCCGCCGAGGCCCGGCCCGCGGCCGGGTCGCCCAAGGGCAGCACCTTCGTGCCGCTGCGTCCGGAAGGCGGCGCGACCCCGCCCGCGCCCGCGAAGACGCCCGCGCCGGCCGGGCAGCGGCCGAAGGTTCCGGTTCCGCCCGCCGCCGCGCGGTTCGACCACTCCGAGCGGACCACGCAGCAGCCGCTGCCGCCCAAGCCGCCGCTCGACATGCTGGCGGACCTCACGAACAACCCGCCCCCGCCGCCGAGCCCGATGCGGACCGCCATCCGGCGGGTCAAGATCTACGCCCCGCTCGTCGCGCTCCTGTTGGTCATCCTGGCCGTCGTGCAGCTGGTGCGCCCGCTGCCCGAGCCGAAGCTCGTCATGACCGGGAAGTCCTCGTACACCTTCGAGGGCACCAAGCCCCAGCTGCCGTGGCCCACCGAGGGGCAGGCGTACATGGCGGCCGCCGGTCTCGGCACGCTCGGCCAGTCCGGCGAGCAGAAGCCCGTGCCGATCGCGAGCGTCACCAAGTCGATGACGGCGTACATCATCCTGCGCGACCACCCCATCAAGAAGGGTGATCAGGGCCAGATGATCGACGTCGACAAGACGGCCGAGACCGAGGGCAAGAAGAACAACTCGACCGACAACGAGTCCACCCTCGACACGGTCAAGGAGGGCGACAAGATCTCGGAGTACGACGCGATCGCCGCCCTCATGATCCCGTCGGCCAACAACATCGCGCGGCTGCTCGCGCGCTGGGACTCCGGGTCGCAGGAGGCGTTCGTCAAGAAGATGAACGACACCGCCAAGGAACTCGGCATGACCAACACGACGTACACGGACCCCTCGGGTCTGGACGCGACCACGGTCAGCACCGCCGAGGACCAGGTGAAGCTGGGCCTGAAGCTGGTCGAGATCGAGACGCTGCTCGACATCACCAAGAAGCCCAACTGGGTCGACCCGTCCGGCAAGAACTGGCGGAACTGGAACGGCCTCACCGGACCCACCGGCGCGCTCGGCATCAAGACCGGTACCACGACCAAGGCGGGCGGAAACCTGCTCTTCGCCGCCCAGAAGAAGGTCGGCAACACCAACCAGCTGATCGTCGGAGCCGTCCTCGGCCAGCACAAGCCGGCGATCATCGACACCGTGCTCGCCGCGAGCAAGGAACTGATGCTCGCCACCCAGAAGGCACTCGACGGCGCGACCGTCGTGAAGAAGGGTGAGGTCGTGGGCTACGTCGACGACGGTCTCGGCGGCCGGACGCCCGTCGTGGCCACCGCCGACGTGCAGGCCGTCGGCTGGGCCTCGCTCACCGTCGACGTCAAGCTCGCGGACGGCGGCGCGACGATGCCGCAGACGGCGAAGGCCGGGACCGAGGTCGGTGTGCTGACCGTCGGCGAGGGCGCGAGCCAGGTGAAGGTGCCGGTGGCGCTGAAGAGCGACCTCGCGGCGCCGGGCATCGGCAGCAAGCTGACGCGCGTCGGCTGACATCCGGTGAGAGCGTGGATCCGGCGCCCCGGGCAACCCCGGGGCGCCGGGCCGCGTCTAGGCCCCCGGGAAGTTCGTGTACTCATGGGTTGGGGAGTGCGGCAGTGACCACCGCTGAGCAGCAGGGCCGGCGCCAGGAGGCCATCCCGTCGGCCGACGGCGCTGCTTCCGGGGTGTCCGCGACCGCCGCGGCCGCAGCGACGGCCACGCCCCCCGCGACCGCCGGGTCCGCCGCCTCCGCGCCACCTTCCGTGCCCGCAGGCATACGGCCGCCCCGCGGCCCGCTGGGTGCCGTTCTCGACGGGGCCCGGCGCCGTCCGGTGGCCGTCGCCACCGTCCTCGCCGGGCTGCTGCACGTCGTCTGGTTCTTCAGCTTCGCCAACAGCGGCGGCGACCTGGCCGCGCAGGACGCCTGGGCCGAGTTCGTCGGCCGCCATCCCGACTCGGCGTACAACCTCGCCTGGTACGGCGGCATGCACCCCGTCTCGTACAGCGTGGTCTCGCCGTACCTGATGCACATGCTCGGCGTCCGGACCACGATGATGATCGCCGGCACCGTCTCGGCGGGGCTGCTCGCGCTGATCCTGACCCGCTGCCGCGGGGCCGTGCGCGAGCCCCTGTGGCCCGCCCTGGCCGGGGTCTACGGGCTGCTCTGCAATGCCCTCTCGGGCCGTGTCACCTTCGGCCTCGGCGTGATGTTCGCGCTCGGCGCGGTCGCCGCCGTCTTCTGCTGGCCCCGCAAATGGGCGGAGCGGCGCTGGGCCAAGGCCGCGGTGGCGGCCCCGCTGGCCGGTCTCGCGACCGCCGCCAGCCCCGTCGCCGGGCTCTTCCTCGGGGTGATCGCGGCCGCCCTGTTCCTGAGCGGGCGGCGCCCGGGCGCGTACGCGCTGGGGCTGGCCCCGGTGGCCGTGGTGGGGCTGTCGGCGTGGCTGTTCCCGTTCTCCGGGACGCAGCCGATGAAGATCGGCTCGGCGGGGCTGCCGTTCGTGTTCGGGCTGCTGATCCTGTTCCTCGTACCGAGGCGGTGGAAGACCGTCCGGATCGCCTCGGCCGTCTACGCCCTCGGCGTCTTCCTCACCTGGGTGATCGACTCCCAGGTCGGTTCGAACGTCACCCGCATGGTGATGGTGTTCGGCGGGGCCGCGCTGCTCGCGGCCCTCCCGTACGAGCTCCCGCGCTCGCGGCGCTGGTACGCGGTCCTGCTGGCCTTCGTCGGGATCAACGCCTGGATCACCACCAACAGCGTCACCGACATCGTCCGCACCACCCCGCTGGCCGCGTGGAGCCGGGAGCTGGCCCCGCTCGTCGACCAGCTGCAGAAGGCGGGCGCCGACCGCGGCCGGGTCGAGGTGGTCCCGGCCAGCAGCCACCGCGAGTCCTCCGCCTTCCCCTCGTACGTGAACCTCGCGCGCGGCTGGAACCGGCAGGCCGACCTGGAGCGCAACCCGCTCTTCTACGACGACACCCTCACCGCCGACAGCTACCGGGCCTGGCTGGAGCGCTGGGCCGTGCACTACGTGGTGCTGCCCGCCGACAAGCCCGACTCGGGCGGGGAGGACGAGGCGAAGCTGGTGCGTGGCGGGCTCCCGTACCTCCAGCAGGTGTGGGGCGACGCGAACTGGCAGCTCTTCAAGGTCCACGAGCCCACCGACCTGGTGGCCGGACCGGCGACCGTGGTGCGGGCGAGCGCCGACCAGCTGGTCGTCGACGTGAAGCAGCCCGGACGGGTGCTGGTGCGGATCCCGCACTCGCCGTGGCTGGGGCTCGTGGACGCGGCGGGCAGGCCCGTACCGCCCCCGCAGGAGACCTTCGCCTCGAAGGCGCGGGGCGGGAGCGGGGAGGGCGGCGCGCTGCGCAAGCAGTACGCGAACACGGCGGGATGCCTCTTCAAGGCCGCTCCGGACGAGACCGGGGACGTGTGGACGGAGCTGCTGGCGCCGGCGCCGGGAGAGTACCGGGTGGCGGCGAAGTACCAGCTGCCCCGGGGGACGCCCTGCCCGGAGGACCTGGTGCACCAGACGCTGGGCCAGCCGAAGCGTCCGGCTCCGCCGCGTCCCTGATCGAGGCTCTTGATCGGAATTCTTTGCACATCGGTCCGGGTGCGTTGGTCCGCATATGTGCATACGATCCCAGTAGTCCGATTGGGTGCTTCCCGAAGGAGTTGACGACGGGATGAACAAAGAGCAGAAGCGGGATGTCCGGGCGGCCATCGCGAAGGCGCAGGAGCAGGCACAGCCGCCGCGCGCTCCGGGACACGGCTTCAGTGGTCCGGTACGGAGCAAGGTCAAGGGCGGAACGCACACGAAGGCCGCGCTCAAGCGGGCCGGCACTCCGCAGGGCGACCGTATCGGCGAACGCAGCAGTGGCCTGAGCTGACCGTGATGGCACAGCCCTTCCGGCCAGGGCCGGGAGGGCTTCGTGCGCCTCGATGCCGCTGCGGGGCGCGATGCGGACCGAGTCGACGCGATTCGGCCTGAGCCGGTGCGATCCGGCCGGATCCCGCCGCTCACCCGCCGGGGCTCGCGCATTACCGTGACGTGACCATGAACGACACGCAGCGCGACGAGCGGCTGCGGCCGCGCCCGCGGCTGCCTGCCTGGACCTCGACCCTGACCTGGAAGGCCACGGTCTTCATCACCCTCATGTGCTGCGGACTCGCGGCACTGCTGGGCTGCCTCGTGCACGGCGCCATGACCCGCCAGACCGTGGGCACGGCCCGCGAGAAGGCGCTGACCCGGCTGGAACGGACCTTCGAGGCCTACGAGACCGGCGCGCGCATGCCGCGCGGCGAGGGCATCGACCCGTCGGGCCTGCCCCCGGAGCTGCGCGCCCTGGCCGTCGGCGGCAAGCGCGGCACGGCCGTCGGCAGGTACCGGGGCAGGCCCGTGATGTGGGCAGCCGGGCCTGCAGCCCACGGCCGCGCGCTGGCCGTCTCCGTGGACTTCCGCGCGAGTGAGCGGACCATCGCCGAACTGGACCGGGCCATCCTCGGCTCCTCGGGGCTCGCCATCGCGGGCACCCTCCTCATCGGCGCGTTCGTCGTCACCCGCATCACCCGGCGGCTGCACCTGACCGCGCAGGTGGCCCGCCGGATCAGCGCCGGCGACCTCGACGCGCGCGTCGAGGACAGCACGCGCAGCAAGGACGAGGTGGCGGCGGTCTCCCGGGCCCTGGACACCATGGCCTCGTCGCTGCAGTGCAAGCTCGAAGCGGAACAGCGGTTCACGGCGGATGTCGCCCACGAGCTGCGCACCCCGCTGACCGGCCTGAACGCGGCCGCCGAGCTCCTGCCGCCGGGCCGCCCGGCCGAGCTCGTACGGGACCGGGTGCGGGCCATGCGCTCGCTGACCGAGGACCTTCTGGAGATCTCCCGGCTGGAGACACGCAGCGAGCGCCTGGAAGTGGACTCGCACGACCTGGCCGAACTGGCGGCGCGCACGATCCGCGCCTCGGGCACCGACACGGCCCTGGAGGTGCGCGGCCCGCGCGGACCCCTGCGGGTGGAGACGGACCGGCGGCGCCTGGAGCGAATCCTCGGCAATCTCGTGGCCAACGCGCACCGCCACGGCGCGGCCCCGGTCACGCTCACGGTCGACGGCCGGACCCTGAGCGTGACGGACTCGGGCCCCGGTTATCCGGAGTACCTGCTGACCACCGGCCCGCAGCGGTTCCGTACGGAGGGCACGAACAAGGGCCACGGGCTGGGCCTGACCATCGCCGCCGGCCAGGCCCGGGTCCTCGGCGCCACCCTCACCTTCCGCAACCGGGAGGCGGGCGGCGCCGAGGCCCGCGTCACGCTTCCAGGGCCCGCAGTACCGGGAGCAACTGCGTTTCCTCGCCGTCGAGATGAGCTTCCAGCTCCCGGCTCATCCGCTCCACCCGTTCGCTGAATCCGGCGCCGGGCTCGTCCAGGGCCCGTACCAACTCCTCCTGGAGCCGCGCGACGGCGCGGTGCTCGGAGTCGATCCGGCGGAAGAACTCCCGCATGTGCGGATGCTGTTGCTCCAGGTACGGGAAGAGGCCGGCGTCCTCGCTCCGGTGGTGGAACTCCAGCGAATGGCAGAACGCGAGGCAGTGCTGGCGCAGTTGCAGCCCCAGCGAGGCCGCCCCGGAGCCCTGCGGCTCCTCGCGCGCGAGCTCCCGTACGAGGGCCAGCTGCGCCCGCAGCCAGCCGTGCACGTCGAGCAGTTTCCCGGCGATCCCGCCCTCCCGGGCCGGGACCTCGTGCGTGCGCTGGAGCGCGACGACGGGGAGCACCCGCCGGGTCCGCTCCTGGTACTCCCCGTACCCGGGCTCCGCGCGGACGATCCGCGCGAACAGCTCGTCCCGCCGCGCCCCTTGGGCGGGGACGGCGACGGCCTCGTACGTCTCGGTCCCGGTCTCCACCTCCACGAGGGGCCGCGCGAGCAGATTGTGGTACCAGGCGGGATGCCGGTCGGCCCCGGCGGCGGAGGCGACGACGAGCAGCTCCCCGCCGGCGCCCTCGCGGGCGAACCCGAGGGGGACGGTGTGCGGCTTCCCGGACCTGGCGCCGGTGGTGGTGAGCAGGATCAGCTCGGAACCTTCGAAGGGCCCGCCGACCTGGCCGGCGTTCGCCCTGAACTCTTCGATGACGGTGTGATTGAACGATGACACGGAGTGTGGACTTCCTCACGGTGTGTGCGTGCGTGCGACGGCAGCGGAACAACCGAGGGAGATCACCCGTAGCCGGTGGCGTACATGCCCATGGCCCGGTCCTTCGACAACAGGTGCCTGCCCAACCACCGCCCGGCCCACATCTCAGTAGGCGGCGTCACGCGACACATGCGCCATGTAACCACAACGCGAAGAGGCCCCGCGATCGATGTCGACCGCGGGGCCTCGTCCGTGCCCTCGGCAGGATTCGAACCTGCGACACCGGCTTTAGGAGAGCCGTGCTCTATCCCCTGAGCTACGAAGGCGGGGTTCTGCCGGCAAACATGTCCGAAGGTCTGCCGAGGTGGCGGACCGTGCAGGCGTGTCTGGCGACAGGCGTGGTGGCAGCCGGTGAGGGCGTAGCCACCGCGGTCAGTGTAGCGGGTGGTGCATGATCCGTAGGAGGAGATACGTGGTCACGGCCTCAGGCCGCGTCGGCTCCGCAGGCAGGAACCCACTCGTGGGTCCGGGGTTCGGGAGTGGGGGGTGAACAGGTGACACCGTCGAACGATCGTTTCCGTGAGCTGCGCGAGCTCCTGCGCTCCTATACGGTGACCGGCTACGCCTTCGATGACACCGAGGACAGCCGCGGAGTCGCGCTCAGCGCCTACCTCAGGCAAGCCGCGAACGATCCCGCTCGTGCGGCCGAGGCGGCGGCGGAGATCGACGATCTCCTCAAGACCGGCCTGTTCTCCGACGAGATCGCGGATGACGTCGACCTCTTGCCCCACATCCGCCCTCCCCGCGGGGGGACGGTGGAGGGTTGCCTCGCCGTGATCGGCGGACACCTCCGGCAGTTCCTCGCGGAGCCGGTGACGCTCCCTTCGTCGCCTCCTCGCACCGCATGGACGGCGACACTTGGGCTTTGCCTCCTCCTGCCCCGGGGTGTGCGGCTGCGTCAATGGCTGGCCGGGGTGCGGGAGACCGTTATCCGCCGGACGCAGGGCTGAGTGGAGGGTGCGAAGGGGCGGGCGCTCAGCCCTGCCAGCTGTGGGCGGTGCGGAAGCCCGGGGTGCGTTCCAGGCGGCGCCAGCCTGCCCGGGGGCGGGGGACGGGGCGGGGTTCTGCGACGGCGGCGGCGCGGGCCAGGAGGACCGCGGTGATCGCCGCCAGTTCCTCGGGGGCCGCGTCGCCCTTCTCTATGCGCAGCAGGGTGTTCATACGGGTCAGCTCTCCTTCGCGGTCACTGCGGCGGGTTGCCGTGCTTGCGGGACGGCAGATCGGCGTGCTTGCTGCGGAGCATCGCGAGGGCGCCGATGAGGACCTCGCGCGTCTCGGTCGGGTCGATGACGTCGTCGACGAGGCCGCGTTCGGCCGCGTAGTACGGGTGCATCAGCTCGGTCTTGTATTCCTTGATCTTCTGCGCGCGCACGGCGCCGGGGTCGTCGGCCCCGGCGATCTCGCGGCGGAAGATGACGTTCGCCGCGCCCTCGGCGCCCATGACCGCGATCTCGTTGACGGGCCAGGCGTAGGTGAGGTCCGCGCCGATGGACTGGGAGTCCATGACGATGTACGCGCCGCCGTAGGCCTTGCGCAGCACGACGGAGATACGGGGCACGGTGGCGTTGCAGTAGGCGTACAGGAGTTTGGCGCCGTGGCGGATGATGCCGTTGTGCTCCTGGTCGACGCCCGGCAGGAAGCCGGGGACGTCGACCAGGGTGACGATCGGGATGTTGAACGCGTCGCAGAGCTGGACGAACCGCGCGGCCTTCTCCGAGGCGTGGATGTCCAGTACGCCCGCGCAGCTGGCGGGCTGGTTGGCGACGACGGCGACGACCTGGCCGCCCATCCGGGCCAGGGCGCAGATGATGTTGGTGGCCCAGCGCTCGTGGACCTCCAGGTACTCGCCCTCGTCGACGAGTTCCTCGATGACCTTGCGCATGTCGTACGCCCGGTTGCCGTCGGCGGGGACCAGGTCCAGCAGGGCGTCGCCGGGGCGGTCGGCGGGGTCGCCGGTCTCGACCGCGGGTGGGTTCTCGCGGTTGTTCTGCGGGAGCAGGGACAGCAGGTAGCGGACCTCGGAGATGCAGGTCTCCTCGTCGTCGTACGCGAAGTGCGCGACGCCCGAGGTTCCGGCGTGGACGTCGGCGCCGCCGAGGCCGTTCTGGGTGATCTGCTCGCCGGTGACGGCCTGGACCACGTCCGGGCCGGTGATGAACATCTGCGAGGTCTCGCGGACCATGAAGACGAAGTCCGTCAGGGCCGGGGAGTACGCGGCGCCGCCGGCGCAGGGGCCGAGCATGACCGAGATCTGCGGGATGACGCCCGAGGCCTTGGTGTTGCGCTGGAAGATGCCGCCGTAGCCCGCCAGCGCCGAGACGCCTTCCTGGATGCGGGCGCCGGCGCCGTCGTTGAGGGAGACCAGCGGGGCACCGGCCGCGATGGCCATGTCCATGATCTTGTGGATCTTCGTCGCGTGGGCCTCGCCCAGCGCACCGCCGAAGATGCGGAAGTCGTGCGCGTAGACGAAGACCGTGCGGCCCTCGACCGTGCCCCAGCCGGTGATCACACCGTCCGTGTAGGGCTTCTTGTTCTCCAGGCCGAACCCGGTCGCCCGGTGCCGGCGCAGCTGCTCGACCTCCCGGAACGAACCCTCGTCGAGCAGCAGCGCGATGCGCTCACGCGCGGTCAGCTTGCCCTTCGCGCGCTGCGCTTCGGTCGCACGGTCGCTGGGGCCGCTCCGCGCCTGCTCCTTGATCTGCCGCAGCTCCGCCAGCCGGTTGAGTGCTGCATGCTCGCTCGTGGTCACGTCGGTTCCTTGGTGGGGTGTCGGTGGGGAGGAGGCCGGTCGGCGTCACTGCGCCCGGTCGGCGGTCGGCGGAGCCCGGTCAGCGGCTGCCCACCGCCGCAGGCAGCTCGGCCAGTTCCGCCAGGACCTCGGCCGGGAGGGTGACCGCGCCGGCCGCGACGTTCTCGTCGAGGTACTTCGGGGTCTTGGTGCCGGGCAGCGCCATCACCCCGGGGCCCTGGGCCAGCACCCAGGCGATGGCCAGCTGGGGCACGGTGATCCCCAGGCGGGCCGCGATCCTGCCGGTGGTCCCGGTGATCGCCTGGTTGGCGGCGATGGCGTCCGGCTGGAACCGGGGGATCCCGCGGCGGGCGTCGACGCGCGGCAGGTCCTCGACCGTGGTGATCCGGCCGGAGAGGAAGCCGCGGCCCAGCGGGGCGAAGGCGATGAAGGTGATGCCCTGCTCCGCGCAGTACGGGACGACGTCCCCGGTGGCGTCCGGGCTCCACAGGGAGAGTTCGGACTGGACCGAGGCGACGGGGTGGATCGCGTGCGCGCGGGAGATCTCGTCGACGGAGGCCTCGGAGAGGCCGATGGCCTTGGTCAGGCCGGCCTCGACGAGTTCGGCCATGGCGCCCCAGCTCTCCTCCACGGGGACGGCCGGGTCGACGCGGTGGAGCTGGTACAGGTCCACGTGATCGGTCCCGAGCCGCAGCAGGCTCGCCTCGCACGCGGCACGCAGGTGCTCCGGGCGGCCGTTCCTGTGGGTACGGCGGGCTCCGTCGACGATCAGACCGCCCTTGGTGGCGAGCACGACCTCGTCGCGGCGGTCGCGCAGTGCCTTCCCGACGAGCCGCTCGTTCGTGAACGGGCCGTACTGGTCGGCGGTGTCGAAGAAGCGGACTCCCGTGTCGATGGCCCGGTGGATGACCTGCACCGACGTCGCGTCGTCCCATCCCTCCTGGTCATAGCCCCAGGACATGCCCATGCAGCCCAGTCCGACCCGGCCCACGGAAGGGCCTTCGGTTCCCAAGTTGAGGGTGTGCACAGGGGCCTCCAAGGGGCTTGCAGTCAGTGGTGGATGCCGATTCACATCGGATCGAAGGTTATCGCAGATGTCTGACACTACTGTGAGTCCTACCATGCGTCGCATCCGATGTGACCTGTGATGATGCCCTCAGCCGGTTAACAGGGTGTGTCGTTCAAATGATTGATCAAATCCCTTGACGGTGGGGTTGTTGGCGCATAGCGTCCTGCCTCGTGCCAGGGCCCTGACACTCGTCCGGGGTCGAATTTTCATCGTGGCACCGCCCGTGCAGCGCCGCCGGGCCGCCGAGGGTCCGACCGGCCGACACGGCCGCGAACAGGAACCTGTCTTCTTGGTGAGGGCCGCCGTACCGGCGAGCCCTCGCCCCTAATGCTTCGGGTGGTGTCAGGGTGGGGATCGACCGCTTTGAGTCGAACGCGAGTGTTATTTCCGAGGAGCTTCCGCTCTCCTACGTACGGACCGTCGACCGGACGCTGCTGCACCGCAGCGCGCTGTCCGAGGTGTTCCTGACGGACTACCGCCACCAGGACCCCTCCCGCTTCCTCGCCGCCGCGCAACTGCCCGCCTCGCACGCCTACTACACCGACCACCTCAGCCAGTCCCGGGTCCTGGACCCGCTGCTGCTCCTGGAGTGCTGCCGACAGGCCGAGACGTACGCCGGGCACGCCCACTTCGACATCCCGCATGACCAGAACTTCATCCTGAAGTCCTGGTCCATGACCTACGAGCCCACCCCGGCCCCCGCCCCCGGCACCCCGCCGGCGGAGTTGCGCATCGAGGTGGAGACCGCCGACGAGAAGCGTCTGCGCGGGCAGTTGCGCGGTGTGACGTACGTGATGGCGATGGTGTTGGGCGCCGAGCGCATCGGCGAGGTGCGCATGGACGTCGGCTACCTGCCCTCCGAGGTGTACCGGTCACTGCGGCACGGCCGGCGCCCCGACGCCCCCGCGCTGTCGGACCTGTTGCCGCCGCGCCCCGTCGACGCCCTGGCGGACGCGGCCTCGGTGGACCGCGCGGACCGGCGCAACGTCGTACTCGGCACGGTCGACCGGACCGGCCCGCTGGCCGGGAACGCCCTGCTGCTGGCCCCGTTCGACAACCCCAGCATGTTCGACCACCGCCAGGACCACCTGCCCGGCATGGTGATGATGGAGGCCGCCCGCCAGCTCGGCCTGTACGTCATGGCCGACGGTGCGCCGGCCCCCGCGGCGGTCATGACCGGTTTCACCGCGGACTTCTTCCAGTACGCCGAGCTGGACCGCCCCACGCTGGTGACCGCCCGGCCCGCACCCGACACGGCCGGGGCCGACACCGTCCTGGAGATCTCCTTCGAGCAGGAGTCGACGGTCGTGGCCTCCGGCCGGATCACCCTGCGGGCCGCCGACGGCCTGCCCGGCTGACCGCCCGACCCGCCACGAACCCGGCGTACACGAATCCGGCGTACACGAACCCGACCCGCCACGAACACGGCGTACACGAACACGGCTTACACGAAAGGACTCGTCATGGACCTGAGGGACGGGCTGGGGATCAAGGCCGTACGCGTCTGGCTGCCCGAGCGGGCCGACACCGCGCACGAGGCCGTCGCCGACGGCCGGATCGATCCCGAGGAGCAGGCCACCGCGGGCATCCGGCAGCTGCCGGTGTCCGACCTGGCCGCGCCCGACATGGCCGTACGCGCCGCCCGCGCCGCACTGGCCGCCGCCGGCCCGGACGCCCCCGCGCCGGATCTGCTGATCCACGCCTGGATCCACCACCAGGGCCACGACTTCTGGTCCCCGGCGCACTACGTCGCCCGCGAACTGGGCGCGCACCACACGCTCCCGGTCGGCATCCAGCAGATGTGCAACGGCGGCGCCGTCGGCCTGGAGCTCGCCGCCGCGCGGCTCCTCGCCGACCCCGGCTGCCGCAGCGCGCTGGTGACCACCGCGGACCGCTTCGCCGACGAGGGCTTCGACCGCTGGCGCGGCGACTACGGGGTCTGGTACGGGGACGCGGCCACCGCGGTCGTCCTGCACCGCCCCGACGGCAGCCCCGACGAACTGCTCCTGCGCTCCCTGGCCACGGCCACCATCCCCGAGGTGGAAGCGCTGCACCGGGGCCGGGACGCCTTCTCGCCCGCGCCGCGCTGGCACAGCGACCGGGTCGACGTCCGCCGCACGAAGAAGGCGTTCATCGAAGACACCGGACTCGATGTCTTCTACCGGCGGGTCCACTCCGTACTGCCCGACATCGTCCTCGGGGCACTGGCCGACGCCGGGCTGGAGCCCGACGACCCGCGCGTGGCGCTGATCGCCTTCCCCCGTGTCGGCGACAAGGTGCTGAACGAGACGTACTACCCGGGCGTCGCCGGCCTCACCAAGGCGCGCAGCATCCGGCTCGGCGGCGACACCGGACACCTCGGCGCCGGTGACATGGCGGCCAACTTCGAGGAGATCCGGCGGCGCGGGCTGCTGGACGCCGGCGAGATCGCCCTGGTGATCAGCGCGGGCGGCGGATTCACCTTCTCCTGCGCCGCGGTGGAGATGCAGCAGTGACCGACCGCAAGACCCGCAAGACCCGCAAGACCCGCAAGACCCGTACGACGCGCACGACCGCCTCACCGAACCGACGACCCCGACCCGGAGCGCAACGATGACCCCTGAACAACGACGCGAGTCCGCACCCGCACCCGACGTGCTGGTCGTGGGCGCGGGCCCGGTCGGCCTGGTGGTCGCCTGCGAACTGGTACAGCAGGGCATCCCCGTCCGGCTGGTCGACGCGTCCGTCACCTCGCCCGAGCACTCCCGGGCCGCCATCGTCTGGCCGCGCATCCTGGAACAGCTGCGCCGCATCGGCGCGGCCGCCCCGCTGATCGACGCGGGCCACCAGGTGGACGGCGTGAGCTTCTACTCCGAGGGCGGCCGCCTGGGCTCGGTGTCCATGAACCACCTGCCCGGCACCCCGTACCGGTTCGCCCTGACCATCCCGCAGAACGTCACCGAGTCGGTGCTGGAGAAGCGCCTCCTCGAACTCGGCGGCAGCATCGAGCGCGGGGTCACCCTGGAGCGGCTCACCCAGGGCCCGCAGCGGACCCGGGTGAGCCTGCGCACCGCCGAAGGGGTGGTGGAGGAGGCCGAGTACGGCTGGGTGGTCGGCGCGGACGGCGCGCACAGCACCGTACGCAAGCAGCTCGGCATCGCCTTCGAGGGCCAGGCGCCGGACCTGACCTTCGCGATCGCCGACGCCCCGGTCGAGGGCGGGCTCTCGCACCGCATGCTGCACTACCTGTACTCCGCCAGGGGCGCCTTCGGGCTCGCACCGCTGGACGGCGTGAACTTCCGGCTGGCGGTCAGCGTGCCGCACCAGGAGGAGGGCGCCCCCGCACCGTCCCGCGAGCTGTTCCAGGAACGCCTGGAGCAGGTCGCGCCCGGCGCGGGCACCATCGGCGCACTGCACTGGAGCACCACGTTCCGGCTGCGCTGCCGTACGGCCGCCACCTTCCGGCAGGGGCGCTGCTTCCTGGCCGGCGACGCCGCGCACATCATGAGCCCGGCCGGCGGCCAGGGCATGAACACCGGCCTCATCGACGCGGTGAGCCTGGGCTGGCGGCTCGCCGGAGTCATCCGCGGCCGGCTGGCCGACTCCGTGCTCGACGAGTACGACGCCGAACGCCGGGCCGCCGCCCACCGGATCACCCGTACCACCGGACTGCAGACCCGCTGGGGCCTGGTGAGCGGGCGGGCCCGTACCGCCGCCCGCGACGGCATCGCCCGCATCGCCGACACCACCGGACTGCTCCAGCGCGTCGCGGCCCCGGTGATGAGCCAGCTCGACATCGGCTACGCCCCGCCGCAGGACCGGTGGTCGGCGGCCAAGGGCGCCGCCACCCGGCTGGCGGGCATCTCGGGGGTGCGGCCGGGCACCCGGCTGCCCGTCTTCGTCGCCGAGCCGGGCGACGAGGACCGGCGGACCGGCCGGCCGCGGATCGCCGGGGACCGGCTGAGCGTGCTGCTGTGGCCCGGCGTCCACCGGGGACCGGGCTGGGCCGAGCGCACCGAGGCCGCCCGCGCGGCGATACCCGCCGGGACACCCGTGGTGGACCTGGCCGAGGCGGTCTCGCCGGACCTGGAGCGGAGCTTCCCGCGCGACCCGGCCGCGGCGGTCGTCCGCCCCGACGGGCACCTCGCGGCCTTCGTACCGCTGACCCGGCCGTGGGAGATCGCGCCGGCGCTGCGGCACGCAGGACTGCTGCCGACCGCCGACGTCGCGACCGCCCCCGAGGCACCCCGCGAGGTGACGGCATGACGCGCGTCGCCGTGGTCCGCGGCATCGGTGCCTGGCTGCCCCCGACGGTGGTCACCAACGACATGCTCGCCGCCCGCCTGGACACCTCGGACGAGTGGATCCGCAGCCGGACCGGTATCGGGCAGCGCCATGTCGTCGACCCCGGCATGGCCACCGGCGACCTCGCGGTCGAGGCCGGGCGGCGGGCCCTGGACTCGGCCGGCGTCGACTCGGTCGACATGGTCGTCCTGGCCACGACCACCCCGGACCGGCCCTGCCCGGCCACCGCTCCGGACGTGGCGCACCGGCTGGGGCTGGCCGGCGTACCGGCCTTCGACGTCTCCGCCGTGTGCAGCGGCTTCCTGTACGCGCTGTCCACCGCGGCCGCCATGATCGGCGCGGGCCGGGCCGACCGCGTGCTCGTCATCGCCGCCGAGGCCTTCACCACCCTGCTCGACCCGCAGGACCGCTCCACCGTGGCGATCTTCGGCGACGGTGCGGGGGCCATGGTGCTCGGCGCCGGCCAGGAGGGTGATCCCGGCGCGGTGCTGGGCATCGACCTTGGCAGCGACGGCGCCCTGGCCGACCTGATCACCGTACGGGCCGGCGGCTCGCGGCAGCCGCTCGCGGCCGACCCGACGGCCGGCGCGACGGCGGACCCCGCGGACGCGTGGTTCACCATGCGCGGCCGCGAGGTGTTCATGAACGCGGTCGTCCGCATGGACGCCTCGGCCCGCAAGGTGCTCGGCGAGGTCGGCTGGAGCGCCGACGACGTGGACCTCTTCGTCGGACACCAGGCCAACGCCCGCATCCTCAAGGCCCTGGGGGACCGGCTCGGCGTCCCCGGGGACAAGGTCTTCTCCCACATCGAGCAGGTCGGCAACACCGCAGGCGCCTCGATCCCCGTCGCCCTCGCGGACGCCGTGGCCACCGGCCGCCTGCGCGGTGGCGACAAGGTGCTGCTGAGCGCCTTCGGCGGCGGCGCGACCTGGGGGAGCGCCGCCCTGAACTGGCCGGACCTCGTGGCCGGCTGACACCCACACACTTCCTTCCCGACTCACGACACCACACACAGGAGCGCAACGACCATGACCGCCGACACCACCACCGCCACCACCGACACCTTCACCCGCATCGCCGCCGTCCTCGGCCGCCACTTCGGCGTCGAGAGCACCGAGGTGCAGCCCGGCACCACCTTCGAGGAGCTGGAGTTCGACTCCCTCGTCCTGGTGGAGTTCGCCCTGACCCTGCAGCAGGAGTTCGGCGTCGACGTCTTCGACTACGAGCTGCTGGAGTGCCCCACGGTCGCGGACGTCGAAAAGCTCATGCTGACCAAGGCCGAGGCGGCGGTCTGACGATGGGCACAGCGCAGAAGGACGGCATCGCGGTCACCGGCCTGGGCCTGGTGACCCCGGCCGGCATCGGAGTAGACGAGAACTGGCGACGTGTCCTCTCGGGCCGCAGCGCCGCCGCCTGCGACCCGGAACTGGAGGGCGGCAAGCCGGACTTCTCCTGCCGGGTGCCCGGATTCGACGCGGCCGCACTGCTCGGCCGTACCAAGGCGTGGCGCTACGACCGCTTCGTCCAGCTGGCGATCGCGGCCGCACGGGAGGCGGTCGCGGACTCCGGACTGGATCCGAAGCAATGGGACGGCGCCCGGGTGGCGGTCGTCGTCGGCAACTCCCTCGGGGGATCGACGACCTTCGAGCGGCAGTGCCAGACGATGGGCGAACAGGGCCCGGGCATGGTCTCGCCCATGCTGGTCCCGATGTCCATGGTCAACATGGTCGCCGGGTACGTGGCCATCGACATCGGGGCCAAGGGGCCGAGCCTGGTCACCGCCACGGCCTGCGCCTCCGGCACCACGGCCGTCGGCTACGCGCAGGACCTGCTGCGCAGCGGCGCCTGCGACGTGGTGATCGCCGGGGGTTCGGAGTCGGCGATCAGCCCCACCGTCATGGCGGGCCTGAACCAGATGGGCGCGCTGTCCAAGCGGATGGACTACCCGGAACTGGCCTCGCGGCCCTTCGACGCCCACCGGGACGGCTTCGTCGCCGCCGAGGGCGCCGGCATCCTGGTGCTGGAACGCGCCGCGGACGCCCGCGCCCGGGGTGCCTCCGTGCACGCGTACGTGAGCGGCTACGGGGCTTCCTCGGACGCCCACCACGCCACCGCGCCGGACCCGCAGGGCCACGGCGTCGAGCGGGCGGTGCGCGCGGCCCTGGCCGACGCGGGACTCGCACCCGAGGACATCGGCCACGTCAACGCGCACGGCACGTCCACGCCGATGAACGACGTGACGGAGGCGCGCGGCCTGTACCGCGTGTTCGGCGAGGGCGCGGCCGTCTGCTCCACCAAGGGCGTCACCGGCCACCCGCTGGCGGCGGCCGGAGCGATCGAAGCCGCGTACACGGTGCTGGCCGTCAAGCACGGCCGGATCCCGCCGACGGCCAACCTGACCGACCGGGACCCGGACATCGCCCTGGACCTCGTCGCCGGCGCGCCGCGGCAGACGCGACTGCTCGCCGCGGTCAGCAACTCGGCGGGCTTCGGCGGCCACAACGCGGCACTCGTCGTCACCGCCGCCTAGGGCTGCGGTCCGCCGGAACCCCCTCGAACAGGTGCCGGCCGGCGCGCTGTGCCGACGCGCCGGCCGGCACCGACCATCCTTCCCCCGAACGACACAACGTGAGGTTTCACCGTGAAGACGCGCCAACTGGGTTCCGCAGGACCGGACGTGAGCTCCATCGGGCTCGGCTGTATGGGAATGAGCTGGGGATACGCAGAGTCCCAGCGCACCGACAGCACCTCCGTGGAGGTCATCCGGACGGCCCTCGATCTGGGCGTGACGTTCCTGGACACCGCGGACATCTACGGGGACGGGCACAACGAGTCCCTCGTCGGCGAGGCCCTGCAGGGCCGTCGCGACGAGGTGGTCCTGGCGACCAAGATGGGTCTGGTCGTGGACGACCTGGCCACCAAGCGGATGCACCGGGACGGCTCCCCGGCCCAGGTGCGCCGGGCCGTCGAGGCGAGCCTGAAGAGGCTGCGCACCGATGTCATCGACCTCTACTACCTGCACCGGGTCGACCCCGCCGTGCCGTTGGAGGAGACCTGGGGCGCCCTCGCCGAACTGGTCGCCGAGGGCAAGGTGCGCCACCTGGGGCTGTCCGAGGTGACGGCGGGCGAGGCCGCTCGGGCGCACGCCGTGCACCCGGTGACGGCGATCCAGTCGGAGCTGTCCCTGTGGACGCGCGATGCGCTCGAAGGTGACGACGTCGTCGGCTGGTGTGCGGCGAACGGGGCCGCCTTCGTCCCCTTCGCCCCCCTGGGCCGGGGCTATCTCACCGGCAGCATCGACACGTCGACGCAGTTCGAGGACGACGACTTCCGGGCCACCAACCCGCGGTTCTCCGACGCCGCACGGGCCGCCAACCAGCGGATCGTGGACACCGTGAAGGACGTGGCCCAGGCGCACGGCGCCACGCCGGCGCAGGTGGCGCTGGCCTGGGTGCTGGCGCGCGGCGAGCACGTCGTACCCATCCCGGGCACCAAGCGGGTCGGGTACCTGCGCGAGAACGTGGCGGCCGTCGACGTGCGGCTCACCCCCTTCGACCTGGACCGGCTCACCGGCCTGCCGTCCGCCGTCGGCACCCGCTACTGATCCGAATTCAGCCAAGTCACAGAATTCTGATACACCTCAACCGGTGTTCTGAATAAGAACCCTGATACTGTTCCGACTGGTCCTGGCCGCCGCGGCCCCCGCCGCGTGCGGCCCCTGGGACCCCCCTTCCGCATGCCTTCACCCCCTGCCGACATCCCGAGGAGGTACTCCCGGTGAGTACAACCGCACAGCCAATAGACCGAGCACCGTCCCGAGCGGGCATCACGCTGCTGGCGGCATGCCTGATCGCGGCGCTCCTGCCCACCTCGATCACCGGAACCTCCGTCACCCTCCCCGCCATGGGTGCCGATCTCGGGAGCGACCTCGCCGACCTCCAGTGGGTCGTCAACGCCTACGACCTGACGTTCGCCAGCTTCCTGCTCGCCTGCGGCTCACTGTCCGACATCATCGGCCGCCGCCGGATGTTCCTCGGCGGCATGACGGTCTTCGCCCTCTGCTCGCTCATCGCCGGCGCGGCCACCGACATCACCGTGGTCGACATCGTCCGCGGCATCGCCGGCATCGGCGCCGCCGCCGTCATCACCAGCGCCAGCTCCGCCCTCGCCAACGCCTTCGACGGCGCCGCCCGCGCCCGCGCCTTCGGCTTCTACGGCACCTGCTTCGGCATCGGCCTCGCCTTCGGCCCGCTGGCCGCCGGCGCGCTGACCAGTGCGCTCGACTGGCGCTGGTTCTTCTACGCCCAGGCCATCATCGCCGTGGTCGTCATCATCGCCGCCCTGCGCATCCCCGAAGGCCGCAACCCCGAGGCACCCAAGGTCGACTGGGCCGGCACCTTCACCTTCACCTCCAGTCTCTTCCTGCTGATCCTCGCGCTGGTCGAAGGCCCCCAGATCGGCTGGGCGCACCCGGTCGTCCTGCTCTTCCTCGCCGGCTCCGCCCTGCTGCTCGCCGGCTTCGTCCTCGTCGAATCGCGTTCCGCGCACCCCATGTTCGACCTGGGCCTCTTCCGTCAGCCGCAGTACGTCGCCCTGTGCGTGACCCCGGTCGCCCTCGCCTTCGGCTTCGTCGCCCTCCTGGTCTTCCTGCCCTCGTACTTCATGGCCGTGGACGGCATCTCCGCCGCCGACGCCGGTCTGCTCCTGCTGCTGCTCACCGCCCCCACCCTGGTCATGCCGGCCGTCGCGGGCTACGCCTCCAAGTGGCTCTCGCCCCGCGCCCTGCTGGTCACCTGCATGACGCTGGTCGCCGCCGGCACCGCCTGGCTGACCGTCATCGAGGCCAACATCGGCGTCCTGTCGCTGGCCGGTCCGCTGCTCGTCATCGGCATCGGCTTCGGCATCTCCAACGGCGTGCTGGACGGCGCCGCCGTCAGCTCCGTGGAGCCGCACCGCGCCGGCATGGCCGCGGGCATGTTCAACACGATGCGCATCACCGGCGAGGTCATCGCCATCGCCGCCATGGGCTCGCTGATGGTCAGCGTCACCCGCTCGCAGCTCTCCGACGGCATCGGCGACTACGCCGCCGCGGGCTCGGCCGGCGACGTCGCCAACCAGCTCGCCCAGGGTGACCTGGTGACCTCCGCGACGAAGGTGGAGGAGTCCCTCCGCGGCGCCTACACCGAGTTCGCCTCCACCGCGTACAGCGGCGCCATGCACGAGATCCTCTGGGTGCTCTCCGCCATCTGCCTGGTCACCGTGCCGTTCCTGTGGGTCCTGTGCCGTCCGCGCAAGGACGCGGCCGCCCCGGAGGCGACCGCCCCGGGCACGGCGACCGAGTCCCCGGAGCCCGCCCTCACCGGCTCGGCCTCCTAGCCCGCCGCCGAAGCCCCGTCGCCCGGGTGCGGGCGATCCCCCGCACCGCCCCCGGGCGGCGGCCCGGCAGCCGCCGTCACCACCGCACTCAGCCCTCGGAGTACCGCATGAACAACCAGGCCCGGCGCACGGCCTTCTTCGACGTCGACGAGACCCTCATCACCGTCAAGAGCATGTTCCGCTTCCTGCGTTTCCACCTGCGGGCCCAGGGCGCGCCCGACTCCGCGTACGAGGAGGCCGCCGCGCACCTGCGCCGGCGTGCCGCCGAGGGCGTGCCGCGCGAAGTGACCAACCGCGAGTACTACGGCCTCTACGCGGGCTGTTCGGTCGAGGAGGTCGCCGCCGAGGGACGCGCCTGGTTCGCGCAGGAACTGGCGGCCGGCGGGCTGTTCCACCCGCCGACGCTCGACGCGCTGCGCGAGCACCGGAGTGCGGGCGACCGTACGGTGCTCGTCTCCGGATCCTTCCCCGCCTGCCTCGACCCGGTCGCCGCCCACGTCGGCGCGGACGCGGTGCTGTGCTCCCGGCCCGAGATCAAGGACGGGCGCTACACCGGCGAGCTGACGGTCGCGGTCATCGGCGACGCCAAGGCCGTCGCGGCCGAGGCCGACATGCGCGCCACCGGCGCCGATCCCGCGGACTGCCACGCGTACGGCGACCACGCCTCCGACCTCCCGCTGCTGACCGCCGTCGGCCACGCGCACGTCATCGGCGACGACCCCGTCCTGGCCGAGCGTGCCGCGGACAGCGGCTGGCACCGGATGGCCGGCATCGCCGGGCACACCCCGGCGACCGCCGCCACTTCTGCTTCCTCTGCCGTCGCCGCCTCCGCCGCCCCGGCCGGCGACCCGCTCGGGGAACTCGCCCGCCTCGGCGGCCTGCCCGGCACCCCGGAGGATCCCGCGTGGCGCACCGGGGCCGAGCTGCTGCTGCGCTACCTGGGCCGCGCGGCCGCCATGGTCGCCGACGGCTACGCCGCACCTGAGGACATCGACACCGCCATGCGGCTCGGCTGCGGGATGCGCCGAGGCCCGCTGGAACTGCTCGCCTCGATCGGCCCGCACACCGCGCAGGCCGCCTCCGAAGCCCTGGGCCTGCCCGCCGGGGCGTTCGCCCGCCTGGGCCGGGCACCCGTGGGCGCGGCCCCCGTCCCGGCGCCGCCCGCCGCGGGGGCCCGTACCGTACGCGACGTCGGCGTGGTCGGCTCCGGCACCATGGCGACGGGCATCGCGGCCGTGTTCCTGGCCTCCGGCCACCCGGTACGCCTCCTCGCGCGCTCCGAGCAGCGCGCCGAGGCGGCCCGCGTGGCCGTCCACCGGGCCCTGCTGTCCACCCGGATGCCCCGCGACGAGGCCGACCGGGTCCTGGAGGGGTGCGTCACCGTCCTGTCGGCCGAGGCGCTGGCCGGCTGCGACCTCGTCGTCGAGGCGATCGCCGAGGACCTCGACGCGAAGCTCGACGTCCTGACACGGCTCGACCGTGCCTGCGGACCGGGCACGCTGCTGGCCACGACCACCTCCAGCCTGCCGGTGGCCCGGCTCGCCGCGGCCGTGAGCCGCCCGGCCGACGTCATCGGCCTCCACTTCTTCAACCCGGCCCCCGCGATGACCCTCGTCGAGGTCGTCCGGACCGAGACCACCGCGGCCGAGGTCATCGCCACCGCCGACGCCCTGTGCCGCGGCCTCGGCCGGACCCCGGTGCACTGCACCGACCGGGCCGGCTTCATCGTCAACGCCCTGCTGTTCCCGCTCCTCAACGACGCCGCCCGGATCGTCGGCGCGGGCCACGGCACGGTGGAGGAGGTCGACGCGGCCGTCACGGGCGGCTGCGGCCTCCCCCACGGCCCGTTCCGCCTGCTCGACGTGGTCGGCACCGACGTCGCACTCGCCGTGCAGCAGGGGCTGCGGCGCGGCCTGGGCGGATCGGACCTCGACGTGGCACCGCTCCTGGAGGAGCTCGTCCGCGACGGGGTCCTCGGGATGAAGGCGCGCCGCAGCGTCCGGCAGCACCTGCGGCCCTCCGCCTGAGCCCGCGACACCCCCCGCTCCTGATTCCACCAGCCCATTCCCCCCGTCCCTCACCCCATCGTTCTCCCACCGGAGGTGGCCATGCGCGCCGCACGTTTCGCCGAATTCGGCGACCACAATGTCCTGACCGTCGTCCACGACGCTCCCGAGCCCGAGGCGGCCCCCGGCCGCGTGGTCATCCAGGTCAGCCACGCGGGTGTGAACTTCGCCGAAGTGATGTTCCGCCGCGGCCAGTTCCCCGTCGGCCTGCCGCACGTGCCCGGCCTGGAGGCCGTCGGTACCGTCCGCTCCGTGGGCGAGGGCGTGACGGGCCTGCGTCCCGGCCAGCGGGTCGCCGCGCTCACCCTCGACGGCGGCGGCAACGCCGAGTTCGTCTCGGCGCGCGCCGACCTGACCGTACCGCTGGAGGACGAGCTCGCCGGGCTGCCGTCCGCCCTGGCGGCGGCCGCCCTGTGCAACGGCGCGACCGCCTGGGGCGTCGTGCACGCCGCGGGCCGCGTCGAGCAGGGCGACACCGTACTCGTCCTGGCCGCGGCCGGCGGCGTGGGCACCGCGGCGGCCCAGCTCGCCCGGGCCGCCGGCGCCGCCCGCGTCATCGGCGCCACCAGCTCGCCGGAGAAGGCCGCGCAGGCCCTGGAGTTCGGCTACGACGCGGTCGTCACGTACGACCGGCTGGAGGAGGAGGTCCGGCGGCTGACCGACGGCGCCGGGGTCGACGTCGTCCTCGACTCCATCGGCGGCGACACCCGTGGCACGGCCAACGGGCTGCTCGCGACGCTCGGCCGGCACGTCATCTTCGGCGACGCGGCCGCGCAGGACACCTCCTACCAGGCCAACCACGTATGGTTCACCGGCACCGCCCTGGTGGGCTACAACCTCGGCGGCCTGGCCAACAGCCGCCCCGGGGTCCTCGGCGACCACCTGCGCAGCGCCCTGCGCGCGGTGGCCGACGGCTCGGTCCGCATCGAGGTCACCGAGCTGCCGCTGGCGGACGTGGCCAAGGCCCACGAGCTGCTGGAGTCGCGCGCCTCCGTCGGCAAGTACGTCGTAGCCGTCGACGGCCGGTGACGTGACGTGCTCGTCCTCGGATTTCCGGCCGGCTCCTTCGGTACGAACTGCTACGTGCTGGCGGCGGGCCCCGACGGCCCGTGCGTCGTCGTGGACCCGGGGCAGGACGCGACCGCGTCGGTACGCACCGCCCTGGGACAGCGCGGCCTCCAGCTGGAGGCGGTCCTGCTGACCCACGGCCACATGGACCACACCTGGTCCGTGGCGCCGCTGTGCGAGGAGCTCGGCGTGCCCGCGTACATCCACCCCCTGGACCGGGAGATGCTGGTCCGCCCCGAGGCGGGGCTGCCTGCGGACTTCCCGGCGGCCGTGCTGCGGGGCTTCCCCCGCTCGGAGCCCGAGCTGGTGCGCCCGCTGCCCGACGAGGGCCTGCTCAGTGTCGCGGGCCTGGAGATCGAGGTGCACCACGCCCCGGGCCACACGCCGGGTTCGGTGGCGTACTCGCTGCAGACCGGCGAGGACGCGCTGCTGCTGACCGGGGACAGTCTGCTCGCGGACGGCCTCGGCCGGGCGTTCCCGCCGGTGGGGGACCCGGACGTACTGGCCGGCTCGATGTCCAGGGTCTGCGGCCCGCGACGGGACCGGACCACGGTGCTGCCGGGTCACGGGGGCACCACCACGGTGGGCGCGGTACGCAGGTTCCTCTAGTCCGGATCAGGCGGCCTCCGGCCTGACGTCCGGCCTGCCGACGACCGGGACTCCGGTCCTCCAGGGCGACTCCCAAGTCGCCCTGGAGGACCGGAGTTTCGGCATGCGGGGGCTCTTTACGGGGGCCGGAAACCAGTCTGGCCCCGACCCTTGCCGGGCCGGGGCCAGACCCCTGGATCTCTGCGGAAGGTTACGGGGTTTCCTCTTCCGTCAGGGCGGTGATGCACCGTTCCAGAAGATCCCGCAACTGCTTCTGCTCATCGGCCGACAAGGCATTGGAAAGCTTCGCTTCCACCTTGCGGGCGACGGTGTCGGCTTTCTTGACAAGAGCGCGTCCGGCCGGCGTCAACTTGGTGACGAGCACCTTTTGATGAAGGTCGGAAGTCTGCCGCTCGATCAAGCGCTTCGACTCGAGATTGGCCAGTACCGTGGCCATGCTCTGAGGCGTCACGAGGCAGACGCGCGCCAGCTGCGCACCTGACATGCCCGGTGAATAGGAGAGCGCCATCAGTGCCGCATACTGTGGAACTGTCAGGCCGAGATCGCGGAGAACTCTGCTCTTCTCGCCGATCAATGCCTGTTCGGCACGCTTAATGACGTGTCCTACTCGAGCAGCCACTTCCTGTTCGAATTCAGCCACTCTGGACGACCGGCTCATGCCGCTCCTTTATTTACAGAGACAGGTAATCCCCCCGCTGAGGCGTATATAAATGTGCCGAGCTAAGCCTCATGGCAACGCTACCATGCATCTCATAGAAGGCAATACCCTGTTCAGTGACAGGGTTCTGTTAACTCGGCGAGAGGAATCCGTCACTGATGTGATCTGCTCGCGGCGAATGGCTGCGACGGCGACGGCGATGGCGGCGATCCGCCGGGATGCCGCGCCCGGCCGTACGAGGTTCGCCGCCGCCCATCGGGCCCCTCGTGCGGCCCTTGGATAGGATTGCCGGATGACCACACCCGCCGGCCTCAGCTCCGCCGTGCTGCGGCTCGACCGGCCGGTCGGGGCGCAGCGGCTGCCCGCTCGCGGCGAGGCACTGGTGCGGTTCGTCGACGCCGGGACCCAGGCCCCTTTCGCGGAACGCCTCGCCCCCGGCGTGCTCGACCCGGCCGAGCGCCGGCGGGCCGACCGGTTCGCGCGCCCCCAGGACCGCGGCTCCTATCTCGTCGCGCACGTCGCGCTGAGGCTGATGCTGGGCGCCCTGCTCGACACCGCGCCGCGCGACCTGGTGATGACCCGCGACGCCTGCCCCGAGTGCGGCGGCCCGGACGGGCGGCCGGTCCTCGTGGGCGGCCGTGCCCACTTCTCCCTGTCGCACAGCCGCGACGCGGTCTTCGTGGCCTGTGCTTCCACGCCGGTCGGGGTGGACGTGGAGGCCCTGCCCGCGCCGCGGGTGGTGGCGCAGAGCGAGGACTTCTTCCACCCCGACGAGAGCGCCGAACTCGCCGCGTTCCCCGAGGCCGGCCGCCCTGCGGCGTTCGCCCGCCTGTGGACGCGCAAGGAGGCACATCTCAAGGGCACCGGAGCGGGACTGGGACACGGCGGCCACCGGACCTACCTGGGCACGGGCCCGGCCGCCGATTCCGTCCGCCCGCACTGGTCCCTCACCGACCTTCCGGCCCCCGAGGGCTACGCGGCCGCGCTCGCGCTGCGCGCCCCCTCGGCGCATTGGCGCTGAGGCCCGGAACCAGAACTCATGTACTGAGTGTCCGTCACCACCCGCTCTCTGATAGTTGTTTCAGCGGGGTACGGGCGCAGGCCCGTAGCGGTGCCTCTGCGGCACCGCAGGGAGGACGCACATGAGCACCACCACTCGGGGCGAGGACCTCGCCGTCGAGCAGCGGGCCGTCGACCACGCGTACGACTGCTACACCGCGCGTCTGGCCGAGATGAGCGGAACGTCGGCGGCCACGGCCTCGGCGAGCGGCAAGGACGGGATAGCCAACCGGATCGAGGCGGAGGCGCGTGCCGCCTCGTACGGCGGACTCGGCGACGAGGCCCTGGTGTTCGCCCGGATCGACGCACCGGAGCAGCCCGGCACGGCACCCCGCCCCTGGTACGTCGGACGGCGGGTCGTGTGGGACGCCTCGAACGAGCCGGTGGTCCTGCAGTGGACCAGCCCCCTGGCGAGGAAGTGGCTGGACGCCCGGCCCGAGAGCCCGGGCGAGGTGACGCTGCGGCGCCAACTGCGCTGCGTCCGGCGGATCGTGGAGGGCTATTTCGACGACATCGCCCCGCCGGCCGCCGCCGCTCGGGCACCGGAACCCGAGAGCGCTCCCGCGACCGCTCCCGAACCCGCGACCGCTCCCGTACCCACGACCGTGCCGGAGCCCCGGCCGTCGCCCCCGGACACCCCTGGCGACGTCGTCCGCCGGCAGCGCCGCAAGACGCTCCGGCCGGACGACTTCCTGCTGCGCGAGCTCCAGCGCTCGCGCAGCGGCCGCATGCGCGACATCGTCGAGACCATCCGCCGCGACCAGATGGAGCTGGTCACCGGCTCCCCGTCCGACATCCTCGTCGTGCAGGGCGGCCCGGGCACCGGCAAGTCCGCGGTCGGTCTCCACCGTGTGACCTGGCTCGTCAACAACGACCACTTCAAGGCCCAGGACATCCTGGTGATCGGCCCCCACCAGCGGTTCCTGGAGTACGTCGGCCAGGTCCTGCCCACCCTCGGCACCCGGGACGTCAACGCCGTCCAGCTGAACCGCCTGTGGGACGGCGAGATACTCGGGGCCGACTCCCCGCAGGCACGACGCGTGAAGTCCGACGAGCGCATGGCGGCCGTCCTGCGCCGCCGCGTGGAGAACGACTACCGCCCCGAAGCCCTGGACGACCTCGTCGTCGCGCCCTCCTTCGAAGGCGACGAGCCCGCGATCGTCGTCCCCGCCGGCAGTACGACCCTGCGCGTACCGCGCTCCGAGGTCCTCACCCTCCTGGACCAGGCACACGAGGGCGACAGCCCCTACCGGGAGCGCCGCGACCGCTTCCGCGGCCTGCTCGTCGACCGTCTCCTGCAAGAGCTCTCCGACATCGCACCCCGGCGCGGGCAGGCCGGTACGATCCGCCGCGACCTGGAGCGCAACCGCCGGGTCGAGCGCCTCGTCGAACGCGTCTGGCCGTCCCCGGGCGCCAGGGAGGCCCTGCGCACCCTCTACGACTCGCCCGACGTCCTGCGCGCCTGCGCCGACGGGATTCTCGACGAGGGGGAGCAGGCGGCCCTGCTCAGGCCCCGGGCCGCCAGCGCCGACGCCGACCCCTGGACCCTCGACGACCACGTCTGCCTCGAAGAGCTCCGGGTCCTCATCAGCGGGGAGACCCCGAGCCGCTACGGGCACATCGTCGCCGACGAGGCACAGGACCTCACGCCGATGCAGGCCCGTGCCCTGCGCCGGCGCTGCGCCGTGGGCGGCTCCATGACCGTCCTGGGCGACCTCGCGCAGGCGACGGGGCCGCACATCCCGGCGAGCTGGGACCGACTCGGCACGGTCCTGTCCGACCACGGCGACTGGCGGGTGGCCGAGCTCAACACCAGCTATCGCGTGCCCGCCGAGATCATGGAGTTCGTCGCCCCCCTCGCCCGGCGGATCGCACCGGCCCTGCCCTACCCGCAGGCCGTGCGCGAGGCGGGCGAGGACGCTGTACGGACGGTGGAGACCGAGCCGTGGAAGCTCCTCGACGACACCGTCGCGCACGTGACGCGCCTCGTGGGCACCAGCGACGGGAACACCCTCCGGTCCGTGGCCGTCATCGTCCCCGACGACTCGGACTGGCTCGACGCGATCAGCCGCCGGATCGACGGGGGCGGGGACATCGGCGACCGGCACCGCGCCGCCGTGTCCGTCCTGGCCGCCGCCCAGGCCAAGGGCATGGAGTACGACCACGTCCTGGTCATCGAGCCCGCCACCATCGCCGACCGCGGTCCCGCGGGCCTGCGGCAGCTGTACGTGGCCCTGACCCGCAGCACCCAGACCCTGACCGTCCTGCACACCTCCCCGCTGCCGGACGTGCTCACGAGCCCCGCGACCGGCTCCGGAGCGCAGGCCCCCGAGGCCACGGTCGAGACGGAGACGGAGGCGGAGGTGGACGTACGGGTGGAGACGGAGGCGGAGGTGGCGGCCGTGACCCGGCTTCCCCGGATCGGGGCCGACGTACGGGTCGAGGTCGTGGACCGGGCCCCCGGCGGCCGCTACAAGGTCAAGGCCCTCACCCCCGGCTTCGACCGTCCCCTGGTCCTCACCGTCCGGCACGGATCCGTTCCCCCGCGACGTGGCGACAAGCTGGACTGCTGGGTGTTCGCCAACGAGACGAACCAGACGGTCCTTACCTCCGACCAGCGGGGCCGGTCGTCCGTCTCGCCGAGGACGGCGGGCCGCTACCTCGCGGCACTGGACGTGCTCCGTGAGCTGACGGAGAACGACGGGGAGGTTCCCGACGCCCGCGGCAGGCTCTCCGAGCTGCAGGGGATGGCCAACCGCGTCCTTCGCAGGGACCAGGCCGACTGGGTCGACGTGCTGCACCTGTTCGGCTCTCCCGACAGGGACAGGCTGGGCGTTCTGCGCGACCTCGCCGCGAGCGCCAACCGGGCCCTCAAGGAAGGCACCTTGGACACCGAGCGGCTCCGGGAGGACCTGACGGCCTCGGGCTGGACGGACACCCTGGCCGAGGCGCGCCGGGCGCTCCAGGACCGCTTCACCGCCGACCCGGACCCGGACCCGGCGCCGGACCCGGACCTGGTCCCCGACGACGGGACCACCGAATCCCCCGCCCCTGCCCCACCGCAGTCCGAGCAGAAGGACGTAGAGCAGATGATCCTCGCGGAAGACGTGGAAGACACGGCCGCGCCGGCTTCGGCCACCAAGCAAGGCTTCCTGCGCGCGCTGGAGGCGTCGGCCGGAGCCGACCGGACGTGCAAGAAGCACGAAGCGGTCCGCCACGCCCTGAAGTCGGACCTCCTCTGGGCCGACCTCCAGCCGACCGATTCGCCCGTCGTCGACGTCAGCTGCGTCACCGGGCAAGGGCTCTTCCTCTACGAGGCGCTGGGCTCCGGCCGCTCGGCGTACGCGGACCTCCGCTCGGGCGCCACCCGCCTGCTGGAGATCAGCCACACCCTGCCCACGCGGGCCGACAGCCTCTACCTGGTCCTCTCCGAACCCCCGGCCGAGGACTGGTCCGCGGACACCGTCCGTGACGTCTTCGGAGTCCACGTCATCTGGCGAACCCCCGAAGGATGGGGCGGCCAGGACACGGACACCGCGCTGGGCCGGCTCCCGCAGAGCTGACGGGGCGGCGAACACACCGTGCCCACCGGCTACAACCTGCTCACCGTCGACGCCCTGGCCGCCGAGACCCTGGCCGCCGCGCTGGCCCGGTGCTTCGGCGTCGCGGCCGGCGACGTCGGCGTGGCCGATGCCGACGCCGACCCCGAACTGCGGAACTGGGCCGCCCCCGTCCTGTGCACGTACGAAGAGCTCTCCGGCGACCTGGCCCGGTCGCTGGACCTCTACGCCCAGGACCAGGCCGCCGATCGGCCACCGGAGTCCGAGGTCGCCGCACGGCTCGCCCGGGCCGCCGGGACGACCGTCCTGTTCCCCGCCGAGGAGGCGTATCCGAGCGCCTACTGGGCGGCGACCCCGGAGGGCCTCGTCACGCGGGTCCGGCTCGAACTGTCCGACGACGAGCCTCCCCTGTACACGGTCGGCAGCGCGGAGGCGCCGGTCCCGCAGTTGCCCCGCGCGGTCGTGGAGAGGTTCGCCGAGATCGTCCGCGAGCAGCGGCCGCCGTCCCCGGTGGCCGAGGCCTTCATGGCGTCGGCGGCACCGCTGTGGCCCGACGAGGGCCCCCACCCGTCCCTGAAGGGCGGTCTGACCGTGTGGGAGCGGTTCGTCGTGCAGCTGGAATCCGGGTGGGCGCCCTCGGGGTGGTATCCGGCCGACCTCTACCGGGAACGCCTCGAAGCCCGCGACGAGCTCGCCCGCATCGGTGCCCGACTGCCGTTCCAGGTACGCCGGCTGCTCGACGGGACGCCGGCGGGGCTGGACGTACGGTTCGTCCGGGCGACGGAGGAGGACCCGTCGGGGAGTCTCGCCGAGGAGCTGACGGGCCGGCCCCCGGGACGGGACGGTCTCGGCCGGTGGTGGTACCGCCGGCCGGATCCCGTGCCCTGGAAGCACACCTGACCCCCTACAGCTCGGCGACGGCTTCCAGCGGGCTCAGCGACGATGCGTGGCGGGCCGGGAGGGCGGCCGCCACCGCGCCCGTGGCGAGGGAGATCAGGCAGACGAGCAGCAGCGTGCCCCAGGGAAGGGCCAGGGAGTAGCCCTTCAGCGCGCCGTTGGCCAGAGCTCCGACCGTCCAGGCCCCGAACAGGCCGGACGCCAGGCCCAGCAGGGTGCCGAAAGCGGCCACGGCCAGGGACTCGAGGCGGATCATCCTGCGGATGCCGGCGCGGTCCATGCCGATGGCGCGCAGGACGCCGATCTCCCGGGTGCGGTCCGACACCGACATGGCCAGGGTGTTCATGATGCCGAGCGCCGCGATCACGCCGCCGATGGCGAGCAGGCCGTACGTCAGGGTCAGCAGGGTGCCCAGGGAACCGGAGGCTTCCTGGACGAGTTCCTGCCGGTCCTGGACCTGGAGCAGCGGGTTGTTGCCCGTGGCGGTACGCAGCCGGTCCTTCGTGGCGCCGCCGTCCGCGCCGCCGTCCGTGCGGACGAGGACGCGCTGGACGGAGCCGGCGCCGAGGCTGCTGCGCTGGACCTCGGTACGCGCGCCCAGGGCGTCCTGGGCGGTGGGGTTGTCCTCGTAGACGCCGACGACCGTGTACGGGGTGAGGTCCTGGCCGGGGCCGCCGACCCGGGCGTCGATCCGGTCGCCGGTGCGCACGCCGTTCGCGCGGGCGAGGGTGCTGGAGAGGGCGATGCGGCCCGGCCCGAGGTCCTTCAGGGAGCCGTCGACGAAGTCCAGCTTCATGACGGACAGGGCGGCCGCCGGGTCGACCCCGGAGATCTGGCGGACGCCACCGCCGATGAAGAGGGTGGAGTCGCTGACGGCGGTCGCCGTCCGTACACCGGGGGTGGCGGTCACCCGCTGCACGGCGGCCGGGTCGATGCCGGCCGACGAGGTGTGGGTGCTGATCACGTAGTCGGCGGCGAGACCGGCCGCGGCCTGGCGGTCGAGGGCCTGCCCGGTGGAGTGGCCGATGACGGCGAGCCCGGCGACCAGGGCCGTGCTGACCATCAGGGCGGAGGCGGTGGCGGCGGTACGCCGCGGGTCGCGCAGCGCGTTGCGGTGGGCGAGGTGGCCGGTGATTCCGAGGCGGCCGGTCAGCCGTCCGCTCAGCCGGAGCACGGGGACGGCGAGCAGCGGCGCCAGCACGATCACGGCGATGACGAGGAGGGCGCAGCCGGACATCGCGCTCCGCAGGTTCTCCTCGGAGGCGTCCTTCGCCCCGGCGAGCGACAGCAGCAGTCCGGCGCCGAGGGCGAGCAGGAGGGCACCGGCCGCGCCGCGGACCCGGGACGCGGTGGCGGTGGGCGGCTGTTCGGCCGCGCGCATGGCCTCGACCGGTGCGATCCGCGCGGCCTTGCGGGACGGCAGCCACGCGGCGAGCACGGTGACGCCCACCCCGACGGCGAGCGCGGCCGCCACGGGGAGCGGGCCGATCACCAGCGGGCCACGGGGCAGCGACTCCCCGGCGGTACTCAGGATCTCCGGCAGCACGGAGGCGATCCCGAGGCCCAGCAGGAAACCGAGGGCCGAGGCGGCGAGGCCGAGGAGGACGGCCTCCCAGAGGAGGGAGCGCACGACCTGGCGGCGCGTGGCACCGATCGCGCGGAGCAGGGCGATCTCACGGGTGCGCCGGGCGACGAGCATGGTGAAGGTGTTGACGATCAGGAACGACCCGATGAAGAGGGCGACTCCGGCGAAGACCAGCGACAGCTTCGCGTGGCCGCGGGTGAGCGTGTCGACGAGGACGGCCTGCTGGGCGGCCTGGGCGGTGCCGGTGGTGGCCTCGGCCCGGTCGGCGGGGAGCAGGGCGGTGACCCGGCGGGCGAGTTCGGCCGCGTCGGTGCCCGGTACGGCGGACAGGTCGATCGAGGTGTAGCGGCCCGGGGAGGCGAACAGCTGCTGTGCGGTGGCCTTGTCGAACAGGACCAGGGTGCCGCCGGCCGTCACCCGGGTGTCCCGGGTGGTGACGATGCCGACGAGGCGCTTCGTCATGGCCGGGCCGTCCGTGGCCAGGGTGATCTCCGCGCCGATACGGAACCGGCCGGCGGCCGCGGTGCCGCTGTCCACGGCGATCTCCTCGCCGTCGCGGGGGGCCCGGCCCTCGGTCAGCGGGTGGCGGCTGTCCTTGCCGTCGGCGCCGGGGACGTAGGCGGCCGCCCGGTGCGCCCAGATCCTGCCGGTGCGCAGCGGGGTGCCGTTCGAGGAGTTCAGGGTGGCCAGGCCGTCCGCGGACGGCCGTACGGCGGCGACGCCGGGCAGCCCGGCCAGCGTGCGGGCGAGGGCGTCGTCGAGCACGGTGGCGTGCTCCTCCCCGGCGGATCCGGCCGCGCCGGCCTCCCCGGGTGCGCCGGGCGGGGGGTCCTTCGGGGTCACGGTGACCGCGATGTCGGCGTAGTCCTTCGACACGGCGGCCCGGTGGGCCGCGGTGGAGGAGTCCGCGAAGACGAGGGTGCCGGAGACGAAGGCGACGCCGAGGGTGACGGCGAGCACCGTCATCAGCAGCCGGGCCTTGTGCGCCAGGACGTTGCGCAGGGCTGTTTTCAGCATGGGTGAGTGGCTTCCGGGGCGGGTGCGGGGGAGGGGGAGGGGGAGGGGCGCGGGCGCGGGAGGGTCAGCTCGTGCGGGCGCGGGCGTCGAACTGCTTCATCCGGTCCAGCACCCGGTCCGGGGTGGGGCGCACCATCTCGTCGACCAGCCGGCCGTCGGAGAGGAAGACGACGCGGTCGGCGAAGCCGGCGGCGACCGGGTCGTGGGTCACCATCACCACGGTCTGGCCCAGCTCGCGTACGGAGTCGCGCAGGAAGCCGAGGACCTCGGCCCCGGAGCGGGAGTCGAGGTTGCCGGTGGGCTCGTCGCCGAAGACGATCGCCGGCCGGGTGACCAGGGCCCGGGCCACCGCGACGCGCTGCTGCTGCCCGCCGGAGAGCTGTCCGGGCCGGTGGTCCAGCCGCTGGGCGAGACCGACCATGGACACCACGCGGTCCAGCCACTGCCGGTCGGGGCGGCGTCCGGCGATGGACAGCGGCAGGGTGATGTTCTCCAGCGCGGTCAGGGTGGGCAGCAGGTTGAACGCCTGGAAGATGAAGCCGATCCGGTCCCGGCGCAGCTCGGTGAGCTGCCGGTCGCCCAGTGCGCCCAGCTCGGTGGTGCCGATGCGGACGGAGCCGGAGCTGACGGGGTCGAGGCCCGCGGCGCAGTGCATGAGGGTGGATTTGCCGCAGCCGGAGGGGCCCATGATCGCGGTGAACTCGGCCTCCCGGAAGGAGACGCTGACGCGGTCCAGGGCCACCACGCGGGTGTCGCCGCTGCCGTAGACCTTCGACAGGTCGGTGGTGGAGGCCGCGACGCCGGGCGTCGGGCGGGAGGTGAACGGGTCGGCGGTCACGGGGACTCCACTTCGGGTGCGGTGCGGAAGGGCTGCATGCCGAAGGGTGTCGGGGGGACGTATCAGGGCCGGGGCCGCCGTGTATCGGCTTCCGCGCCGTTGCGCAGCAGTTGTGCGCCGCCGTGCGGGGTGGCCGGGGTGAACCGGAGCGGCCGGCCGGTCAGCGCGGGAGGCTGAGGGTGGCGACCGCGCCGCCGTCCGGGGCGTTCTCCAGGCGCAGTTCGGCGCCGAGCACCCGGGCCTGGCCCAGGGCGATGGTCAGGCCGAGGCCGTGCCCCGCGCCCCGCTCCGTGGCGCCCGTACGGAACCGGCGCGGGCCGTCGAGCAGCAGGTCGGCGGGGAAGCCGGGGCCGTGGTCGCGGACGACGACGGTCCGGCCCTCGACGGTGACCCGTACCGGGGTGCGTCCGTGCCGGTGCGCGTTGATGACGAGGTTGCCGACGATCCGCTCCAGGCGACGCGGATCGGTCTCCACCGCGGGTGCGCCGGGCGCCTCGGCGAAGCCGACCTCCGTGTCGAGACCGGTACGGGCCACCGCCTCGGCGACCACCGCGGCCAGCGGGACCCGGGCGCGTACCGGCGCCTCCGCGCCCGCGTCCAGCCGGGAGATCTCCAGCAGGTCCTCGACCAGGCCGCGCAGGTCCCGTACGCGGGCCCGCAGCAGGTCCTCCGTCTCGCCGGGCGGCAGCAGGTCGGTGGCGGCCAGCAGACCACCGACGGGGGTGCGCAGCTCGTGCGCCACGTCCGCCGTGAACTGCCGCTCGATGCGCAGCCGCCGGCCGAGGCTGTCGGCCATCAGGTCGACGGTGGCGGCGATGTCGGTCACCTCGTCGCGGCCCCGGGCGTGGCCCAGGGCGGGGCCGGTGCGGGCGTCGAGGTCGCCGGCGGAGATCCGGGCCGCGGTCTCGGCGACCCGGCGCAGCCGGCGGGCGACCAGCCCGGCCCCGTAGACCGCCAGTGGCAGCGCCGCGGCGAGCGAGAGCAGCGAGGCCACCGCCATGCTCGCGTCGAGGCGGCGCAGGTCGTGGAGTTGCGGGCTCATGTTGATCCGCACGGCCAGTACCGGGCTGCCCGCGCCGCCGACCCGCTGGGCGCCCCAGACGCTCGGCCCGAGGTTCCCCTCGACGCGCCCGTCGTAGGCCACCCGCCGGTCGCCGTCGGCCGGGTGGCGCAGGGCGGTGGGCAGTTCGGCCGGATCGAGCTCGGCGCCGCCCGCCAGCGTTCCGGTGCGCCGGTAGACGTCCATGGCGGAGTACACCGTGTTGGTGGCTTCCATCTCGGCCCGGCTGCGGACGTCCATCGCGGTCCACACGTGGACGAGGACGCCCACCGCCAGGGCGACCAGGCAGGCCGTGGCTGCCGCCAGCGCGGCGATCTTCCAGCGCAGGGGCACGCGGGCCGGCCACCGCGGCTGGCGCGGGGGGTTCACCGGCCTCAGCGCCTGAGCTTGTAGCCGAAGCCGCGGACCGTTTCGATCCGCTCCCGGCCCAGCTTCTTGCGCAGCCGCTGCACGGCCAGGTCCACGACGCGGCTGTCGCCGTCCCAGCCGTACTCCCAGACGTTGCGCAGCAGGGTGTGCCGTTCCAGCACGATGCCCGGGTGGGCGGCGAACTCCAGCAGCAGCTTCAGCTCGGTGGGGGTGAGCGCCACGGGCCGTCCGGAGAGGCACACCTCCATCCCGCCGGTGTCGACGGTCAGGTCCCCGAAGGCCAGTACGCCGTCCTCGCGGCCGGGGGCGGGTTCGCCGCCCGGCGCGGGTGCGTAGGCCGCCCTCCGCAGCAGCGAGCGGATGCGTGCCACGAGGACGTACGTGTCCACGGGCTTGACCACGTAGTCGTCGGCCCCGGCCTCCAGACCGGCGACGACATCGAGGCCGTCGCCGCGGGCGGACATCATCAGCACCGGCACCAGGCTGGTCTCGCGCACCCGGCGGCACAGCCCGATCCCGTCGAGGCCCGGCAGCATCACGTCCAGGATCAGCAGGTCGAAACCGTCGTCGTCGCGGAAGGACTCCAGCCCGGTCAGTCCGTCGGCCGCGGCCGTGACCCGGTAGCCGTAGCGTTCGAGGGCGACGGTGAAGGACCGGCGCATCAGCTCGTCGTCCTCGACCAACAGCACGCGGACCGGAGGCTGAGATTCCGGCGCCGGGGCGGGTGAGGGCACGGGCGGGACTCCTGTTCGTACGGGCCGGGCGAAGCGCCGCTGCGGCGTGACACCACACGCCGCCGGCGACCCGGAAGGAACGATACGGGAGACATCGGGCGGGACGGCCGCCGTCGGAGCCGGGTGCGCGATCCGATGGGTGGCCGAGCGCTCACCGATACGCGGCGGATGCACGGCGGATGCGCCGCGGAAACAGAAGGCCGGAATCGGCTTGAACCATGCGCGGCATCGGCGGAAAACGGCTTGTACGCAGGGGCGGGCCGGCCGGGCCGCTGCATAGTCTGACCATCGGTCAATCAGGATCCGCATCCGGGTCCACGGAGCGAGGAGAAACACTGATGGTCGGGTCGCGTGTCCTTTCCTTCGGGCACTATCAGCCGCCGAAAGTCTTGACCAATGCTGATCTCGAGCAGATGGTCGACACCGACGACGAGTGGATCCAGAGCCGGGTCGGGATCAGGACGCGCCGGGTGGCGGCCGAGGACGAGTCCGTTTCGGACATGGCCACCAAGGCCGCCGAGCACGCACTGGCCAACGCCGGACTCACCGGTGCGGACATCGACTTCGTCATCGTGGCCACCTGCACGGCACTCGACCGCTCGCCCAACATGGCGGCCCGGGTGGCCGCCGCGGTCGGGGCACAGGCTCCCGCCGCCATCGACGTGAACACGGCCTGCTCCGGATTCCCGCACGCCATGGCACTGGCCGACCAGAGCATACGGACGGGTTCCGCCACGAAGGCCCTGGTCATAGGCGTGGAGAAGCTCACCGACTTCGTCGACTGGACCGACCGCACCACCTGCGTGCTCGTCGGCGACGGTGCGGGCGCGGCCGTCGTCGTCGCCTCCGAGAAGCCGGAGATCGGCCCGGTCGTGTGGGGTTCGGTACCCGAGATGGGCCGGGCCGTACGCATCGAGGCGCCGTCCAACACCTTCGCCCAGGAAGGGCAGTCGGTGTACCGCTGGGCCACCACGAAGCTCCCGGAGGTCGCCCTCCAGGTCTGCGAGCGGGCCGGCGTGAAGCCCGAGGAGCTGGGCGGGGTCGTCCTGCACCAGGCCAACCTGCGGATCATCGAGCCCCTGGCCCGCAAGATCGGCGCGGTCAACGCCGTCATAGCCAAGGACGTCGTCGAGTCGGGCAACACCTCGGCCGCGAGCATCCCGCTGGCGCTGTCCAAGCTCATCGAGCGGGGTGAGATCGAGAAGGGATCGCCCGTGCTGCTCTTCGCGTTCGGCGGGGGTCTGTCCTACGCCGGCCAGATCGTCAACTGCCCGTGACCGGCGCCGGCGGATCGGCCGCGACGACATCCCCGCGCGTGCCGTGGTGGCCGCTGCTGCGGCTGCGGGAGGCGGTGACCGCGCCCCGGGCGCGGCTGCTGGTGTTCCCGCATTCCGGGTCCGGACCCAACACCCTGTTCCCCTTGATCGAGCCGCTGCCCGACCACGTGGAAGTGCTCGGGCTCTCGCTGCCCGGACGGGAGCGCCGGTTCGGCGAGCCGCCCGGCTGCCGGCTCGACCAGGTCCTGGACTCCGTCTCCGACGAGGTGCTCGGCCGTGACCCGCTGCCCACGGTGGTCTTCGGGCACAGCCTCGGCGCGCTCCTGGCCACCCGCGCCGCGCGGCTGCTCGGCCCGCACTGCCGGGCGGCCGTCGTCAGCGGGCAGGCCCCCGGCCGGACCCCGCGCCGGGCCCACGCCACCAGCACCGAGGAGGACGCCGTCCGGCTGCTGCGGGACGGCGGCGGCACCCCGGAGTGGGTGCTGGACGATCCGGACATGCTGGCGCACGTGACGCGCGTACTGCGGGCGGACATCGAACTCGGCCGGGAGGCCGCGGCGGGGTTCGAGGACGTACGGCTCGACGTGCCCCTGCACGCGCTGGGCGGCACGGCCGACCCACTGGTCCCGCACGAGCCGCTGGACGGCTGGGCCGCCCACACGACCGGAGCGTGCGAGGTGCTCCGGTTCGAGGGCGACCACTTCTTCCTGCTGACCGACGAGCACCGCCCCACGGTCGTCGACGTCCTGCGCCGGGCGCTCACGGAGGGCTGAACCGGACGCGCCGAAGGGCCGGAGTCACGTGGTGCGTGACTCCGGCCCGGGGTCCTCCCCGGCCCGCGGGACGTCACGGCCGGATGATGCGGACCTGGTAGCTGCCGTTGCGCAGTTCACCCACCACGGAGACGCTGATGCCCGCCTTCTCGTCGGTGAAGGTCTCGCCCGGCCGGAACGGCGCGTCCGAGAGCTCCGCGTGCACATTGGGCCGCCGGGTGCAGCCGCCGCTCGTGCTCGCGCTGTCCGACACGGTGATCGGGCCGTGCCCGGTGTCCACGTCGGAGTCCACCTTGTAGATGAGGACGCCGGGTTTGCAGACGGCCTCGTCGTTCCCGGCCCGGGTGCGCACCTCCACCGCGTACCCGGCGCTCTCCGACAACGGGACGAAGGCTAGCTTGGTGCCGCCCCGTATCCCCAGCGGGGACAGGGTGTGGTCGCTGGTGCCCGATTTGGCCGCGCAGCTGATCTGCGTACTGTCCAGCCAGCCCAGCTTCCACTTGTGCCAGCCCATCAGGTCGTTGTTGGCACCCCAGTCCTCGCTCATGATGTCCCAGTGCCCGACGGTGTTCCCGCCGTCCGAGGTGTAGAGGTCGGGCAGCCCGAAGACGTGCCCGTTCTCGTGCGGCAGCACCCGGTAGCCGGTCTCCTGGTAGGTGCCGGAACCGTCGTCCTGGCGGCTGTAGACGAAGGACGTGTTGGCCAGCGGCACCCCGTCGGCGACCGGAGCCTCGCCGTTGCCCGAGAAGGTCACCGACAGGACGGTGTCCAGGGCGGACGGCCCGGCGTTCGGCGTGACCAGGATGTTGACCAGGTCGTACCGGGTGAAGTCCACCTCGGGGTCGGCGGCCTTCGCTATGTGCTCGACGAGCTGCCGGTACCCCGGCTCGTACGCGGACCCGCGCTCGATCCCGTAGGCCGCGAAGGGCATCGGCATCCGCAGCCAGTCCTTTATCGGGGCCTCGGCCCGGTAGACCAGTCGGCCGTAGGAACTGGTGCGGAACCATTCGGCCGTCTGGGGGAAGAACTCCGCCATCCGGTCCGCCGCCGTGCCCTCGCCCTTGGCGTCAGGGAAGTCGATCATCAGGTTCAGGGCCCGGATCTCGCCGGTCGAGCGTGAGTACCCGGACGGGGTCGGCATGCCCTCGGACATCTGCACACCCATGGTGCCCGCGATCCGGCAGGGCGCGAGAGCCGATTCGACGGTCGTGGCCACCGCTCCGGCCGCCGAGTTGCCGCGGCTGGATATGCCCGTGCTGGCCGTCGTCGTGACGCCGAGGGCCAGCGCGGTCAGGCCGATGTACGCGCTGGTGCGGCGTGGTCTGCGTATCCGGTGGCGGGTCTGCGACATGGAGATCGCCTTCGGGTCCGCGGCAGCCGGCCCTGCCCGGTCTGCGCTCTGTTCGATCACCCTCCGCCGGGCGCGGCGCGCCCGCGCGTCGGGAGAGGCCGAACGTGGACACGCCGGTGACTCAGGTCACACGGGGGAGTGAAATAACCGGGGACCCGATCCCCGTTTGTACGGGAGTCCCGCTAAGCGGGGAGCGGCTCCCCGTTTGGGCGGGACGGTCGCGCAGTCCGCACCGCGAGTCCGTGAATCCGCGCCAGGGAGGCCCCGGAATGAAGAGCTCCACCAGCATCGCCCCGGCGGCCCGGCCCACCCTGGAGCCGGACCCGGCGCAGGTGCAGGTGCAGCCGCAGGTGTCCGCGACCGGCGTTCCGCGTCCGCGCGCGGACGCCGTCCGCAACCGCGAGCGGATCCTGACGGCGGCCCGCGAGGCCTTCGTCGAGTCCGGCTCCGCGACCCCCTTCGACGAGGTCGCCCGCCGGGCCGGCATCGGCAATGCCACGCTCTACCGGCACTTCCCCGACCGTCCCACCCTCGTGCACCACGTCGTCCTCTTCACGATGGGCCGGGTGACGGCCTCGGCCGAGGCCTCCCTCGCCGAGGAGCCCGACGCCTTCGCCGCCCTGTGCCGGTTCACGCACGCCGCCGCCGACGAGCGGATCGGCGCCCTGTGCCCGATGCTCGGCGACGGCTTCGACGGCGAACACCCCGAACTCCTGGTGGCGCGCACCGCGCTGGAGGAGGCCGTCGTCACCCTGCTGACCGCGGGCCAGGACGCCGGACTGGTCCGCACGGACATCGGCGTCGGCGACCTGATGGTCGCCCTGTCCCAGCTCAGCCGCCCCCTCCCCGGCACCGCGTGCCTCGACATCGACCGCTTCGCCCACCGCCATCTCCAGCTCTTCCTCGACGGGCTGCGCGCCCCGGCCCGCTCCGAACTCCCGGGTTCGGCAACGACCTTGGACGACCTGCGGCAGAACACCATGTGACGCGCACAAAGCTAGAGAAACATCCTTTTTCAGTCATTCCGCACAGTGAAGTGGGTACCCCCATGTCCAAAACAGCCGCGAGCCTCGCGCCGGCTGCCGATCCCAGTCGCTGGAAGGCACTCGTCTTCATAGCCCTGGCCCAGCTGATGGTCGTCCTCGACGCGACCATCGTGAACATCGCCCTCCCCTCCGCCCAGACCGACCTCGGCATCTCGGACGGCAACCGCCAGTGGGTCATCACCGCGTACGCGCTGGCCTTCGGCGGACTGCTCCTCTTCGGCGGCCGCATCGCCGACAAGTGGGGCCGTAAGAACGCCTTCGTCGTCGGCCTCATCGGCTTCGCCCTGGCCTCCGCGCTCGGCGGCGCCGCGAACGGCGAGGCCATGATGCTCGGCGCCCGCGCCCTCCAGGGTGCCTTCGGCGCGCTGCTCGCGCCCGCGGCCCTGTCGCTGCTCGCCGTCATGTTCACCGACGCCAAGGAGCGCGCCAAGGCCTTCGGCATCTACGGAGCCATCGCGGGCGGCGGCGGCGCCGTCGGCCTGATCCTCGGCGGCTTCCTGACCGAGTACCTCAACTGGCGCTGGACCTTCTTCGTCAACATCCCCTTCGCGATCGTCGCGGCCGTGGGTGCCTGGCTGGTCATCCGCGAGGCCGCCGGCTCCCGCAACCGCGCGCCGCTCGACATCCCGGGCGTGGTCCTGTCCACGACCGGTCTCGTCGCCCTCGTGTACGGCTTCACCCGCGCCGAGTCCGCCGGCTGGTCGAACACCCTGACGGTCGCCATGTTCGTCGCCTCGGCGGTGCTGCTGGCCGCCTTCGTCCTCGTCGAGTCCAAGGTGAAGTCCCCGCTGCTGCCGCTGCGCGTCCTGCTGGAGCGCAACCGCGGCGGTGTCTACCTCTCGCTCGGCCTCGCCGTCATCTCGATGTTCGGCCTGTTCCTCTTCCTCACCTACTACCTGCAGGTCGTGAAGGGCTTCTCGCCCGTCAAGACCGGCTTCGCCTTCCTGCCGATGATCGCGGGCATGATCACGGGCTCCACCCAGATCGGCGCCCGTCTGATGACCCGGGTCCCGCCGCGCCTGCTGATGGGCCCCGGCTTCCTGGTCGCCGGCCTCGGCATGCTGCTGCTGACCCAGCTGGAGGTCGGGTCCTCGTACCCGGCGCTGATCCTTCCGGCGCAGGTGCTGCTCGGCCTCGGCATGGGTACGGCGTTCATGCCGGCGATGTCCCTTGCCACGCACGGGGTGGACCCGGCCGACGCCGGTGTCGCCTCCGCCATGGTCAACACCTCGCAGCAGGTCGGCGGCGCCATCGGCACCGCGCTGCTGAACACCATCGCCGCCTCGGCGACCACCGCCTACCTGGCCGACCATGCGGCCGAGGGCGCCGCGGGCGGTCCGGCCGGGCAGCTGATCCAGGCGCAGGCCATGGTCGAGGGCTACGCGTCCGCCATCTGGTGGGCGGTCGGCATCCTGGTCGCCAGCTCGGTCATCGCGTTGACGCTGATCAACACCGGCCGTCCGGGCGCCGGCGGCCCGGTGGCCTCCGGTTCCGGCGACGACGCCGAGCTCAAGGTGCCGGTGCTCGCCCACTGACCGGTGCCGAGGGCTCTGCGGAATGACTGACGACCCCGTCTCGTTCAAATTTGAACGAGACGGGGTTAGTCTGTTTCCGTACGCGTTTCAACCAATGAGGAGCGCCCCCGTGACCCGTATACCGGCCCTGTACCTGAGCCACGGCGCACCCCCGCTGGCCGACGACCCCCTCTGGCCGGGCGAGCTGGCCGCCTGGTCCGCCGCCCTGCCGCGCCCCCGGGCGATCCTGATGGTCTCCGCCCACTGGGAGGAGGCCCCGCTCGCCCTCGGAGCCACCGAGCGCGTCCCTCTCGTGTACGACTTCTGGGGCTTCCCGGAGCACTACTACCAGGTGCGCTACGACGCCCCCGGCGCCCCGGAGCTGGCCGCCTCGGTCCGCAAGCTGCTGCGTGCCCCCGGCACCCCGGTCCAGGACATCCCCGACCGCGGCCTGGACCACGGGGCGTACGTCCCCCTGGTGGAGATGTACCCGGAGGCCGACATCCCGGTCCTCCAGATCTCCCTGCCCACGCTGGACCCGGCCGGACTGATGGACATCGGCCGCAAGCTGGCCCCGCTGCGCGACGAGGGCGTGCTGATCGTGGGCAGCGGCTTCTTCACGCACAACCTGGCGGCGCTGCGCCATACGGGCCCGGGAGTCCCCGCCTGGTCGGCGGAGTTCGACGCGTGGGGCCGCGAGGCCCTGGCCGCGTCCGACGTGGACGCCCTGCTGGACTTCGAGCACAAGTCCCCGGCGGGCCGCCTGGCCCACCCCCGCACGGAACACTTCGCCCCGCTCTTCGTCACCCTCGGCGCGGCCGAATCCGACCTGACCACCGCCCGCACCCCGGTGGACGGCTTCTGGATGGGCCTCTCGAAGCGCTCCCTCCAGTTCGGCTAGGACCCGCGCAATGCGCCGTTGTCACCCGGACGGGTGGTGGCCCAGGCGTTTCTCGTACCAGCGGACGTCCCAGTACCGGCCGAACTTCCAGCCCGCCTCCGTGAACTCTCCGACGCGGCGGAAGCCGAAGCGCTCGTGGAGACGCACCGAGGCCTCGTTCGGCAGGGCGATCCCGGCGAACGCGCGGTGCACGGGCTCCTCGGCCAGGGCCGCGAAGAGCGCCTCGTAGAGGAGCGTGCCGACGCCCCGGCCGACCGCGTGCGGGGCGAGGTAGACGCTCACCTCCACAGATGTGGCGTAGGCCGGTTTGGGGCGGAATGCGCTGCTCGTGGCGTATCCGGCCATTCGATCGCCAGTCCAGGCAACCAGAAGCCGGTGCGGCCCGTCTTCAGGGTGGGAGTGCAGCCAAGGGCGGCGCTGTTCCGGAGTGAAAACGGTCATGTCGAATGTGACGGCGGTCTCACGGACGTAGTGGTTGTAGAGGTCCGTGAGAGGCACCAGATCGGCCTCCGTTCCGGGCCTGACCTGCACCTCTTCGAGATCTTGTGGCATCGTCCCCCCCTCTGGTGGCGGGGCAGGATACTGCAAGATCTCGAAAAACAGGGAGCGGCGTGGGAATTCTGTCCCGATTCCAGTCGTTGTTTCCTTCGGAAGCGGGCACTCGGGAGAGTGTCCGTGACGCACCGGACCGGTTGGCAGCCGTCCCGGCGCGTCCACCAGCCGCACCGCGACCGAACACTTCGCAAGGGAGCACGCATGGCAACCCGCGCCGTCGCCCGTCGTCAGTCCACGAGCAGCGCTCGCGCTGTGGGCGGGGAGATCGCAGACCGTGACCTGGTCGGCATGTACCTGGACGAGATCGCGCGCACCCCGCTGCTCGACGCCGCCAAGGAAGTGGAGCTCTCCCAGATCATCGAGGCGGGCGTCTACGCCCAGCAGATCCTCGACGGCGCGATAGAACGCGACGGGGACACCCCGGCCCGCGAGGAGCTGGAGGCGCTGGCCGCCGAGGGAGAGCGGGCCAAGGAAGTCTTCATCCGGTCGAACCTCCGCCTCGTCGTGGCCGTGGCCCGGCGCTATCCGCGCAGCGGTCTGCCCCTCCTCGACCTGATCCAGGAGGGCAACGCGGGCCTGGTCCGCGCGGTCGAGAAGTTCGACTACGCCAAGGGCTTCAAGTTCTCCACGTACGCCACGTGGTGGATCCGGCAGGCGATCACCCGGTCCATCGCGGACCAGTCCCGCACCATCCGCCTCCCCGTCCACCTGGTCGAGGAGCTCGGCAGGATCCGCCGCATCCAGCGTGAATTCAACCGCGAGAACGGCCGCGACCCGGAGCACGCCGAGATCGCCGCCGAGCTGGACTCGACGGAGAAGCGCGTGGGCGACGTACTGGACTGGGCGCGCGACCCGGTCAGCCTCAACATGGGTGTCGACGACGACGGCGACACCCAGTTCGGTGACCTCCTGGAGGACACCTCGGCGATCTCGCCCGAGCAGTCCGTGCTCTCCCTTCTGCGCAGCGAGGAGCTGGAGGACCTGCTGGGCAAGCTCGACCAGCGCACGGCGTCGATCATCAAGATGCGGTACGGCATCGACGACGGCCGCGAGCGGACCCTGACGGAGGTCGGCAAGCAGCACGGCCTGACCCGTGAGCGGATCCGCCAGATCGAGAAGCACGCCCTGCTGGAGCTGAAGCGGATGGCGCGCGACACCGGCTTCGACGCCGTGGCCTAGAGCGGCCCGCCGCGAAGCCCCCCGAACGAGCCCCGGTGCCTATCCCCCCCAGGCGCCGGGGCTCTCTCCTGCCCCGACCCAGCCCCTCCGGCGTTCGAGGAGCGGGGGTCCCGGGGCGGAGCCCCGGGCTACAGTGCGCCCGCCGCCGCGGCCAGCCGCGCGGCCAGCGCACCGGCCACATCCCGAAGCGCCGCAGGCCCCCGCACGGTGAACGGCAGTCCCGTCAGGGCGAGCCGCGCCACCGTCCACTCCGGCGCGTCCGTGCTCTCGAAGCACACCGAGGTCCCCGTCCCGTCACCCGGCTGGGCCGCGGCCCGCAGCCAGGCCGGCAGCTCCGCCGGGCCGGCCGCGAAGTCGACCTCCACCCGGTACGGCTGCTGCTCCCCGCCCCGCAGCCCCCGCCGGACGAACTCCTCCGCCTCCATCGGCAGGTCCCGCCGCGCGAACCTGGCTCCCGTCGCGAAGGCCTCCTCCACCCGGTCCACCCGGAAGGTCCGCCAGTCCTCCCGCTCCAGGTCGTAGGCGACCAGGTACCACCGGCTCCCGGTGCTCACCAGCCGGTACGGCTCCACCAGCCGCCGCGTCTCGGCCCCGGTCCGCGCCCGGTACGCGAACCGCAGCCGCTCCGGCCCCGCCACCGCCGCCGCCATCGTGGTCAGCGTCCGCGGGTCCACGCTCGCCCCGTCCCCCCGGGACAGCGCGATCGTGGCCGACTGGAGCGCGCTCACCCGGTGCCGCAGCCGTGAGGGCAGGACCTGCTCCAGCTTCGCCAGGGCCCGTACGGAGGCCTCCTCGACCCCCTCGATCGCATGCCCGGCCCCGGCCCGCAGCCCCACCGCGATCGCCACGGCCTCCTCGTCGTCCAGGAGCAGCGGGGGCATCGCCGCCCCCGCCACCAGCCGGTATCCGCCGTCGGCGCCCAGGGTGGCCTCCACCGGGTAGCCGAGGTCCCGCAGCCGCTCGATGTCGCGCCGGATGGTCCGCGGGCTCACCCGCAGCCGCTGGGCCAGCTCGCTCCCGGGCCATTCCCGCGGGGTCTGGAGGAGGGACAGCAGGGAGAGCAGCCGTGCGGGTGTGTCGGTCATGAATCAAGGCTGCCAGCGAAATAGGACACGAACTGACCTAGACCCCGTCTAAGTTTCTCCTCATGAGCACCGAGACGTCCAAGACATCGCCCGAAAGAGAGAACGGGCCCGTACAAGAAGAGCGGAACGACGTAGCCCACGACGCACCCAGCTCGCCCGCCGACCGCCGCCGCTGGCTGGCGCTCGCCATCGTGATGACCGCGGCCTTCATGGACCTGGTCGACGTCACGATCGTCAACATAGCCATCCGCACCATGCGGGAGGACTTCGGCGCCTCCACCAGCGCGATCCAGTGGATCACCGCGGGCTATGCCCTCGCCTTCGCCGCAGGCCTGATCACAGGCGGCCGTCTCGGTGACATCTACGGCCGCAAGCGCGTCTTCCTCATCGGCATCGCCGGGTTCACCGCGGCCTCGCTGCTCTGCGGCATCGCCGCCAACCCGGACGTGCTCGTCGCGGCCCGCCTGCTGCAGGGCGGTATGGCCGCCCTGATGGTGCCGCAGGTCCTGGCGATCATCCACGTCACCTTCCCGCCGCAGGAGCGCGGCAAGGTCTTCGGCATGTTCGGCGCGATCGTGGGCCTCGCCGCCGTCTCGGGTCCGCTGCTCGGCGCGCTGCTCATCGAGTGGGACCTCTTCGGTCTCGGATGGCGTCCGATCTTCCTGATCAACCTGCCCGTCGGCATCATGGGCGTGATCCTGGGCCGCAAGTTCATCGCCGAGTCCAAGGCCCCCAAGGCGCTGCGCCTGGACCTGGTCGGCGTGGTCCTGGCCACCCTCGCCCTGGTCCTGCTGATCTTCCCGCTGACCCACGGCCACGAGAACGACTGGCCGCTGTGGGGCTTCGTCTGCATGGGCGCGGCGCCCTTCGTCTTCGCCGCCTTCATCGCGTACGAGAAGTACAAGATCAAGAAGGATGGCTCCCCGCTCGTCGAGCTCTCCCTCTTCAAGGTCAAGAGCTTCGCCGGCGGTATCGCCGTCCAGCTGACCTTCGGCATCGCCACCGGCATCTTCTTCCTGGTCTGGACGATGTACATGCAGATGGGCCTCGGCTGGAGCGTGCTGCGCGCGGGTCTCACCGGCATCCCGTTCTCCATCGCGGTCTCGGTCGCCGCCGGCCTCTCGGTCGAGAAGCTCGTCCCCCGCTTCGGCCGCAAGGTGCTCCAGGCCGGCGCGCTGGTCATGGCCACCGGTCTCCTCCTCTACATCTGGGAGTCGCAGCACTACGGAATGGAGATCGCCTCCTGGCAGATGGCCGCCCCGCTGATCGTCATGGGCGTCGGCATGGGCCTGATCGTGGCCCCGCTGAACGACACCGTGCTCTCCGAGGTCCCGCGCGAGCACGCCGGATCCGCCTCGGGCCTGATCAACACCACCGGCCAGATGGGCAACGCGCTGGGCCTCGCCCTGACCTCCGTCGTCTTCTTCGGCCTCATCGAGGACGACATGATCTTCGGCCCGCCCTACGTGGAGGCCTTCCGCGGCGCGCTCTGGTGGGTCGTGGCCGTACTCGTCGTGATCTTCGCGGTGATGTTCGTACTGCCGCGCCGGGCGCTCCCGATGGAGGAGCGCGAGGGTGCCGCCGAACACGCCGGCCGCACCGTGGAGACGGTCCCGGCCGGCTGAGCCGGGCCCGCGGCTCCACCGCACGGACATGTCCGCCCCTCCGGGCGGGCATGTCCGTTCTTTTTTGGTTCCCTCCACAGGCCTGCGTACAGTGGTGCAAATCCGCCCGTAAAGGAATGAAACGGACGTAAAGTTGTGCCCGCATGATCCTCACCGTCACCCCCAACCCCTCCCTCGACCGGGCCTATGAGGTCCCCCCGCTGGTCCGCGGCCGGGTGCTGCGCGCCGACGGCGAACGGGTCGACCCCGGGGGCAAGGGCGTCAACGTCTCCCGCGCCGTGGCCGCCGCGGGTGTCCGCACGACGGCGGTCCTCCCGCTCGGCGGCGCTCCCGGCGTCCTGCTCGCCGAACTCCTCGGCGCGCAGGGCGTGGACGTCACGGCCGTGTCGATCGCCGGTCGGACCCGCTCGAACATCGCGCTCACCGAACCGGACGGCACCCTCACCAAGGTCGACTCGCCCGGTCCGGCGCTCTCCCCGGAGGAATCCGCCCTCCTCCTGGACACCGTCCGCTCCGCCGCCGCCGAAGCCGCCTGGGTCGCCTGCTGCGGCAGCCTCCCGCGCGGCATCGGGCCCCGGTGGTACGCCGACCTGGTCGCCCAGGTGCACGCGGCGGGCGCCCGTGTCGCCCTGGATGCCCCGGGCCCGGCACTGCCTGAGGCACCGGCGGCCCGCCCGGAGCTCATCACGTCCGACGCGTCCGCGCTGGCGGCCGCGGTCGGACGCCCGCTGCCCACCCTGGGAGACGTGATCAAGGCCGCCGAGGAACTCCGCGAGCGGGGCGCGGGGGCCGTACTGGCCTCCCTCGGCAGGGACGGCCGGCTCCTGGTCTCGGCGGAGGGCACCTGCTACGGCACGGCCCCGGTCCCGGCGGTGCGCAGCAGCGTAGGGGCGGACGACGCCTCGCTGGCCGGTTTCCTGATCGCGGGCGGCACCGGCCCGGGCGCCCTCGCTTCGGCACTGGCCCACGGCGCGGCCGCCGCCCAGCTGCCGGGCAGCGCCATGCCGACCCCGGCGGACCTGCGCCCCGACCGGGTCCGCATCACCGAGGACCCGCCCCTGGACCTCCAGCTCGCCGACCCCGGAATGCCTTAGGGGGTGTCCTGCGGGGTGTCCCGCCGATCGGGCCGGATCACCGTACGCGGGCGCGCAGTTCCATCGCTCCGCGCGCGGCCGTCTCGCTCTCGTACACCTCGCACATGTGCCGCCCGTCGGGCGTCGCCGTGTGCTCGACCTCCCACAGGCTGACCTCGCTCCCGTCCAGCAGGACGAAGGCGTGCTCGTACAGGCTGAAACCCGCGCCCCGCCCGTCCGAGAGGCAGTGCCGCGCACCGAACGCCTGCGTGATCTGGTGCGCGTACGCCGACCGCAGCAGCGTCGCCACCCGCTCGCCGGGCCGGTCGGCGTTCTCCGCGCGGCGCAACACCCGCCGGGCGTGGTCGGCGGAGTCCTCCACCGCGTACTCCCGGTGCCGCCGCACCGGGGCCGGGGCCGCGTACAGCGCGCTCAGCAGCGCCACGCCGCCCTCCGGCTCGTCCTCGCCCGGCATCAGCACGTGATCCGCGGACGCCCCGGCGGGTGCCTCGCCGAACAGCCGGGTGACGGCCAGGCAGGTCTCCGCCTTGCTCGCGAAGACCTCGTGCCGGACGGACCGGTCGCCCTCCAGCCGGTAGGCCAGCTCCCACAGCGAGACCGAACCGCCGTCGGTCAGCAGATAGGTGTGCCGGTGGGTCTCCCGCCAGATGCCCGCCTCCGGGCTGTGGTGGGTGGTGTAGAGCGAAGAGCTGTGGGCGAGCGCCGTGCCGAGGCGCTCGACCAGCCTGTCCGGCAGGTCGAAGGAGTTGAGGGCGCGGCCGAGGAGTCGTTCGAGGTGCGCCTCGGTTGTCTCGTACGGATCGCTCAAGGTGGGTCTCCAGGCCGTCGCAGCTTGTCACTTAGCGGAAGCTCAACGTAACCCCTGGTTCTGACATCACGTCCGGGGTTCGGTAAAACGTCCGGGAAGCATCGGAGGTTCCCGCCACACCTTCAGGTCAACTTGCGTACGGATGCGCATGGTTGAGCCCGATCTGAGGGGAAGCGCGGGACTATGGGCCACATGGCAACGAATACAGTGGGCCTCCCGCGTCAGCAGGTACGGCCCCGCAGTGGACACGAGGGCGAACGCGACGCCGCGCCGAGGGGGTTGGCCTGGCTGCTGGCCGTCACCGGGGCGGCCGGGCTGCTGGCCTCGTGGGTGATCACCCTCGACAAGTTCCTCCTGCTGGAGGACCCGGACTTCAAGCCCGCGTGCAGCCTCAACCCGGTCGTCTCCTGCGGCAGCGTGATGGCGAGCGAGCAGGCGGCGGCCTTCGGGTTCCCCAATCCGATGCTGGGGCTCGTCTCGTACGCCGTCGTGGTCTGCGTCGGCGTGGGCCTGCTGGCCGGCGCCCGCTACCGCGGCTGGTTCTGGCTCGGACTGAACGCCGGCACGCTCTTCGGCGTCGGCTTCTGCAGCTGGCTGATGGTCCAGTCGCTCTACGAGATCAACGCGCTCTGCCTGTGGTGCTGTCTGGCCTGGGTCGCGACCCTGCTGATGTTCTGGGCGGTCACCGCGCACAACGTCCGTACGCGCGTCCTGCCCGCCCCCCGCCCGCTGCGGGGCTTCTTCACCGAATTCGGCTGGGCCCCGCCCGCCCTGCACATCGGAGTGATCGGCATGCTGGTCCTCACCCGCTGGTGGGACTTCTGGACCGGCTGACCGCCGGGGGCGGAACGCGAAGAGGGCCCCGGCGGCTGGACGCCGCCGGGGCCCTCGTCCCTCACTCCACAGGCTCAGCGGCCCGCGATCACCCGAAGGGCGGAGAAGCCGGAGATCAGCTGCCGTTCGAGAGGTTGCCCGACAGGACCGGGATGTTGTCCAGGATGTGCGAGAGCGGCTCGTCGCCCTTGGCCTGGGTGGAGTTCTCGGTGCACTGCTGGTTCTGCGGGTTGGACAGGACGTTGATGTCCTGGACGCCGATGTTGAGCGCGGCGAGGATCGACTGGGCGTTGACCTTCGCCGGCAGGCCGATGCAGGGCTTGTTGAGGGTGCCCTGGACCAGGCTGAGCTGCGGGCTCATGTCGCCGTGGGTCTTCTGGTTGCCGTAGATCTGCTGGGCACCGTTGCCGTTGACGGTGTTGACCCCGTTGTCGTTGCCGATGGCCATGGCCGGGGCCGCGGCGGCAGCGCCCGCGCCGATCGCAACGGCGGAGACCGCGGCGGCGGTCATGAACTTCTTGAACATCTTGTTCCTTCTGTCGCACGAGTGCCCGCTGATGGAGCGTCCTGGTCAACTGCCCGACCAGGGAGTTGGTTCCGGTGCTTCACTCAAACGGCCTGCGCGTGCCGAGGTTTTCCCCGGCCCGGGTGAGTGGCCTCCGGACGCCTGCGCGAAGCCCGTACGCAGCCAGCATCCGCAGGGGCTCCGGTTGCGCTCCGTGCGAGGTGTTCGCACGGTGGGTGAGGAAGCGGACCGTTCGGGTCCACTTCCGTGTCCCCACCGCGAAGGAACATCCATGCGCCACACGAAGCCGTCCCGCGCCCGCCTCCTCGTCCCGGCGGCCCTCGCCGTCGTCATACTGTCCGGCGCGGCTGCCCCCGCGGGCGCCGCGGAGGGTGACGGCTCCGCGGCCCTCACCGAACGCGTGGCCTCCGTGAAGCAGCAGGTCGAGAAGATCGAGCGGCGCGCGGCTGCCGCCGGTCCCATCGACGACCTTCTGGCGAGCCTCAGCAAGACCCTTGAGGGGCTTCTCGCGACGGTCGGAGGTCTGCTGCCCGACGGGGTGAAGCTGCCGCCGATCGAGCTGCCGAAGCTGCCGGAGATCAAGCTCCCCGAGCTTCCCGACCTGTCCGGCCTCATCCCCGCGCTGCCGCCGGTGGAGCTCCCGCCGATCGACGGGCTGGTTCCCCCGGTGGACGCCCTGCCCGCGGTACCGGCCGCCCCTGCTCTCCCGGCCGCCCCTGCTCTCCCGGCCCTCCCGGCGGCCCCGGCGGTTCCCGCTCTCCCGGCGGTGCCGGCTCTTCCGTAGGGGCGGTGCCGGCCGTCAACCCGTCCGATGGTTACGACAATTGAGCCGAACAGGTCTCATCGTGCGCGTGACCGTGTCGTCTGGGAAGCTGGACCGTTTCGCTCGTTGTGAGCCCCGGTTCGGGGCAGAACATCGAACAGAAGGTGCACTTCCCATGAACTCTGCCAAGAAGGCCGCCCTGGTCCTGGCCACCGCTGGTCTCGCTGCGGCCGGTGCCGCCGGCTCCGCCGCCGCCGACTCGTCGGCCGAGGGCGCGGCCGTGGGTTCCCCCGGCGTGCTGTCCGGCAACCTGGCCCAGGTGCCGGTGCACATCCCGATCAACATCTGCGGCAACACCGTGAACATCGTCGGCCTGCTGAACCCCGCGTTCGGCAACGTCTGCATCAACCACTGACGTCTGCCGAACAACCGACTGTGGGCGCCCCGGCCTTGCCGGTGGCGCCCACAGTCGTGTCGGCGGGGGTCAGGGACGGTTCAGCCCTGGCCGCCGTTGAGCTTCACGCCACCGAGCATGGGGGACGCCTGGGTGGCGTTGTTCGCGAGGCCGAGCACGGTGCCGGGCACGTCGTTGCGGACCTTGTTGACCTTCTGCGCGGTACCCACGACCTTGTTGACGGTGTCGCCCTGCTCGGCCAGCCCGTTGCCCACGGTCTGCGGAAGGGACTCGGAGACGGGCCCGACGGCGTTCAGCGTCTCGGTCACCCCGCCGGTCAGGCTCATGGGGGGCATCGCGGCCGCGGGCTCGGCGGCGAAGGCGGTGGCGGAGGCGCCGAGGGCGGCGACGGAGCCGACGACGACAGCGGCGACCTTCGTGAGCTTCATTATCGAAATCCTCTTCTTTCGTGGACAGAGGCGTCAGCGGCGACCGTCGCGCCGCTTTCGCCCTGGGTAACGATTCCCCGTCGCTGCGGAAACGCGAACGCGTACGCGGTTAAGGGACGGGGGCATGACAGCGGCCGGAGAATCCGACGGGGATTCTCCGGCCGATATTTATTCCGATTACCGGTATTGCCCGTCAGGAGACGCGCGACCTCCGGTACAGAATGGCGCCGCCCAGGATCAGGGCGCTGGCCAGGGCCGCCGCGGCCGCGGGCTGACCCGCGCCGGTCTCGGCCAGCACGGGTCCGGTCACGTGCGCCGGAGCCGGAGCGGGAGCCGGCGGCTGTACGGGCGCGGGGGCCGGAGCCGGTGTCGTCACCGCGGGGAGGGTGACCGGGGTGTCACCGCCGGGGGCGGCCGGCGGCTGGTCCGCGGGCGGTACGGCCGCGGGCGCCGGAGCCGGAGCCGGCGCCGGGTGCTCCACGGGCAGGCTGCCGTGCGGCGGCCCGGGGGCGGGCCCCTCCTCCACCACGGGAGCAGGTCCCGGAGCGGGGGCCGGCAGCGTGTGCGGAGCCTCCTCGGCCGGTGCCGGGACGGGCTCCGGGGCGGGGAGCGTGTGCGGTGTCTCCTCGGCCGGAGGCTGCGGCGCGGGGGGTACCGGCGGAGCCTCCGGCATCGGCGCGGGCGCCTCCTGGACCGGCTCCGGGGTGGGCAGCGGGGCCGGGTGCTCCTCCACCGGTTCCGGCTTGGGGTGCGGCCGCTCGGGCGCGGGGGGAGCGTGGTGCGCCGGCGGGGGCGGCGGCGTCGACCCGGGGTGGTCGTCGCACTCCTCCTTGCCCTGCTGCTCACCCGGGCCGCCGTAGCCGCCCTCGTGGCGCGGCTCCTCGTGGCGCGGCTTCGCGTGCCGGGGCCCGTCCTGCCGGGGCTGCTCGTGCCGGGCCTGCTCCTGGTGGGGCTGCTCGTACCCGCCCGCGTGGCGCGGCGACCCGTGGCGCTGCTCCGGCACCGCGTGCCGGCCCTCGCGCTCGTCGAGGTAGCGCTCGAAGGCCTCGGCGTGCTCGGGGCTGAGGTAGCGCCCGTAGTCGTAGCCGTCGTCCGTGTGCGAGCCGGTGTCGGTGACGCACGTGTTCCCCATCGCAGGGTTGAGCGCCGCACCTCCGTCCACGCTGTTGCCGCACACGTTCGGTGCGAAGGTGATCGGTACCGAGACGCTGTTGCCGGCCAGCACGCCCGGCGAATGCGAGGCCTCGGCGCTCGCTCCGGGGTGCGCGTAGGCCGCGCCGGTCGCGATCGACAGCAGACTCGACGCGGCTGCCGCCGTGAGCATCCCCTTGCCCAGTACCTGTCGGCTCAGTACCTGTCGCATGGGTCCTTCCCTGTCTACCGGCGCCACGGCCGGTGTGGAATCGGAGGTGGCCTCGGAGTGCACCGCCGTGCACTCCGAGGCCACCCCGAGGAGGCTTGCCCTTGCGGGCACAAGCGCTTCGTCAGGCGTTGACGCAGGTGTTGCCGAACGCCGGGTTCAGCAGCGCGATGATGTTCACGGTGTTGCCGCAGACGTTGACCGGGACGTGCACCGGCACCTGGAGCAGGTTGCCGGACAGGACGCCGGGGGAACCCACGGCCTTGCCGTCGGCGGCCGCGTCGGCCATGGCGGGGGAGGCGGCACCGGCGAGCATGAGAGCGCCGGCGGCCAGCACCACTGCCTTCTTGTACGTCATTTTGATTTCTTTCCTTCCCGCAGAGGCGTGTCCACTGCAGAAATAACAACGAGCGGTGCGGGAAAAAGAAACCGCACCTTTTCGGCGGTCCGCCGGTAATTCACCCCGATGCCCGGTCCGATGTGCGGACCGAATTCCCGGTGCCGGCGGATTTGTATCGACAATTCCGGGGCCGGGGAGCGTCCCGGCCCTACATGCGGCGAGGCCGCCGCGACCCGGTGGGTGCGACGGCCTCGCTGGCGCGGGCCTCGGTCAGCTGCCGTTCGAGACGTTGCCGGAGAGGATCGGGATGTTGTCCAGGATGTGCGAGAGGGCTTCGTCGCCCTTGGCCTGGGTGGAGTTCTCGGTGCACTGCTGGTTCTGCGGGCTGGACAGGACCGGGATGTCCTGGACGCCGACGTTGATGAGGGCCAGCACGGACTGCACGTTGGCCTTCGCGGGCAGGGCGATGCAGGGCTTGTTGAAGGAGCCCTGGATGAGCGCCATCTGCGGGCTCATGTTGCCGTAGGTGGCCTGGTTGCCGTAGATCTGCGCGGCGCCGTTGCCCTGGACGGTGTTGACGCCGTTGTCGTTCCCGATGGCCATCGCCTGGGGCGCCATGGCGGCACCGATGCCCACGACCGAGGCGGCAACCGCGGCCGAGGCCATCATCTTCTTGATCATTGTCGTCCCTTTTTTGCAGGATTGCCCGGTAGTGGAGCACCCGGATCAACGCCGCCGCCCCGGTTCGGGTTGCGTGGCTTCACCCGGATGCGGGCGTTTCGGGCAGCACGGTTGACGATCAGGCGCTGACGCAGGTGTTGCCGAACGAGGGGTTCAGCAGGGCGATCACGTTCACCGTGAGGCCGCAGGCGTTCACCGGGACGTCGAGGGGCGCCTGGAGCAGGTTGCCGCTCAGGACGCCGGGGGACCCGCCGGTGAAGCCGTGGGCCGTCGCACCGTCCCCGCCGTGCGCGGAGGCGAGGCCCGCGCCGCCCAGCAGCGCGGCGGCGCCCGCGACGGCGATGGCGGCGCCGCGCACCAGCCTCTTCTTCATCTCCGTATTTCCTTTCGGTTCGAACAATGGTGCAACCCATAACGACCCGCCCGTTGCGAGGGTGCGTGCTATCGCCCAAAAGGCCGTACGAGCGAGTCCGGCGTGATTTCCGGCCTGATTTCTGACAAAGTTCACTCCTGTTTTGTCCCCTTGATCGAAAATGGAGACAGGGTCATGGGTTCCTCCCGCAGAATCCTCGGCACACTCGGTCTGCTGTCCTGCCTCACCCTTTCCGTGAACGCCCAGACGGCGGGGGCCGCGGCCCCCGCTCCCAAGGAGCTGCCCCGGATCCCTTTCACCCAGCGTTACCAGGCCGTGCAGCACGGCGGCCTGGTGCGCGCCTCCAACTCCGGCATCAGCTGCCGCAAGGAACAGTCCCCGCAGGCCGAGCCGTGCGCCGAGGTCAAGAAGGGCGCGGCCGGGGTCAACAGCGACTTCGAGATGTTCTACAGCGAGGTCGACAAGGACCCGGACACCTACAACTCCACCCGGGCCGAGCTCAAGGTCCCGCAGGGCGCGAAGGTCTCGTACGCCCGTCTCTACTGGGGCGGGAACCTTCGGGTGGGCGAGCAGAAGCCGCCGGAGGACAACGGCAGGGTGCTGGTCGCCGAGCCCGGCGGCGCGTACAAGGAGGTCCTCGCCGACACGGTGGTGGGCCACCGCACGGACGCGGGCAGCGATGCCTACCAGGCCTCCGCCGACGTGACCCCGCTGGTCCGCAAGGGCGGCGCCGGCCTGTGGACGGTGGCCCAGCTCAACATCGCGATGGGCCACTCCGACGTGGGGGCCTGGGGCGGCTGGACGCTGGTCGTCGCCTACGAGCACCCGCAGGAGCCGGTGCGCCGGATCTCGCTGTGGGACGGCTTCGAGTCGGTCGCCGCCCGCGGCGGTGACGGAACCGTCGAGATCGAGGGCCTGGACGCGCCGGCCGGCTCCGCGGGCCGGGTCGGGATGGTCGGGTACGACGGGGACCGGGGTGTCCTCGGGGATTCACTCACCGTGACGGCCGACAGCGGTCGCCGGGTGAGCCTCAGTGATGGAGAAAATCCTTTTAATGATGTTATGAATTCCACGATCACGGAATTCGGTGATCAGTCGTTCGTGCGACAGCCCGAACATATGAATAATCTCGGATATGACGCGGACGTGTTCGACCTGAGTCCCGCCCTGTCCGGTGGTGCCCGCAGTCTGAGCTTCAGGTTCACGGGTGAAAGTCAGGGTCATTTCCTCGGTGTGCTCTTCGTTCAGACAGACGCGCGCCGCTGAACGTAGGAGACCACTCCACGTGCCCAGTCAGCCTCGGGCGGCACAGCCCACGACCGTCCTCCACCTCGTACAACCCGTCGACGGCGGTGTGGCCAGGGTCGTCACCGACCTCGTCCGCGCACAGACCGCCGAAGGGCTGCGCGCCGTCGTCGGGTGTCCGCCCGGCGGCACCCTCGGCGACGCCGCCCGCGACGCCGGGGCCGAGGTGCTCACCTGGAACGCCGGGCGGGCCCCCGGACCCGGACTGCCCGGCGAGATCATCGGCGCCCGGCAGGTGCTCCACCAGGTGCGGCCCGACCTCCTGCACGCCCACAGCGCCAAGGCCGGCCTGGCCGGCCGGCTCGCCGTGCGCGGGAGCCTGCCCACCGTCTTCCAGCCCCACGCCTGGTCCTTCGACGCGGTCGGCGGGGCCACCGGCGCGCTCGCGCTGCGCTGGGAGCGGTACGGGGCCCGCTGGGCCGACCGGGTGCTCTGCGTCAGCGACGCCGAGCGCCGCGCGGGCGAGACCGAAGGGATCACCGCCCGCTGGTCGGTGATCCGCAACGGCGTGGACCTGGACCACTTCCGCCCCGGCGGACCGGACCCCGACCGGGACAAGGCCCGTGCCCGCGCCGAACTGCCCCTGCCCGCAGGCTTTCCGGGCGACGGGCCGCTCGCCGTCTGCGTGGGCCGCATCTGCCTCCAGAAGGGACAGGACATCCTGCTGCGGGCCTGGCCGGAGCTCCTCGCCACCGTCCCCGGAGCCCGCCTCGCCCTCGTCGGGGACGGCCCCGACACCGAACGGCTGCGCCGCATCGCCGCACTGTCCGGCACCGGCGTGCACTTCGCGGGCGCCGCCGCCGACATCCGACCGTGGCTTCGGGCCGCCGATCTCGTTGTACTGCCGTCGCGGTGGGAAGGCATGGCGCTCGCCCCGCTCGAAGCCATGGCCTGTGGCCGCCCGGTCCTGGTCTCCGACGTCAGCGGTGCCAGGGAGAGCCTGCCGCCGGGCCAGGGACGCCTGTGCCTGGTGCCGCCGGAGGACCCGACGGCCCTGGCCGAGGCCCTGGGGCGGCTGCTCGCCGAGCCGCGGCTCCTCGCCGAACTCGGCGAGCAGGCCCGGCAACACGCCCGGACCGACTTCGACGTGCGGCGGACCACGGACGCGGTCACCGGCCTGTACCACGAACTGCTGGGCAGGCCCCGGCCCTTGAACCAGGAGCGCATCAGCCGATGACGATGGACAGCGCACCCGCCCGGCACACCGGGCAGGGCGGCACGGGGCCCACCGGCGGAGGCGCCTTCGCGCCCGCGCACCCCGCGGCGGCCCGCCGTTCAGCGACCGCCATCCACCCCCCGCGCGGGCCCAGGGCCGACCCGGCCCGCTCCGCCGTACGCCCCCGGCGCATCCGCCGCCGCGGCCGAGTGCTCCCGCTGCTCCCCGCCGACGCGCTGGCCGCCGTACTCACCGCGACGACCCTGCCCGCGACGGCGCTGCCCGTCCTGTCCGCAGCCCCCGTCCTGCTCGCCGTGCTGCACGCGCAGGCCGGACTCTACCGGCCGCGGCTCGCCCCCTCCGCACTCCTCGAACTGCCCGTGCTGGCCGGGCGGTCCGCCGTCCTGTGGTGCTCGGTCGCCGCCGTCACGGCCGCCGCCGATCCGGCCCGGGCCATCGGCTGGAGCGCGCTGCTCACCGCCGTCTGCCTGCAGGTCGTCCTGGCGTGCGCGGGACGCGGCCTCGCCAACCAGCTCCAGCGCCGCTCGGCCGTACGCCGACCTGCCTCCGCCCTCGTCGTCGGACCCGGCGCAGGGGCGAGCGCGGTGGCCGCCGCCCTGCACGGCCGCCCCGAATTCGGACTGCGGCCGGTCGGACTCGCCGACACCGCCGTGCCCGTCGAGAGTGACGGCGGCGCCCTGCCGCTGCTCGCCACCCACGAGGACATCCGGCGCGCGGTCATCCAGAACTCCGTCGGGCACGCCGTGTTCACCCGCCCCCCGGAGGCCGACGAGCGCACCGCCTCCCTGGTCCGGCTGTTCCACGACCACGGCTGCCGGCTGTGGCTCGCCGACCCGGCCGGCACCGCCAAGGTCACCGGCATGCGGGTGGCGCAGCCCGCGGACCAGCTCTGGGGGTACGCCGTGCAGCCGCTGCTGCCGCGCCCGGCCCGGCCGCTGGAGCGCTGGGCCAAGCGGGGCATCGACACCGTCCTCGCCCTGATCGCCCTGCTCGCCGCCGCGCCCGTGATGGGGGCGTGCGCGCTGGCCGTACGGGTCTGGGACGGGCCGGGGGTGATCTTCCGGCAGGAGCGGGTCGGCCTGTACGGGCGCCCCTTCACCCTGCTGAAGTTCCGTACCCTGCGCGCCGACGAGCACGAGGCCGCCACCCGCTGGACGGTGGCGGGCGACCGCGGGATGAGCCCGGTCGGGTCCTTCCTGCGCAAGTCCTCACTGGACGAGCTGCCACAGCTGTGGAACGTCGTACGCGGCGACATGGCCCTGGTCGGGCCCCGCCCCGAACGGCCCTTCTTCGTCGCCAAGTTCTCCACCGTGCACCCCGGCTACGAGGCCCGGCACCGGATGCCCGTCGGCATCACCGGCCTCGCCCAGATCAACGGCCTGCGCGGGGACACCTCCATCGAGGACCGGGCCCGCTTCGACAACCACTACATCGACACCTGGTCGCTGTGGCAGGACCTGTGGATCCTCGCCCGCACGGCGGCCTCCTTCTTCCGCTTCAGGCTGGGGGGCAGCTGATGAGTCTCGCCGTACCGGGCCGGTGGATCCGGCCGGGCGGGCCGGATCTGCTGCGCCGGCACTGGCCGCTGCTTCCGCTCGCCGCCACCGTGCTGTTCCTGCTCGCCCCGCTTCCGGCGGGGGACGCCACCGCTTCCGGGAAGGTCGGCCCGGCCGACGCCGCCTCGCTGCTGCTGGTCCTCGTCTGCGCGGTGCAGGCGCTGCGCGGCCGGGTGCGGACGCTGACCCCGCTGGGTGTGCTCGTGCTCGGCGCGCCGGCGGTGGGCCTCGCGGTCGCCACGATGACCGCGGGAGATCCGTACGCCGCCCTGCCCGGCTTCGTGCGCTACCTGCAGGTCTTCGTCCTGGTGCCGGCGGCCGTGGTGCTGCTGGTGCAGGGCGCCGCGGAGTTCCGGCTGGCCGCCGGGTGCTTCGTGGTCCTGGCGCTGGTGCAGGGCGCGGTGGGGGTGGTGCAGTACGCCACCCACACCGGGGCCTCCTACCAGGGCGAGGACGTCCGGGCCGTCGGCACCTTCGGCCCCGGCGACGTCATGGGCATGGCCACCGTCGTGGCGTACGGGCTGATCGTGGCGACGGCCGCCGGGCTCGCTCCCGGGCTGCCGCGACGCATCCGGCGGATCGCCGGGGGCTGCGCCTTGGCGCTGGTGCTCCCGCTGGTGCTGTCCTTCAGCCGGGGCGCGTGGATCGCCACCTTCGGCGCGGCGGTGCTGGTGATGGTGCTGGCCGGGATCCGGCGGGCCCTGAAGGTGGTCGCCGCGCTCGCCGCTGCCGGGGTGGTCCTGGTCGGCGGGTTCGGGGTCGGCTCGGAGATGGTCGCCGAACGGCTGACCTCCATCACCCAGGTCTCCAGCGCCCCCGACCAGTCGGTGACCGACCGCTACACGATGTGGGCCGCCGCCGAGTCGATGTGGCGCGAGCGGCCGGCGGTGGGGGTCGGGCTCAAGGGCTTCCCGGCCAACCGGGACGGGCACGCCTCGCTGGGCCTGTCCTCCGGCAGCGACACCGCCGGAGCCGGCCAGGCGTACCTGCGCCAGCCGCTGCTCTCCCCGCACAACATGTACCTGCTGATCCTGAGCGAGCAGGGCCTGATCGGGCTGGTCGCGCTCGTGGGCGGCTGGGCGGCGCTGCTGGTCGCGGGACTGCGCCGGCTCGGCGCGGGCGCCGGGGCACGGGACTGCGGGCTGATCGCGATCGGGCTGTTCGTGTGGCAGCTGACCGACTTCCTCTACGCGGACATCGGCGGGCCGTCCACGGTGCTGACCGGAGTGATCATCGGCCTGGCGGCCTGGTGGGCGCTTCCCTCCCGGGGGGCGGCCGGTCCACTGCGTGGTGCGGCTGCGGGTTCCGGGGGTGCCGCCGGTGCGGGCCCACTGCGTGGGGCGGCCGCGGGTTCCGAAGTCGCCTCCGGTGCGGGTACACGGGGTAGGGCCCCCGGGGTTGCGGCTCGCCCGTGACGGACACCACGCCTTGGCGGCCCGCCTCCGGCCCCCCGGCCGGGGCGGGCCACGCCCGTGTCCCGGGCGCCCCGGACCCCGGCCCCTCCCGCGTCCCGACGGACCCCGGCTTCGCCGGGCGTTCACGGAGCGCGGCCCTGCCCGGCCGGCCGGCCGCCGGGGCCGATCCGGTCGCCCGTCCCGGTGCGGCCGGGTACCCGCGGAGTCTGCCCGTGACGGGACGGTCCGCCGGCCCGTCGGTCCCGGCCGACCCCGGCTTCGCCGGGCGTTCGCGGAGTGTGCCCGTGACGGGGCGGTCCGCCGGAGGCTCAGGCGCACCGGTCGCCGGGGATCCGGGATTCGTCTCCGCGGCCGGGCCGGTCCCGGCGGATCCCGGGTTCGCCGGGCGCTCGCGGAGTGTGCCCGTGGCCGGGCGGCCTGCCGGGGGCTCCGGTGCACCGGTCGCCGGGGATCCGGGATTCGTCGCCGCGGCCGTGCCGCCCGGGCCGGTCCCGGCGGATCCTGGCTTCGCCGGGCGTTCGCGGAGTGTGCCCGTGACGGGGCGGTCCGCCGGGGGCTCCGGTGCACCGGTCGCCGGGGATCCGGGATTCGTCGCCGCGGCCGTGCCGCCCGTGCCGGTCCCGGCGGATCCTGGCTTCGCCGGGCGTTCGCGGAGTGTGCCCGTGACGGGGCGGTCCGCCGGGGGCGCCGGTGCACCGGTCGCCGGGGATCCGGGATTCGTCGCCGCGGCAGCGCCGCCCGTGCCGGTCCCGGCGGATCCCGGGTTCGCCGGGCGTTCGCGGAACGCGGCCTTGCCCGGTCGGTCGGTCGGCGGGGTCGACCCGGGCGGCCGTTCCGGCGCGGCCGGGTACCCGCGGAGCGTGCCCGGGCGGTCCGCCGGAGGCGCAGGCGCACCGGTCGCCGGGGATCCCGGGTTCGTCGCCGGGGGCGGTACGCCGGGTACGCGCAGGCCCGTGTTCGGGTCCGCCGGGTATCCGGGCGGCGCCTCGGGCCGGCACAGCGTGCGGGTCGCGGCCCGGGCCGCGAGCGGCTCCGCCGACGCCCCCGAGGCCCGGCCGGGCGCTCTTGCGGCCACCCCCGGCGGGAGCCGGGCGCCGGGCGAGCTGCCCGAGTCTGCCACCCCCGGAGGGAGGGGCCGGCTCCGCCACGCCCGCCGCACGGGCGAACTCTCCACCACCCCCGGCGGGAGCCAAGGTGGGAACGCCCCCGGCCAGGGGGCCGGGTCCGGCACCCCCGGGGGGAGCCAGCCGCTCGGGCGGTTCCTGGCCAAGGCCGCCGCCGTCACCGCCGGACTGACCGCCGCCGGGGCGGTGTTCGGGCTCGTGCGCGACCAGACCATCGCGCACCTCTTCGGGGCCGGGCACGACAGCGACGCCTTCCTGATCGCCTGGACCGTGCCCGAGATGGCCTCGACGCTGCTGATCGAGGACGCCATGGCGCTGCTGATGGTGCCCGCCTTCAGCCACGCCCTGGCCCGGCGGGCCGCCAGCCGGGCCGGGCTCACCCGCAGGGAGGCCCGTACGCAGGACCCCGTACGGCTCCTGGTGGGAGCGACCCTGCCGCGCCTCGTCGTGTTCCTGGCCGCCGTCGCCTCCCTGCTCGTCGTGGCCGCACCGGCCGTCGTCGCCGTACTCGCCCCCGGCCTGCCCGACCCCGCACTGGCCGTCGAGTGCACCCGGCTCACCGCGCTGACCGTGCTCTCCTTCGGCATCGCCGGATACTTCAGCGCCGCGCTGCGCGCGCACAGGTCCTTCCTGCCGCCCGCCGCGATCTACGTCTCGTACAACATCGGCATCATCGGCACGATGGTGGCCCTGCACGCCCTGTGGGGCGTCCGGGCCGCCGCCGCGGGCGTCGCGGTCGGCGGGTTCCTGATGGCGCTCGTCCAACTGCCCGCCTTCGTCCGGAACGTGGGCTTCGGCCCGCCCCGTGCGAAGAAGGCCGCCCCGCGGAACCAGCGCGACCGGGACCGCCCCACCCTCATCGCCTTCGGGGTCATCGCCCCCGTGATCTTCTTCGCGGTGTTCCGGCAGTCGCAGGTGCTCGTCGAGAGGTTCCTGGCCGCCTCGCTCCCGTCCGGGGCGATCTCCCATCTCAACTACGCGCAGAAGGTCGCGCAGATGCCGATGGTGCTCTCGCTGATGATCTGCACCGTCACCTTCCCCGTCGTCGCCCAGGCCATGGCCGGGGGAGAGCGGGAGAAGGCCCGGCGGCGGGTGGAGCAGGACCTCGCGCTGGCCTCGCTCGCCGTGCTGATGGGCACCGCACTCGTCATCGGCTACGCGCCCCAGATCATCCAGGTCCTTTTCGAACGCGGCGCCTTCACCCACGCGGACACCCTCGCCACCGCCTCCGTCATGCGGGTCTACGGACTCGGACTCCTCGGCCACTGCCTCGTCGGCGCACTGTCCCGGCCCTTCTTCTCGACCGCCCGGCCCACCTGGTTCCCGGCGTTCGCGATGGGTGCCGGACTGCTCGTCAACGTCGTGGCCGGAGCCTTCGCCGTCGGCTGGTGGGGCATCTACGGCATCGCCGCCGCCAACGCCGCCGGCATCTCCACCACCGCCGTCCTGCTGCTCACCGGCCTCGGCTCGCGGATCATCGCCATCCAGGTCCGCCGGGTCGCCCTCAGCATCGGCCGGCTCGCCGTCGCCGCCGTCGCCGCGGGCGCCACCGGCTGGATCGCCGGCCCGATGATCCCCGACCCGATGCTCAGCGCCGCCCTCGGCTGCCTGTTGGTCCCGGCCATGTTCGGAGCCACCGGCATGGCCATACGCGCCCTCGAAGTCACCGCCCTGCCCGGTCAGATCTCCCAGCTCACGCAGAGGTTCCGCAATGTCCGCTGACACCGACACGGCCCCCGCCGCCGTGGTGGTCCCCACCCGCCGGACCGCTTCGCCGTGGGTCCTGATGTACCACTCGGTCGCCGAGTTCACCGACCCCGCGGAGGACCCGTACGGGATCACCGTCACCCCGCTCGCCCTGGAAGCCCAGCTGCTGTGGCTGCGCTCCCGCGGTCTGCGCGGGGTCTCCGTCGGCGAACTGCTGCGGGCCCGCGCCGCCGGACGCGGAGCCGGCCTGGTCGGGCTCACCTTCGACGACGGATACACCGACTTCCTGACCCACGCGCTCCCGCTGCTGAGCCGCTACGACTGCACCTCCACCCTCTTCGTGCTGCCCGGGCGGCTCGGCGTGGACAACGTGTGGGACCCGCTGGGCCCGCGCAAGTCCCTGCTCACCGCCGAGGGCATCCGTGAGGTCGCCGACGCCGGACAGGAGATCGGCTCGCACGGACTGCTCCACCAGGACCTCACCGCGACCGCCGACGACGTGCTCCAGCAGGAACTGCGCGGCAGCCGCGACCTGCTGCGCGAGCTGACCGGCACCCTGCCCGAGGGGTTCTGCTACCCGTACGGGCACCTCGACGCCCGGGTCGTCGACGCCACCCGGGCCGCCGGGTACGGCTACGCCTGCGCCATCGACCCCGGACGGCTCGCCGGCCCGCACGCACTGCCCCGTACGCACGTCAGCCAGGCCGACGGCGGCGCCCGGCTGCGCATCAAGCAGCTCCGCCACCAGGTGCGCGAGCTGCGGCGCGGGGTGCAGCGGTGAAGACGCTCCAGTCCGTCAAGGCCCTGCACATCATCACCGGACTCGGCGTCGGCGGCGCCGAACAGCAACTGCGGCTGCTGCTGCGCCACATGCCCATGCAGTGCGACGTGCTGACGCTGACCAACCCCGGGCCGGTGGCCGAGGGGCTGCGCGCCGACGGGGTCCGCGTCGTCCACCTGGGCATGCGGGGCAACCGGGACCTGGGGGCGCTGCCCCGGCTGGTGCGGTTCATCCGGCGCGGCCGCTACGACCTCGTGCACACCCACCTCTACCGGGCCTGTGTCTACGGGCGCCTCGCGGCCCGGCTCGCGGGCACCGCGGCGACCGTGGCCACCGAACACTCCCTCGGCGAGGGTGAGATCGAGGGCAGGCCGCTCTCGAGCGGGGTGCGCACGCTGTATCTGGCCAGCGAACGCCTGGGCGCGGCCACCGTGGCCGTCTCCGACACCGTGGCCGCCCGGCTGGAGGGGTGGGGGGTGCCGGCCGCGCGGGTGCACGTCGTACCGAACGGGATCGAGGCCGTCCGCTTCCGCTTCGACGAGGGCGTCCGGCGGGCCACCCGCGCCCGCACCGGGCTGCCCGAGCGGGCCTTCGTGGTCGGCGGGGTCGGCCGGCTGGTCCCGGGCAAGCGGTTCGACGTCCTGGTGCGGGCCGTGGCCGCGCTGCCGGGGGCGCATCTGCTGCTGGCCGGGGACGGGCCGGAGCGGGCGGGGCTGCGCCGGCTGGCCGCCGAGCTCGGCGCGCAGAGCCGCATCCACCTGCTGGGGGAGCGGGATCCGCTGGGCGACAGCGCGGACGGCCGCACCCCGGGCATCCCGGCGCTGCTGGCCGCCATGGACGTGTTCGTCTCCCCCTCGCGGGAGGAGGCCTTCGGGCTCGCCGTCGTGGAGGCCCTGGCCGCAGGTCTGCCCGTCCTGCACGTGACCTGCCCGGCCATCGACGACCTGCCCGCCGCGCAGGCCCCCGGGGCCCGGCGCATCGGAACGGGCACGGAGGAACTGGTCGCGGCGCTGCGGGGACACATGGAGGCGGGCGCGCGCCGGCTGCCCCCGCCGCCGGTGGTCCGCCGCTACGACATCGCCCGCAGCGCGCGGCAGCTGCTGGACGTGTACGACCTCGCCCTCTCGGCCGCGCCGGGCGCCGCCGGAACGGCCCGGGGCCGAGCCGCCGCCGGACCGGTGCCCGGCGCCGGCGGCGCAGCCGTCGTCGGTGCCCGGCGCGAACCGGTCGGGCCCGGACCGGCGGAGCCGACCGGCACCGGCTGATCCCTCCCCTGCCCGAAGGGGTCCCGACGGGACCCGAAGAACTCCCCTCCACCCAGGAAGCGAGCACGTCCATGGCCGACACGTCCGAGAAGAACCCCGAGAAGAAGGCCGAGAGCAGGTCCGAGAGCCGGTCCGAGAGCCGGTCCGAGCGCAAGCCGGACCACCGCTCCGAGCGGAGGCCGCGCCGCCGGAAGCTGTCGGCGCCCCTGTGGTGGCCGCTGCCCGCCTGCGCCCTGCTGGGGCTGGCCGCGGGCGGGGCGTACGGGGTGCTCAAGGCCCCCGAGTACGCCGCCACCAGCTATGTCGTCGCCGTGCCCGACGACACCACCGAGCCGGCCACCGCCCTCGGCTTCGCGCAGGCCTACGCCCGTATCGCGACCAGCAGTTCCACCCTCGCCTACGCCCAGCCGCGGGCCGGCATCAGCGCCGCGAAGCTGCGGACCCAGGTACGGGCCGAGACCTCCCCCGAGTCCCCGATGATCGCCGTCACGGGTACGTCGAAGAGCCCCGCCGAGGCCGCCGACATCGCCAACGCGGTCGCCGACGCGCTGTCCCTGAGCAGCAATCAGGCCGCCAAGAACACCGGTGTCCAGCTGCTCCTCTTCAACCAGGCGGTCGCCCCGACCGAGCCCGCCTCCCCGTCCGCCGCCATCAGCGGCGCCGTCGGGATGTGTGCCGGCGGGCTGCTGGGCGGACTGTGGCTGCTCGCCCGCCCGGGCCGTGCGCGGCGCTCCGAGGACAGCGCGACCGGTGCCCCGGCCGGGTCCCCGGGCGGCTCCCCGGCCGACTCCTCGGTGGAGGCCGCCGCATCGTCCCCGGTCGAGGAGTACGCCTCGCTGCCCGCCCAGGGTGAGCCGGCCTCGGCCAAGGAGAAGGAGTCCGTTCGATGAGTTCGGGCTCCGCCGGGGCCCTGTCGGTGACGCTGTGCCGCGACCCCCGGCAGTTCGCCGGGCTGGAGGAGTCCTGGAACAGGCTCTTCCGCGGCTGCCCCACCGCCACCCCCTTCCAGAGCCACGCCTGGCTCCACTCCTGGTGGCTGTCGTACGGGAAGGACGGCCGGCTCCGGATCGTCCTCGTCCGGCGGGGCGAGGAACTGGTCGGCGCGGCCGCGCTGATGCTCGTACACCGGCCGATGCCCCTGCTGGTGCCGCTCGGCGGCCCCATCACCGACTACTTCGACGTGCTCGTGGCGGCGGAGTACGCCGACCAGGTCGTCCCGGCGCTGGCCCGCGGGCTGCACCGGGCCGCCCGCGGCGCCGTCGTGGACCTGCGGGAGGTACGTCCCGGAGCCGCCGCCGAGGAGCTGTACCGGCAGTGGCCCGGGGTCTCCAGCATGCTCGCCGACTCCACGTGCATGGAGCTGCCGACGCTGCCCTTCGACGAACTGGTCAAGCGCATGCCGGCCTCCGGCGCCCAGCGGGTCCGGGCCAAACTGCGCAAGACCGACGCGGCCGGGATCGAGGAGCACGAGGTCACCGAGCAGGAAGTGCCGCGCGCCGTACGGACCCTGCTGCGGCTGCACGAGAAGCAGTGGCGCGGCCGCGGGGTGACGCCGGAGCATCTGCGGCCCCGCTTCGCCGAGCACCTGACCCGGGCCACGCGGCGGATGGTGCGGGCGGGGGAGAGCCGGCTGACGGAGTTCCGGCTGGACGGCAAGGTGGTGGCGGCCAACGTCACGCTGCTGTCGGCCGGGCTCAGCGGCGGCTACCTGTACGGGGCCGACCCCGATCTGCGGACGCGGAAGGTGGACGTCGCGACGCTGCTGCTGCGCTACGAGGCGGGGCGGGCGCTCGCCGAGGGCCGGCCGGTGGTGAGCTTCCTGCGCGGCAGCGAGCCGTACAAGAACCACTGGCGGCCCGAAACGGTCGTCAACCGGCGTTTCCTGCTGGCCACGGCGGCGCTCGCGCCCCTCCTGCGTGTACACGAGTCGCAGGTGACGGGGCGCGAGCGGGCGGTGGACGTACTGCGGGAGGCACTGCCGGCCGCCAGGGACTGGCGGGCGCGGCTCAACGAACTGCGGGTGCGATGACCCGTCTAGAAGGGCCAGATGCCGGAGTTCTTGCCGAAGTCCAGCTTGATGCAGACCGACTGCGTGCCGACCAGCTTGGACAGCCACTCGCCGAAGTTGAGCGGCACGCACCAGTGCTTGCTGTTGACCGGCGGCGGCGTGGGCTGCGGCAGGGGCTTGGGCGGCGAGGGCTCGGGCTTCGGCGTGACCGGGCTCGGGGCGACCGGCGAGGGCGTCGGGACCTGGGGCGTCGGGACCGCCGGCGAGGGCCGGGGGGAGGGCTCGGGATCGGTGTCGGGGTCGGGGTCGGGGACCTCGGGTGTCGGGACGAGCGGGCTGGGCGTGACCGGCAGCGGGACCTGCGGGCTCGGGACGACCGGGCTCGGGGTCACCGGAGCCGGGACGGCCGGGCTCGGGGCCACCGGAGTGGGCTTCGGGACCTCGGGCGTCGGGACCGCGGGTGTGGGCACCAGGGGCGTCGGGGCGACGGGCGTGGGGACCACCGGAGTGGGCTTCGGGATCTCCGGCGTCGGGACCTGAGGTGTGGGCACCTGGGGCGTCGGCACCTGCGGGGTCGGAACCTGGGGCGTCGGGACCTGCGGGGTCGGCACGACCGGCGTGGGCACCACGGGGGTCGGGACCACCGGGGTCGGCACCACGGGCGTGGGCACCACCGGGGTCGGGATCACCGGGCCGGGCCGCTCCGGCGTCAGCGCGTCGCGGAAGGCCTTCGAGGACTCCGGGTTCTGCTTGCACTGCCACACGCCGTGCGGGCAGTAGTCGGTGATGGTGTGGTAGAGCGGCTTGTGCTGCGCGATCCACTTCAGCATGCGCCGCACGTACTCCGGATTGTCCCCGCGCCGGAACAGCCCCCACTCCGGGTAGGAGATCGGCTTGCCGTGTGCTTTCGCGAAGTCGACCTGCTGCTGGAGCCCGTACGGCTGGGTGATCTGGTCGTCGAAGTCCCGGCCGGGACCCTGGTCGTAGGAATCCATTCCGATGACGTCGACCACGTCGTCGCCGGGGTAGCACTTCGTCCAGCCGATCGCGTCCGCACCCCGGTTCGGGGCGAAGTCGAACGTGAACTCCTGACCGGGTACGGAGCGCATCGTGCTGACGATGCGCTTCCAGTACCGCTTCCAGTTCTCCGGGTCCGGTGCGCACCGGTGGGTGTACGTGACGCCGTTCATCTCCCAGCCGAGCACGATCACCGTGTCCGGGACGCCCAGCTCCACCAGCCGCTCGGCGAGGCGCTGGAAGTGCCGGTCGAACCGGCCCTCCGCGCCCGCCCTGATCAGCTGGGCCACCTGGTAGTCGGGCACCCGGCCCTCGTTCCGCTCCTGCATGGGCACGTTGAGGACGAACAGCCGGTCGTCCTCGGCCAGGCGCCAGTCGGCCCAGTCCTCCAGGAACGAGACCCTGCCCTCGATACCGGCCCACCTGTCGCCGGGGAGATAGGTGTGCCCGACCCGGATCTCCTTGCCGCCCAGCCAGCTCGACAGGTACGGGATCCGGGCCACCCCGGGCGGCCCGTAGTCGAGATAGGCGCCCATGGCGATGTCCGAGCCCTCGGGCCGGTCCTTCTCGGGTGCCGCGAGCGCGGCGCCGGTGGCCAGCAGTCCGGCCGTGACCGTACCGATGCAGGTGCTCGCCAGTCGGCGGCGTGGTCTGGGCATGGCGTCTCCCGAGCTTTCCTGAATCGGTGTGCTTACCAAAGACGTTAGGCATCAGATCTGACGAATGGCCTGTCCGGTGACTGCCGCGTAGGCCATTAGCAGGTGCGCACCACTCCCGCTTGGTCCGACTAGGTGAAAGACACCGTTGCCATGCACGCGTATCTCAACCATGTGCCCGCCGTTGTGCTCAGACTCGACCGCAATCCGTTCCACCACGGAACCCTCGGTGCCGTCAGATCCCTTGGCCGCAAGGGCGTGGAGGTCCATGCCGTCGTCGAGGCCGGGGGAGGTCCCATGGGGCGTTCGCGTTATCTGCGCGCCGTGCATCCCGGGCCATCGGGCGGGCTGGACCCCGAGGCGCCCGAGGCGCTGCTGGAGTGCCTGACCGGGGTGTCGGAGCGGATCGGCCGCCCGGCCGTGCTCATCGCCATGGACGACCTGAGCGCGATCGCCGTGTCCCGGGTCGCGCCGATGCTCAGGGAGCGTTTCCGGATTCCCCATCAGCCCGACAACCTGCCCGCCCGGGTGGCCGACAAGGCCGAGCTGTCGCGGCTCTGCGCGCGGTGGGACGTCCCGCACCCGGAGACCGTGATCCCGGCGAGCGGGGCCGAGGCGGCCGAGGCGGCCTGGCGGCTCGGCCTGCCGGTGGTCGCCAAGTGGAGCCGGCCCTGGCTGCTGCCCGCCGGGGCCGACGGGCTGCGCAGCACCATGCTCGTGCACACCACCGCCGAGGCCCGCCGGCTCTACGAGCGCTCCGCCGAGGCCGGGAGCAGGCTGCTGCTCCAGCGGTTCCTGCCGGCCGGTCCGGACACGGACTGGTTCTTCCACGGCGCCTTCGCGCGGGGCGGGCGTCCGTTGCTCGCGGGCTCGGGCCGCAAGGAGCTGTCCTGGCCGGTGCGGACGGGGCTGACGGCCGTGGGGCGCTGGCTGCCGGATCCGGCGGTGGAGGAGGCGGGGCTGCGGCTCGCCGAACGGCTGGGCTACCAGGGGATCCTGGACCTGGACTTCCGCCGCGACGAGCTGGGCTGCTTCCGGCTGGTGGACTTCAATCCGCGGCCGGGCGCGCAGTTCCGGCTGTTCGCCGACTCGGCCGGGCTGGACGTCGTACAGGCGATGTACCTGGACCTGACGGGCCAGCAGGTCCCGCAGCCTTCGGGCGGACCGGGCCGGGTGTTCGTCGCGGAGAACTACGCGCTGCTGGCGAGGATCCGGGGCGGGTCGATGCCGCGCCGCCCGGCGGCGGTACCCGCGGACCCACCCGGGCCGGCGGGGGCGTCCATGTCCTCGGGACCGGGCGGGGACCAGGGGCCGGCCCCGAAGCGGGCCCCCAAGCGGTCCGCCGAGCGGGGGCGCGTCGAGACGGCCTGGTTCGCCGCCGACGACCTGCTGCCGTTCCTGGCGATGCTCGGCGCCCTGCTGGGGAGGGGCGCGGGGAAGGGTGTACGGGCGCTGCGCGGGGTTCCGGAGCAGGGCCGCCGCACGGCGCTCGCGGTCGTCCGCGCGCCCCGGCAGCGCGGCCGGAACCAGGAGCCCGCCGGATCCGGTGGCGCCGACGTCGGCGCGGGATCCGCCGCGCCGGCCTCCCGTCCCGTTCCGCCCGAGGCCTCGGCCGAGCCGGACGAGCTGCTGACCCGTTGACCCGGACCGGCGCGGCCGACCGGGCCGGGCCGGTGACCATCGAGCTGGAGGAGCGGCGTTGACGCGGATCGACGATCTCGTGGTGATCGGTGCGGGCCCGTACGGGCTGTCGATCGCCGCCCACGCGGCGGCCGCGGGGCTCGGCGTACGGCTGCTGGGGCGGCCCATGGCCTCGTGGCGCGACCACATGCCCGACGGCATGTACCTGAAGTCGGAGCCCTGGTCGTCCAACCTGTCCGCGCCGGACGGGCGGTACACCCTGGCCGATTACTGCGCGACGCTCGGGATGGCCGCGGAACACGGCACTCCGCTGCCGATCGGCACGTTCAGCGCGTACGGGATGTGGTTCGCCCGGCAGGCCGCGCCCGAGGTGGAGGAGGTGACCGTCCTGGAGGTGACCCCGCAGGGCGACGGCTTCCGCGTCCGCACCGCCGAGGGACCGCCCCTGCTCGCCCGTACGGTGGCCCTCGCGGTCGGGGTGATGCCCTTCGTCCGCCACCCCGAGGCGCTGCGGGCGCTCCCGCCCGCGCATTACTCGCACAGCAGCGGCCACCGGGACCTGAGCCGCTTCGCGGGCCGCGAGGTCGCCGTGCTCGGGGCCGGGCAGGCGGCCCTGGAGACCGCCGCGCTGCTGGCCGAGCAGGGCGCCCGGCCCTGCCTGGTCGCCCGGCGCTCCCGGCTGAACTGGAACACCGTCCCGCAACCCCTGGACCGGCCCCCGCTGCGCGCCCTGCGGGATCCGCACAGCGGCCTCGGCACCGGCTGGCGCAGCTGGGCGTGGTCGGAGCTGCCCTGGGCGGTGCGCCGGCTGCCCGCGCCCACCCGGGAGCGGATCGCGGCGACGGCGCTGGGCCCGGCCGGTGCCTGGTGGCTGCGGGACCGCTTCGAGCGGCGCGTCCCCGTCCTGCTCGGACACCGGCTGCACCGGGCGGTGGCGGTGGGCGAGCGGACCCGGCTCGGGCTGACCAACCGGGCGGGGGAGTCCGTGGTGCTGGACACCGCGCACGTCATCGCGGCCACCGGCTTCGTCCCGGAGCTGGCCCGGTTGGAGCTGCTCGACGCGGGGCTGCGGGCGGCGCTGGAGACCGTGGGGGAGAGCGGGGCGCCGGAGCTGAGCCCCGGGTTCGAGTCCTCGTGGCCCGGGCTGTTCTTCGCGGGGCTGCTGACGGCTCCCTCATTCGGCCCTTCCATGCGATTCGTGCACGGCGCGGGCTTCACGGCGGGGAGACTGGTGAGAGGAGTCCGCAAGCGCCTCGGTGCCCGGGGTCCGCGGCCGGGTTCCCCCGGTGTCGCCCGGCCGGGCCGGGCTGTTTCCCCCGGGCACGTTCCGGGGGTACCCCCAGGGCATCCGAAGACGTATCTGCGGTGAGATCCGCGGAGAGAAGGGGTCCGTGATGAGCTCGGAGCGAGCGCAGGGCCGAGGCTGGGTACGCATTCCCGCCAGCCGCGGGGAACAGCCCGCCGGTCGGGCCAGGGCCGGCGGGTACGACCGCACCGCGTACCCGGGGCCGTACGCGGGCCCGTACGCGGGTCCGTACGCGACGGCCTCCCACGCCGACCAGCCCACGATCTACCTCTCCGTGGTCAAGCGCTGGAAGGAGGCCGGGCGCACCCTTCCGGGGCATCCTGACGAGGAGTGGGAGCGGCTGATCTCCCAGCCGTGCTGGCCCGGCCGTTAGGTGGTGTGGAACGTGGCAGCGGCGGAACGGGACGGACCCGAGCAGGTCCGGCGGTCCCCCGTGACCGTGCCCGGGGAGCGGTTCGCGCTCAACGGCATGGGCAGTCTCGAATGGGACCTGGGTGCCGGGACGGTGGTGCTGGACGAGGCCGCGATGGAGGTCTTCGACCTCGGGCCGGAGGAGTTCGACGGCACCGTTCCCGGCGTCGGACGGCGCATCCCGCACGAGGACGGGATCCGGCTGACCGAGATCATCGAAGGTGTCCTGGCGGACGGCGGGGACACGTACGGCGCGTACTTCATGGTGAACCGGCGCGACGGCCGAGACCAGTGGACGCACACCTCGGGCCGGGTGCTGCGGGACGGCGACGGGCAGCCCGAGCGGATCGTGGGGATCGTCCGGGACGCGACCGCCGAGCTGGCCCACGCGACGCTGCTGCGCAAGCTGGAGGCGGCGCGCGCCCAGCAGACGACGATCGTGCAGCGGACCACGGAGGCCCTGTCGCGGGCGGTGACGGTCGACGACGTCACGGCCGCGCTGACCGGGGCGGGCGCGCTGGAACGGCTCGGTGCGGACGGGCTGGCCCTGGGGCTCGTCGAGGGCGGCACCATCAAGATCATCGCGCTGAGCGGGGAGTCCCTGGAGATCCTCAGCGAGCGCCGGTTCACCCGGCTGGACGGTTCGCTGCCGCTGTCGCGCGCGGTGCTCACCCGGCAGGCACGTTTCGTCACCTCGCTCACCGAGCTCGGCGGGGAGTTCCCGCTCCTCGCGGACTACCTGAACCGGATCCGGTTCGACGCCGCCGCCTACCTGCCGCTGATCGCGCAGGCCAAGGCCATCGGCGGGCTGGTCCTCTTCTACCGGCGGCGCACCGAGTTCAGCCCGGAGGAACGCAACCTCTGCCTGGGCCTGGCGGGCATCGTGGCCCAGTCGCTCCAGCGGGCGCTCCTCTTCGACCAGGAACGGGAGTTCGCGACCGGCCTGCAGGCCGCCATGCTGCCGCGCCGGATCCCGGAGATCACCGGCGGGGAGATCGCGGTCCGCTACCACGCCGCCTGGAGCGGGCGGGAGGTCGGCGGGGACTGGTACGACGTGATCTCGCTGCCCCGCGACCGCGTGGGCGTCGTGGTGGGCGACGTCCAGGGCCACGACACGCACGCGGCGGCGATCATGGGCCAGCTGCGGATTGCGCTGCGGGCGTACGCGGGGGAGGGCCATCCGCCGTCCACCGTGCTGGCCCGGGCCTCGCGCTTCCTCGCCGAGCTGGACACCGAGCGCTTCGCCACCTGCATGTACGCGCAGGTGGACCTGGAGACGGGCGGCGTACGGGCGGTCCGGGCCGGGCACCTCGGACCGCTGATCCGGCACACGGACGGGCGTACGGGCTGGCCCAAGGTGCGCGGCGGCCTGCCGCTCGGGCTGGCCTCGTTCTTCGAGCACGAGGAGTTCCCCGAGACCCGGCTCGACCTGGTGCCCGGGGAGACCATGGTGCTGTGCACGGACGGCCTGGTGGAGGAGCCGGGCACCACCATCACCGCCGGGATGGACGCCCTCGCCCAGGCGGTGCGCAGCGGCCCCCAGGGGGCCGGGGCGCTCGCCGACCACCTCTCCGACCGGCTCTGGGAGCGCTGGGGCTCCGGGGACGACGTGGCCCTGCTGGTGCTGCGCCGGGCCCCCGACCCGGGCACCCACCGGGCGCCGCGCATCCACCAGTACGTCCACCAGGCCGACCCGGAAGGCCTCTCGGAGGCCCGCTACGCCCTGCGCCAGGCCCTGCGCGACTGGGGCGTGCCGGAGCTCGCCGACGACGTGGAGCTGGCGGCCGGGGAGCTGCTGGTCAACGCCCTGCTGCACACCGACGGCGGGGCGGTGCTGACGATGGAGGTGCTGCCGGAGCCGGTCCGGCGGATCCGGCTGTGGGTCAAGGACCGCTCCAGCGTGTGGCCGCGCCGGCGCACCCCGGGCGAGGCGGCCACCACGGGGCGTGGGCTGCTGCTGGTGGACGCGCTGGCGACGCACTGGGGCGTGGAGTCCCGGGGCGACGGCAAGGCGGTGTGGTGCGAGTTCGACGCGGGCGGCAGCCCCCGGAGCGTGGGGTGACCGGGCGGTCACCCCGGGTTGTGGGGCGCCGGGGGCGGGGTGATGATGCGAGCCATGGAACGGATCGTGTTGTGCGCGGGCTGAACAAGGCCGCCGTGACGGGCGCCCTGGCCGTGCTCCTGCTGGTGGCCGGGGTGTCGGCCGTCGTGGACCGGGCGACGGGGCGACCGCACGCGGACCCCGCGTGCCGGTCGGTGGCCTTCATGTCGATGACGGGCGTCGCCCCCGACTGCCGGTAGCGGCGGCTACCGGCCCCGGCTCCGGTCGTGGCCCCGGACCCGGCCCCGGACCCGGACCCGGTCGCGGGCCGTGGGCCCCACCGCTCAGTGCTCGCGGACCTCGACGTCCTGCGCGTCCTGGGCGACCGTGGTGACCGACCTCGGCATCAGGCCCGAGAGCCGGACCTCCTGGAGCTCCGCGGTGACCACCGCGTGGCCCGGGTGCACGTTCACGAAGGCACCCGGGGCGCCGGCCACCCAGCGGCGCTCCTGGCCGTCACAGACGATCTGCTCGGCGCCGATGCTCAGCCGGCCGCCGCCCTCCTGCTCGACGGTCGCCTTGATCTGCATCGCCCCCATGGGTGACGCCTGCTCGCAGTGGTACATCCCGGAAAGGGTGACGGCGCCGTCCTTCGCGACGTAGGCGTCGCGATGTACGGAAATCCCTTGATTGAAAACCGTGGCGCCGGCCGGAGCGGTGAATAGCGTGGTGGCGGCCAGTGCGGAGAAGGCCGTCAGGGCCATTCGGCGGGCGGGGATGGGCATTCTTCCTCCAGGTGCTACGGATGGCGGGATTCCACCGGAACGCATTGTGCTGGCAGGTGGGCGTACGCACTTGCTCCGTGCGCTCGTGTCGTTGAGCGCAATTACCTGCCCGGGCGCGTGAAACTGGCCGAAATACGTCCCCGAAGGGATCTTGCATGCGCCAGCCCGCCCTCCCCCTGCCCGTCCTCGCCCTGCTCCCGCTCCTTCTGTTCGGTGCCACCGCCTGCCAGAGCGCCCCGGAGCCGGACGCGCTCGCGCCCGCCGCCGCTCCGGCGGTCGTGGTGGACGACGGGGCGCCGGGCGCGGCGCAGGCCCCCGCACGGCCCGGTGTGCAGGACGCCCATGTGGGTGGCACCGCACGGGTGCACGGCACGCAGGTCGGCCGGCACCTCCAGGTCGAACTCGGGGCGTTCGTGGACCCGGCGATCAGCGTGGACAAGAACTTCGCCCCGCCCGCCGGGAAGCGCTGGGTGGCCGCCTCGATGTCCTTCGTCAACGTGGGGGGAGCCTCGTACGGGGCCCTCGGACGCATGTGGGCGCACGACAGCGCGGGGCAGCGTCACCCGGTGGTGAAGACCGGTGAACTCACGACCGGCAAACCGATCGTCTTCGATTCCCTGGAGGTCGGTGAGCGGGCCGAGGGGTGGGTGGTGTTCGAAATCCCGGAAAGCGCGCACATTGTGCGGCTCCAGTACCAGGACGCGAACACGCAGGCGAATTCCGGAGAGGGATTCTGGGCCGTCTAGCCCGCCCGGGTGAAGGGCCGTGAAAGGCGCGGCGGAGAGACCACTAGGGTGCGCGCATGACTTCTACTCAAGCCGAAATCGACCGGTCCCAGCTCGGCACCCTTTCGGTGCTCGCCTGGATCGGAGACCCCGAAGAGGCGCACGACATCCCGTACCTCCTCGCCTACACCCTCGGTGACGGACCGCAGGGCCGGGAGGCCGGCGAGGCGGCCGCCCGCGGGCTGCTGGAGGAGATCGGCCTGCCCATCGGCGACGTGGTCATGGACGGCACCCTCAAGGCGGCCACCTTCCCGGTGCAGATCCTGCTGGAGGGCAACCAGATCGCGCTCACCCTGCCCGGGATGAACGCGCGCTGCACCGCCCCCGACGAGTGGGTCGCCGCGGCGGACGAGAGCGGGCAGGCGTACTTCCTGTTCGCCACCCGTGCCTGGCCCGAGGCGGTCCCGGGCCGGCCGGTCGCACCGGAGACCCTGCAGGCCTTCGCGGGCGACGAGTCCGTGCTCACCAGCAGCGCCCATTGCGTCCTCGCCGTGCGGCGCGTACAGCGGTAGCAGCGGTCACCACAGGCCGGGTGCCGCCACCACCCGCTCCGGCCGCCGGGCCCCCAGCCTGCCCGGTGGCCGGTCCCGCTCCACCCGGGGCCGGGGCCTGGGCAGGGGTCAGGGCTGTTCGAAGGCGAACCGCAGCGAGCGGACCCGGTTGTCGAAGTTCGACCCCGCCAGGTCCGGCAGGCCCACCGCCCGCAGCCCCACCGGCCGGGTCAGCAGCTCACGGAAGAGGGCCTTCATCTCCACCCTGGCCAGGTGCGCGCCCAGGCAGAAGTGCGGTCCGCCGCCGCCGAACCCCAGGTGCGGATTGGGCGAGCGGGTGATGACGAAGGCGTCCGAGTCGGGGAAGACCGCCTCGTCGCGGTTGGCGGAGGCGTAGTAGAGGACCACCTTGTCGCCCGGCCGGAACACGTGTCCGTCCATGGTGTGCTCTGCGGCCACGGTCCGGCGGAACTGGATGATGGGCGTCGAGTGCCGGATCATCTCGTCCACCGCCCCGTCGGCGTACTTCTCGAAGTCCGAGAGCAGCAGGTCCCGCTGGTCCGGATGGTCGGTCAGCAGGGACAGCCCGTGGGTGATCGCGTTCCGGGTGGTCTCCACCCCGGCGACCATCAGCAGGGAGAAGAAGGCGCCGAGCTGGCGGGCCCCGAGGGCCTGGCCGTCGACGTTCGCGCAGACCAGCGCCGAGATCAGGTCGTCGGTGGGGTGCTTGCGGCGTTCCCGCCCGATGCCCGCCACCATCCGCTGCATACGGGCGAGCGCACGCAGCCCGCGCCCCGGCATCCGCAGCCGGGAGGCCAGGCCCCGCTCCACACCGATGTTCTCCGAGGCGTGGTTGACGCGGTCGGCGATCTCGGCCCGGTAGTGCTCGGGGATGCCCATCATGTTGCAGATGACCTCCAGGGGCAGCCGCGAGGCCACGGCCGAGACGAACTCGTCGGGCCGCTCGGCCAGTACGTCGTCCACGATGCGGGCGGCCACGGCGTGGATGTCCTCCTCCGCGGCCGCCAGCAGGCGGGGCGTGAAGGCGCGCTGCACGATCTTGCGCAGCTGGGCGTGGTCGGGGCCGTCCAGATTGACCATCGAGTCCCCGAACAGGGCCCGCACCCAGCGGGCCGGCTCGGGGGTGGTCACGCCGGGGGCACTGGCGAAGACCTTGGGGAGGCGGCTCGCCTCCTGCACCTGGGCGTGGCGGACCAGGGCCCAGTGGCCGCGCCCGGACCCTTCGGGGACGAACACCGGGCCCTCGGCCGCGCGCAGCCGGGCGAAGGCCGCGAGGCGGTGGGCGGGGGGCTGCTGCCAGAAGCCTGGCTCGGCCAGCTCCCTGCCGGGGTCGGTGCCGTGGCGTTGTGCCGGGAGTGTCAAGGCAGGGCCTCCAGTCGGTGCGCGTCGTTCTGCGCTGGAGAACGGTGGCGGGGGCACGGGAGTGACGGTTCGGCGGGGTGCGGGTACGCGTGCGGGTACGGGCCGCGTGGGGCGGGCGCGGGCCGGGGGAGTCAGGCGGCGGCGCCGGCGGCCGCACCGGCCCGCGTGGACAGGGTCAGACCGACCGCCACCGTCAGCACCCCGACGAGGCCCGCCCAGAGGACGGCGTACGTACCCGACCAGGTGCAGGCGAGCGTCACGAGGGCGGACACCGGCAGGACCAGCTGCTGGGCGAGGCCGCGCTTGAAGTGCCGGGAGTGCAGCAGCCACACCATCATCAGGAACAGCGCGGTCGGGACCATGACGGCGGCGTTCGCGGCGACCTGGGAGATGTGCGCCTTGCCCACCGCATGCTCGACGGCGACCTCGATCCCCGCGCCGATCGCCGCGCCCGAGGCGAAGATCAGCAGATGCCCGTAACCCCAAGGGATGGCCTCGCGGTTGGAGTTCAGGTGCTGGTGCATCGGCACGGCGAAGTAGATCCACCACGCGGCGAAGACGATCAGCAGTCCGCCCGCCGCGATGGGCAGCAGCCGGCCCAGCGCCTCGTGCTCGTCGATCGCGGACTTGACCGCCACCGTGGCCGCGGCGATCGTCTCGCCGAGCACGATGATGGTGAACAGGCCGTACCGCTCCACGATGTGGTGCGCGTGCCAGGGCGTCTGGTGCCCGCGCTCGGCGATCACCGGAACCCCCAGCTCGGCGATGAGCAGCACGAGGAACAGCCAGCGCTTCAGGTCGTCCGGGACGAACAGCAGGCCGATCCAGCCCAGCTGGCAGATCACCAGCCCGGCCGCGTACTTGAGCGCCGACGCCCGGGCCTCGCCCTGCTCCCCGGAGGCGGCCCGCAACCACTGCGCCGTCAGGGCCACGCGCATGATGATGTAGCCGGTGACCGCGACCGCCCAGTCGTTGTCGTCGAAGGCCCGGCTCACCCCGGCCGCGTACACGAGCACACCGGCGATCTGGACGAGCGTCGCGATCCGGTACGGGACGTCGTCCACGTCGTACGCCGAGGCGAACCAGGTGAAGTTCATCCAGGCCCACCACACGCCGAAGAAGACGAAGAAGTAGCCGACCACCCCGGCGCCGGGATGGCCCTCCGCGAGCGAGTGCACCAGCCGGGCGCCGGCCTGGGCGATGGCGACGACGAAGCAGAGGTCGAAGAACAGCTCCAGCGGGGTGGCGGCACGGTGGAGCTCGTCGGGGCTGCGAGCGGTCATGGGGGAGTAGGCCATACCGGCCAGGAGACCAGAGGCGGGGACCGCCGGCAGGGCGGACGCGCGGCCCGCAGGGCCCGTGTGCCCCGGGCGGATGCGAGGCGCGGCCTGCGGCCCTGCCCCCTGGGCGGTCGCGTACGGAGGCGGGCTCCGTCACCGGCGCCTCACCGGTCTCCGTCCCGGCTGCCCGGCGGTGTGCCGGCGGTCCGACACCCACCCCGGAGCCGGGGCGGGCGGCCGGATCGGGCCGGGAGACAGGGCCGGGGACGGGCCGGGGGCCGGGGCGGGGGAGAGGGCGGCCGTACCCTGGAGGCATGAGCAACACCCCCGCCCCCGGCCCGCAGCCCTCACGTACCGCCCCCGAGGCCGACAAGCCGCGGCCCAAGCCCAGGCTGGTCTTCGACGACCCGCTGGACCAGCAGTCCTCGGACGACACCGACCACGGCTGGGGCGAGCGGCCGCCCGCCGGCGGAAGCGCGGCCGACCTGGCCCGCTTCCTCGACGAGAAGCCCCCGCACCACGTCTGACCGGCCCGGGCGGCCGGAGAGGTCAGAAACCGTTGCGTGAACCGGTGGGGGGCGTGCCACCACCGCGCTGCGCGACCAGCGCGTCCCGGATCTCCTTCAGGAGCTCCAGTTCGGTGATCTCGACGACCTCCTGGACACCTTCCTTCGCCTTGCGCCGGGCCTCCTGCCTGGCGAGGTACTTCGACATCGGCAGCACCATCAGGAAGTACACGACCGCGGCGGTGATGACGAAGGTCAGCGTCGCGTTCAGCACCGAGCCCCAGAGGATCTCCACACCCGTCGGCTGCCCGTCCGCGCCGATGGCGCAAGGAGCCTTGAGGCAGGACTTGTAGCCGTCCAGGCTCTTCGTGCCGACCGCGCCCACCACCGGGCTGATGATCCCCTTGACCACGGAGTTCACGATGTTCGTGAACGCGGCGCCGATGACCACGGCCACCGCCAGGTCGACCACATTGCCGCGCATCAGGAAGGCCTTGAAGCCTGCCAGCACGCTCCCCTGCTTCTTCTCGCTCACCACTGAGCCTCTCTTCACATCTACCTAACACGGAGCCAACGGTTCCGAAAGCTACGGCAGTGCGGGCGCGGCGTGTCCAATCGGCCCCCACCTTGAGGTGAATTGACTGCCCGCGTGTGCGAATCAGCACAACGTCACCGCCAGCCGCGTCGTGGCGCCGGCGCCCACGAGACCCGGCGCGGCATCCCGCGGAACGGACAGCACCACCAGCGCCCCACCGTCCGCAACACCCTTGTCCGGATCGGGAACTTCGGCGACCAGCACCCCCGCGGCCACCACCCTGGGCGGCCCGGTGCGCTCCGCCGCGACCACGTCCACCCGGTCCCCGGGCCGCAGCAGCCGCACCGTCGCCGCGTCCGCGATGCGCACGGGCGCCGACACCATCCGCACCGCGGCGGGTGGTGCCGCACGCTGAGAGGCCCGCGGCACCTCGGGCCGCGCGGCGCCCCGCGAGGCCTGAGCCTCCGTCCCGCCCACCGCCACGGCCGCAGCCACCACGGCCAGCGCGGCCGAGGCGGCCCGGCGCCGCCGTCGCACGGCCCGGCGCAGCCGGTCCCCGCCCCGCCCCACGCGCAGCGGCGGGAACGGCGGGACCGGGCGCGCGGGGGGACACGCGGAGGACGTCGCGCACGCGGCGGTAGCGCGGGCGGAACGGGAAGCGGAGGAGGTGCAGGAGACGGAGGGAGCGGAGGAGACGGAGAGCGCGGATGGGGCGGAGGGAGCGGAGGAGGCGGAGAGAGCAGAGAGAGCAGAGGAGGCGGAGGAGGCGGAGCGGACCGAAGAGGCCGCGGACGTACGGGACATGACGAACACCACCAGACCGAGTGAGTTGCCGTGTCCGGACCCGGCGCCCGGACACATCTCACGATCCCGCCTCCCCGGAAAACCCGTCGCGGCCTGTGGACGATCCCCAGCTTGTGGACAACCCCGTCACCCGCACGAGTCAGCCGGCGGAGGAAATCACCCGCCGCAGCGCGGCCACCGGGTCCGCCGCCCGGGCGACCGACCGGCCCACCACGACGTGCGAGGCCCCGGCCGCGAAGGCGGCCCGCGGCGTTCCCGGCCGGGCGTGCCCGCCCGTCGCCCCCTCCGGCTCCAGGACCACCCCCGGCGTGACGATCAGCCGGTCCGGCCCCAGGAGTTCACGCAGCACACCGGCCTCCCGCGGCGAGGCGATGACCCCGTCACAGCCCGCGCCCGCGGCCAGCCGGGCCAGCCGCAGCACCTGCTCCTCGGTGTCCGCGGCCACGCCGATGTCCGCGAGGTCGCTCCCGGTCATGCTGGTGACCACCGTCAGCGCCAGTACCCGCAGCCGCGGGAACTCCCGCGCCGCCTCCACCGCCGCGGACATGATCCCCGTACCGCCCATGGCGTGCACCGTCACGATGGACGCGCCGAGCGCGCCCGCGGCCCGGACCGCGCCGGCGACGGAGTTCGGGATCTCGAAGAGCTTCAGGTCGAGGAAGACCTCGTGCCCCCGCCCGGCGAGGTCCCGCGCGAGTCCGGGGCCCGCGGCGGTCAGCAGCTCCAGGCCGATCTTGTAGAAGCCGCACGCGTCGCCGAGGCGCTCGACGAGCGCCTCGGCGGTCCGGCGGTCGTCGAAGTCGAGGGCGACGATGACCCTGCGGTCGGCGAGAGTGGGGTCGGCGAGAGGGAGGTCGGTGTTCACGCCGCCATTGTCGAGGTCACCGCCGGGCCGGGACCTGGCAGGCCTCCGCGAAGCCCTGACTGGTCAGGCCGAAGGCGCTGTTGACGCGCGAGCGGAAGTTCTCCAGCGCGACCATCGCGGTGAGCTCGACGAAGGCCGCCTCGCCGAGCCGCGCGATCAGTTCCCGTGCGAGCTCGTCCGTGACCGCCGGCTCGGTCTCCGTCATGGCCTCGGCGTACTCCATGACCAGCAGTTCCAGCTCGGTGAACACCTCACGGGCCTCCCGCCACTGCGGCACCCGCTCGATCTTCTCGGCCGACAGGCCCAGCTCGTGGCCCTCCCAGTAGCCGAAGTCCATGCACCACGAGCAGTTGACACGGGCCGCCGCCGCCATCACGGCGAGGTGCTTGAGCCCGGCGTCGAGCGCATTCCACTTCGCCACGCTCCGCTCCAGCCGGACGTAGGAGAAGAGCACGCGCGAGTTGTGCCCGTAGGCCTGCCCGGGGTCGAGCACCTTGCCGTACGTGCGGCGCGAGTACCAGGCCCCGATCCGCATGAGCAGGGTGCGGGGCGGGGTGAGCGAGATACGCGGCATGACAGTCATCTCCCTGGCTGGGGCGGTCTTCGTTTCCGCCTTCACCAGGGAGGACCGGACAGCCGCGCCGGATGTGACAGCCGCCGGGCCCTTTTTCTAGGCGTCTTCTTCGCCGGGCGCCGCGGGCGAGATCCCGAGCGCGCCGAGGAGCCGTCCCGCGAGGTCCTCCGCGAAGACCTCGGAGCCGGTGAGGACGGCCCGCACAGCCTCCGGGTCGGCGGTCAGTCCGCCCGCGGCCGCCCAGTCGAGGGCGCCCGCCAGGGCCGCCTCGACGGGGAACCGGTCGACGGGTATCTCGTAGCCCTCGGCCGTCTCCCGGTTGAGCAGCGCCTTGAAGCGGCCCCCGGCGAAGGTGGCGCCCTCGACGAAGCCGACATCGCTGTCGAGGTAGGCCACCGTGAGCACCGGCGCCCCGGTCCGCCGCGCCAGCGCCGCGGCGGCGCCGTCCGGCTGGTCGGCGTAGTACACGGCCGACCAGCCACCACCCAGGTCCTCGTCGCCGTCGACGTCCGCGCACCCGACCCCGGCCGCGAACTCCCACAGCTCCGCCACCGTGGCGTGCGCCACGGCCATCCCGCCCCGATTTCCCATGCCGGCAGGCTAGAGGCTGCCACTGACAACCCGGCCGGCGCGTCCCCAGGGACGCCCCGGAGGGGGTTACGGGAGCTCGATGCCCAGGTCCCACCCGTCGTGCGCGTGCGTGCACAGGCAGGCCCGGGTCTCCGTGGCCGGCAGGGCCGCCACCGCGTCGAAGAGGACCTTGCGCAGCCGCCCGACGTTCTCGCCGAACACCTTCAGGACCTCGGTGTGGGAGACGCCCTCACCGGTCTCCGCACCCGCGTCCAGGTCCGTGACCAGGGCCATCGAGGTGTAGCAGAGCCCCAGCTCACGGGCGAGGACCGCCTCCGGGTGGCCGGTCATGCCGACCACCGACCAGCCCGCCGCCGCGTGCCACCGCGACTCGGCGCGCGTCGAGAAGCGCGGTCCCTCGATGACGACCATGGTGCCGCCGTCCACCGGCTCCCAGTCCCGCCCGCGGGCCGCCGCCAGCGCCACGGACCGGCCCACCGGGCAGTACGGGTCGGCGAAGGTGGTGTGCACGACGTTCGGAACGGAACCGTCCGGCAGGGGCTCACCGTCGAAGAAGGTCTGGGCGCGGGCCTTCGTACGGTCGACGAGCTGGTCGGGAACGAGCAGCGTGCCCGGCCCGTACTCGGCCCGCAGACCGCCGACCGCGCACGGGCCCAGCACCTGGCGGACGCCGACCGAGCGCAGGGCCCACAGGTTGGCCCGGTAGTTGATCTTGTGCGGGGGGACGGTGTGGCTGCGTCCGTGCCGGGGCAGGAAGGCCACCTGGCGCCCGGCCAGCTCACCCACGTACAGGGAGTCGCTCGGGGGTCCGTACGGGGTCTCCACCTGGATCTCGGAGACGTCCTCCAGGAAGGAGTAGAAGCCCGAGCCGCCGATGACACCGATCTCTGCGTTCACCATGCGGTCCACCCTAAGGCCCTGCCGTGGGCATGCCGAAGGCCCCGCTGCCGGTAAGGGCGGCGGGGCCTTGGAGAGTGGCGATCAGGCGGCCGACGTGGAGCTGCTGCTCGACGAGCTCGACGACGTCGAGGAGGACGAGGCGGCAGGAGCGGCGGCAGCGGTCGACGTCGAGGACGACGAGGAGCTGGACGACGGCTTCGAGGCAGGGGTGCTGCTCGACGACGCGCCACGGCTGTCGTTCCGGTAGAAACCGGAGCCCTTGAAGACGATGCCGACCGCGGAGAACACCTTCTTCAGGCGTCCGTCGCAGCTCGGGCACACGGTCAGTGCGTCATCGGTGAACTTCTGCACGGCCTCAAGGCCCTCACCGCACTCGGTGCACTGGTACTGGTAGGTCGGCACGAATTTCCTCCTGGCACTCTGACTCAATGAGTGCTAACGACGCTCCATGGTGACGTATTCCGGCGGATCAGTCCACCGTCACCGGCACGCGGTGACCCATCCCACGCTCGTTCACCCGGTTACGGGAGGCCGGCGAGGGGGTGATGCGGGTGGCCGCCTGGGTCTTCGACTGCGTCTTCGCCGGGGCTGCGGCCGCAGGCGCGGCCTCCTGCGCGGACGCGTTCACGATCCGGCTCGGGGCCTTCGGGGCGAGCTTCGCGCGCAGCGCCAGCAGGGTGGTCAGCGCGAGCGCGGTGGCACCCATGGGCACCAGGAAGCCGAACGAGGATCCGTGCGCGTCCGTCAGACGGCCGGCCAGGATGACGGCGATGGCCTGACCGAAGGCGATCGAGCCGGTCAGCCAGGTGAAGGCCTCGGTCCGCGCGTTCGCGGGGACCAGCTGCTCGACCATCGTGTAGCCGGTGATCAGCGCCGGGGCGATGCACAGGCCGACGACCAGGCCGATCGCGCCCAGCAGGATCATCGAGTTCGCGGCCCACAGGACGGACGCGGCGGCGGTGAGGCCGATGTAGCCCAGGATCAGCCGGCGGCGCGGGCCGATCTTCCAGGCGATGGCACCCATGGCGATACCGGCGATCATGTTGCCCGCGGCGAAGACTCCGTAGAGCAGGCCGTTGGCGCCGGGGTTGCCGATCTCGTTGGAGAAGGCGGCGAGCGAGACCTGCATGCCGCCGAAGACGGCGCCGATCCCCAAGAAGGCGAAGATCAGGACGCGCAGGCCCGGGAAGGACAGTGCGAAGGCGCGCTTCTCACCGGTGAGCGACGGGGCGTGCGTCGTGGGCTGGCTGGCCCGCTGGGCAGCGAAGAGCAGGCCGCCGAGCAGGGTCAGCGTGGCCTCGGTGACCAGGCCGGCCGCCGGGTGGACGCCGGTGCACAGCGCGGTCGCGAGGACCGGCCCGACGACGAAGGTGAACTCGTCGGTGACGGACTCGAAGGCGGCGGCCGTCGGCAGCAGCGGCGAGCCCTCCAGCTTGGCGGCCCAGCGTGCCCGGACCATCGGTCCGACCTGCGGCACCGAGGCACCGGTGGGTACGGCGGCCAGCGCCAGCGCCCAGACCGGGGCGTCCAGCAGCGCGAGCGCGGCCAGGCCGGTGACGGCGGCGGAGTGTGCGAGGACCACGGGCAGCAGGACGGCCGTCTGGCCGAAGCGGTCGGTGAAGATGCCCATCAGCGGGGCGGACAGTGCCATGGAGATACCGGTGACGGCCGCGACGATGCCGGCGCTGCCGTAGGAACCGGTGGTGTGCTGGACCAGCAGCAGGATGCTGATCGTCAGCATGCCGAAGGGGAGTCGTGCTGCGAAGCCGGGGAGTACGAAGCCGAGGGCGCCGGGAGTGCGCAGGAGCTGCCCGTAGCCGGGGCGGGCGGACGTGTCGGTCGTGACCGCGGATGTCACGGCCTTGCCTTTCCGCTGCCTGGTAGAGCGTCCCCGTCTGCGGACGGTGCTTCGCCTTGTGAGCGACCGCACCCGTACATGTGGGAGCCCCGAGAGCTGTCCTCTTGCGCAGAACCGAGTGATACCTGGGCGCCCACGTCGGGGTGGTGCCACGGCCGCTTTGCGGTCGCGCCAGCTCTGCGTCAGGCAGAGTTGGTTCGATCTGGTGTGCCTTCATCGTACAGGGAAAGCCACTACCACGCCCTGTGAATTCGGCGACAAGGGGTGTCTTCACCTGGGATTAACGGCTGCTTCGCATGTAAAGAGCCCGGAAAAGCAGGCAAAATCGGGCATACCTCGGCCAAATCGGCGGAATTAGAACGACGCTCTAACGGTGCGCTAGCGCGAAACGGGTCCGCCCGTGCCCAGCCACCCCGCGAGCTTGCCGCCCCGGGCCACCGCCCGCAGCCGTGCCTCCGCCGCGTCCCGCACCGGATCCGTGGCCACCACCAGCAGCTCGTCCCCGCGCCGCAGCACGGTCGACGGCGCCGGTACGAAACTCTTCGCGTCCCGGACCACCAGCGTGACCGAGGCCCCCGGCGGCAGCCGCAGCTCGCTCACCTCCACGCCGTGCATCCGCGAGGCCGGCGGGATCGAGAAGGAGAGCAGGTGCCCGCGCAGCTTCTCCAGCGGCGCCGACTCGATCCCGAGGTCGAACGCGCCCTCGTCCCCGCTTCCCAGGTTCAGCTTGCGCGCGAGCCAGGGCAGGGTCGGGCCCTGCACCAGGGTGTAGACGACGACCAGCACGAAGACGATGTTGAAGACCCGGTCGCTGCCCTCGATCCCGGACACCATCGGGATGGTCGCCAGGATGATGGGCACGGCCCCGCGCAGGCCCGCCCACGACATCAGCACCTGCTCCTGCCAGGAGATCCGGAAGGGCAGCAGGCTGATGAAGACCTCCAGCGGCCGCGCCACCATCGTCAGCACCAGCCCGATGACCACGGCGGGCCAGAAGTCGCGGACCAGCTCGTGTGGGGTGACCAGCAGGCCCAGCAGCACGAACATGCCGATCTGGGCGATCCAGCCGAGCCCGTCGGCGAAGCCCCGGGTGGCAGGCCAGTGCGGAAGCTTCGCGTTCCCGAGCACCATCGCCGCCAGGTACACCGCGAGGAAGCCGGAGCCGTGCGCGATGGCGCCGGCCGCGTACGCCACGATGGCGATGGCCATCACGGCGATCGGGTAGAGGCCGGAGGCGGGCAGCGCGACGTGCCGCAGCCCGTACGCGCCCAGGAAGCCCACGGTCAGGCCGATCGCGGCGCCGATCGCCAGCTCCAGGGCGATCTTCCCGATCAGGACGTACCACTCGTCCACCGGGCCGACGGTCGAGAAGGCCACCACCAGGATGACGACGGGTGCGTCGTTGAAACCGGACTCGGCCTCCAGCACGCCGGTGATCCGGGCCGGCAGCGGCACCTTGCGCAGCACCGAGAAGACGGCCGCCGCGTCGGTCGAGGAGACGACCGCGCCGATCAGCAGGGCCTGGCGCCATTCCAGCCCGACCAGGTAATGCGCTCCCGCCGCCGTCACGCCCACGCTGATTGCGACGCCCACCAGTGACAGCATGACCGCGGCCGGCAGGGCCGGCTTGATCTCTTTCCACTTGGTGCCCAGACCACCCTCGGCGAGGATCACGACGAGCGCGGCATAACCGATGACCTGGGTCAGCTCGGCATTGTCGAATACGACGTTGCCGATGCCGTCCTGTCCTATCGCGATGCCTATGCCGAGGTAGATGAGCAGGCTGGGGAGGCCGCTGCGTGAAGAGATGCGTACCGCCGCCACGGCGACGAGCAGCACGAGCGAGCAGACCAGCAGAAGCTCATTGAGCGTGTGGACAGTCAGCGGGCGGCCCTCCTCAATGCGCCCGGCGGATCGATCCTCCCGGCGACAAGTTCGGCAAGTAGTTCGTTACCTTACCTAATCTTTGACGCGCCCTTTACGCGATAACCACATTGTGAAACGCCTGTTCCCCCCTGTCCTCAGCACCTCGACCCCTGGCGGATCAACGAAGGCGGTCGTGCGCCTATGGTTGCTCCCAGTACTCCCAGGACCACCCTGCCCCTCTAAGGACAGCGATGCCCGCCAACGAAACCGCTCCTCCCGTCAAGAAGAAGGGACGACGCGCCCGTCTGATCGTGCTCGTCCTGGTCCTGGCGCTCTTCGCGGGCCTCGGCTACGGGGCGTACTGGAGCGTGGACAGCGTGCGCGCCTCCTTCCCCCAGACGACCGGCTCCCTCAAGGTGCCGGGCCTGACCGGGACCGTCGACGTCAAGCGCGACGCCCACGGCATTCCGCAGCTCTACGCGGACAACGACGACGACCTCTTCCGCGCGCAGGGCTTCGTGCACGCGCAGGACCGGTTCTGGGAGATGGACGTACGACGTCACATGACGTCCGGCCGGCTCTCCGAGATGTTCGGTTCCGGACAGGTCGAGACCGACGCCTTCCTGCGCACGCTGGGCTGGCGCCAGGTCGCGCAGGAGGAGTTCGACAAGAAGCTCTCGCCCGAGACCAAGAAGTATCTCCAGGCCTACGCCGACGGGGTCAACGCGTACCTGAAGGGGAAGTCCGGCAAGGACCTCTCCGTCGAGCACGCCGCGCTCGAGCTCAGCGACGACTACAAGCCCGAGCAGTGGTCGCCGGTGGACTCGGTGGCCTGGCTCAAGGCGATGGCGTGGGACCTGCGCGGCAACATGCAGGACGAGATCGACCGCGCGCTGATGGCGACCAAGCTCTCGCAGGCGCAGATCGACGAGCTCTACCCGCCGTACCCCTTCGACCGGAACAAGCCGATCGTCGAGGGCGGCAAGGTCGACGGCGGGAAGTACAGCCCGCAGGGCGTCGCCGCCGGCAACGGCTCGGGCACCGGTACCGGTACCGGTACCGGCTCGGGCAGCGGCAACGCCGCCGGAACCCAGACCTCGGCCGTCACGGGCCCGGTCGACGGCCCGGCCAACGGCCTGGCCGGCAACACCGCCGCCCAGGGCGCGACCGTGGGCCTGCGCACCCAGCTGACCTCCCTCGCCGACACCCTGGACAAGATCCCCGCGATCCTCGGCCCCAACGGCAGCGGCATCGGCTCGAACTCCTGGGTCGTCTCCGGCAAGTACACGACCACCGGCAAGCCGCTGCTCGCGAACGACCCGCACCTGTCCCCGCAGCTGCCCTCGGTCTGGTACCAGATGGGCCTGCACTGCCGCGCGGTCTCGCCCCAGTGCCAGTACGACGTGGCCGGCTACACCTTCTCGGGCATGCCCGGCGTGGTCATCGGCCACAACACCGACATCGCCTGGGGCATGACCAACCTCGGTGCCGACGTCACCGACCTCTACCTGGAGCAGGTCAAGCCCGAGGGCTACGTGTACGACGGCAGGGTGCTCCCCTTCGCCACCCGTGAAGAGGTCATCAAGGTCGCGGGCGGCGACAGCAAGAAGATCACCGTCCGCACGACCAACAACGGCCCGCTCGTCTCCGACCGCAGCGAGGAGCTCGGCACCGTCGGCACCCGCGCCCCCGTCGCCAGCTCCGCCCCCGACCGCGGGGACGGCTACGCCGTCGCCCTGCGCTGGACGGCGCTGGACCCGGGCAAGTCCATGGACGCGGTCTTCAAGCTCGACAAGGCCAAGACCTTCGACGACTTCCGCAAGGCGGCCGCCGACTTCGAGGTCCCGTCCCAGAACCTGATCTACGCCGACAACAAGGGCGCCAACGGCAACATCGGCTACCAGGCCCCGGGCCGCATCCCGGTGCGCGGCCAGCACGACGGCCGGATGCCCGCCCCGGGCTGGGACTCCAAGTACGCCTGGAAGGGCGGCAGGGACAGCAACGTCGGCTACATACAGCAGAACGAGATGCCCTGGGACCTCAACCCGTCCCGCGGCTACATCGTCACCGCCAACCAGGCCGTCGTGGAGAGCGGGACGGGCGCGGGCAAGTACCCGTACGTGCTGACCACCGACTGGGGCTACGGCGCCCGCAGCCAGCGGATCAACGACCTCATCGAGGCGAAGATCAAGGACGGCGGCCGGATCTCGACCGACGACATGCGCACCATGCAGATGGACAACAGCAGCGAGATCGCCGCGCTGCTGACCCCGATGCTGGCGAAGATAGAGGTCTCGGACCCGGGCGTGCGCGCCGCGCAGAAGCTGCTGGACGGCTGGAACTACACGCAGGAGCCCGACTCGGCGGCCGCGGCCTACTTCAACGCGGTCTGGCGCAACATCCTCAAGCTCTCCTTCGGCGACAAGATGCCCAAGGAGCTGCGGATCGAGGGCAGCTGCATGAACGTCCTCGGCAACGGCACCGGCCCGGCCGACGACCTCGCCAAGACGGTCCGCGAATGCGGCACCCGCGGCTCCGACTCGGCGCAGCCCGACGGCGGCGACCGCTGGTTCGAGGTGGTCCGCCGCCTGGTCAAGGACGAGAAGTCGCCGTGGTGGACCTCGCCGCAGACCGTGACCCAGCCGGCGGCCACCACCCGCGACGAGCTCTTCGCCCGGGCCATGAGGGACGCCCGCTGGGAGCTGACCGCCAAGCTCGGCAAGGACCAGTCCACCTGGAGCTGGGGCCGGCTGCACCAGCTGACGCTGAAGAACCAGACGATCGGCACCGAGGGCCCCGGCTTCATGCAGTGGCTCCTCAACCGCGGCCCGTGGAACGTGGGCGGCGGCGAGGCCACGGTCAACGCCACCGGCTGGAACGCCTCCAGCGGGTACGGGGTCACGTGGGTGCCCTCGATGCGGATGGTCGTGAACCTCAACGACCTCGACAAGTCGCGCTGGATCAACCTGACGGGTGCCTCGGGGCACGCGTACAACGCGCACTACACGGACCAGACGACGATGTGGGCCAAGGGCGAGCTGCTGGAGTGGCCCTTCGGCAAGGACGCCGTCGAGAAGGCCACGGTCGACACCCTGACCCTCAAGCCCGAGGGTTCGTAAGGGTCAGGGCGCGGACCAGGTCGTCATGCACTGAAGCGGCGCACCCCTGACGGGGTGGCCACCGCCTGCACGGGGTGGTCGTGCGGTTCCTCCGGGACCCGCGCGACCACCTCGTCGTCGTAGAGGAGCACGACGAGTGCGGGATGCGCCCCGGCGCGCTCCACGCGCTCCAGCACCCGGTCGTACGAGCCCCCGCCGCGACCGAGGCGCATGCCGCGGCCGTCCACGGCGAGCCCGGGCAGCAGCACGGCGTCGGCCCCGGTGATCGCGTCCGGTCCGAGTGCGGGGCCGGTCGGCTCCAGCAGCCGCATCTTGCCCGGGTGGGCGGCCTCGGCGAGTGTGTCCGGGCCTTCGTACGCCGCCCAGTCGAGGTCGTCGTCGGGCAGCAGCAGGGGGAGCAGCACCCGCTTGCCGGCCGCGCGCAGGGCGTCGAGGAGTTCCCGGGTACCGGGTTCGGTGCCGACGGAGACGTAGGCCGCCACCGTGCGGGCACCGGCCAGTTCGGGCAGTTCGAAGGAGCTGACGGCGAGTGCGGCGGCCGCCGTACGGCGGTTTTCGGGGGACAAGGCGCGGCGTGCGGCGAGCAGTTCCCGGCGCAGTTCGGCCTTGGCGGAGGCGGTGGGCTGGTTCTCTGCCACGAGGAAATCAAATATCCTTCCGAATCGGGGCATACCTGTATCTACCTGATGCGGTCCCGTCCGGCGTTCGACGGAAGCCCACTATCGTTCGGGGCATGACTATGTTGCACCCCGTGATCAAGAAGGCCGTGATTCCGGCCGCTGGCCTCGGCACCCGCTTCCTTCCGGCGACCAAGGCGACCCCGAAGGAAATGCTCCCGGTTGTGGACAAGCCGGCCATCCAGTACGTGGTCGAGGAGGCCGTCGGGGCCGGGCTCGATGACGTTCTCATGATCACTGGGCGTAACAAGCGTGCCCTGGAAGACCACTTCGACCGGAACTACGAGCTGGAGTCGGCCCTCATCGCCAAGGGCGACGACGACCGCCTGAAGAAGGTCCAGGAGTCCAGCGACCTGGCCACCATGCACTACGTCCGCCAGGGTGACCCGCGGGGCCTGGGCCACGCGGTGCTGTGCGCCGAGCCGCACGTCGGCCGCGAGCCCTTCGCCGTCCTGCTCGGTGACGACCTCATCGACCCGCGCGACCCGCTGCTGCGCCAGATGGCGGACATCTACGCCCGTACCGGCGGCACCGTCATCGCGCTCATGGAGGTCGACCCGGCCAACGTCCACCTCTACGGCTGCGCCGCCGTCGAGGCCACGGACGAGGAGGACGTCGTCCGCATCACCGGCCTCGTCGAGAAGCCGGACCCCCAGGACGCCCCCAGCAACTACGCGGTCATCGGACGCTACGTCCTCAACCCCGCGATCTTCGACATACTGCGGGAGACCGAGCCGGGCCGCGGTGGGGAGATCCAGCTCACCGACGCCCTGCAGAAGCTGGCCGCCGACGAGACCGTCGGCGGTCCGGTGCACGGCGTGATCTTCCGGGGCCGTCGTTACGACACCGGGGACCGCGGCGACTACCTGCGGGCCATCGTCCGCCTCGCGTGCGAGCGTGAGGACCTGGGCCCCGAGTTCCGCACCTGGCTTCACCGTTACGTCACGGAGGAGATGTAGCACCTTGAGCAGTTCCGCACCGCAGGACACCGGCCACCGTCTGTGGTCCGTGGACGAGCACCTCGCGGACGTCCTCTCGGCCGTCCGGCCGCTGGAGCCCATCGAGCTCCAACTGCTGGACGCCCAGGGCTGTGTCCTGGTCGAGGACGTGACCGTGCCCGTCGCCCTCCCGCCCTTCGACAACAGCTCCATGGACGGCTACGCCGTCCGAACGGCCGACGTCCAGGGTGCGAGCGAGGAGTTCCCCGCGGTGCTCACCGTCGTCGGGGACGTCGCGGCGGGCAGCGGTGAGCTGCCCACCGTGGGCCCCGGCGAGGCTGCCCGGATCATGACCGGCGCCCCGCTGCCGCCCGGCGCGGAAGCCGTCGTACCGGTCGAGTGGACCGACGGCGGCACGGGCGGCGGCGCGGCCGCCGGGATGACCCCGGCCAGCGCCGCCCCCGAACACGCGGGCGGCGAGGTACGGGTGCACCGCGCCGCCGAGGCACGGGCGCACGTCCGCGCCCGCGGCAGCGACGTACAGGCCGGTGACCTGGCCCTCGCGGCCGGCACCGTCCTCGGGCCGCCGCAGATCGCCCTGCTGGCCGCCATCGGGCGCGGCACCGTACGGGTGCGGCCGCGCCCCCGCGTGGTGGTCCTGTCCACCGGCAGCGAGCTCGTCCAGCCCGGCGAGGCGCTCACGGCGGGCACCATCTACGACTCCAACAGCTTCGCGCTGGCCGCGGCCGCGCGGGACGCCGGAGCCATCGCCTACCGGGTCGGCGCCGTCGCCGACGACGCCGACACCCTGCGCTCCACCATCGAGGACCAGCTGATCCGGGCCGACCTGCTGGTCACCACGGGCGGGGTCAGCGTCGGCGCGTACGACGTCGTCAAGGAGGCGCTGTCCTCGGTCGGGCAGTCCGACGAGGGCGCGGGGGAGGACGTCGACGGCGGCCGGATGGACTTCCGCAAGCTCGCCATGCAGCCCGGCAAGCCGCAGGGCTTCGGCACGATCGGACCGGACCACACCCCGCTGCTGGCGCTGCCCGGCAACCCGGTGTCCTCGTACGTCTCCTTCGAGCTGTTCGTGCGCCCCGCGATCCGCACCCTCATGGGGCTGCCGGAGTCCGAGGTCGGGCGGCCGAGCGTGCGAGCGGTGCTGAGCGCCGACAAGGCACTCGGCTCCCCGGCCGGCCGCCGCCAGTTCCTGCGCGGCAAGTACGACGCCGAGAGCGGCACCGTCAGCCCGGTCGGCGGATCGGGCTCCCACCTGATCGCCGCGCTGGCGCACGCCGACTCCCTCATGGTCGTACCGGAGGACGTCACCTCGGTGGAGCCGGGGACCGAGCTGGAAGTGATCCTGCTCGGCTGAAGTCGGGCCGGTGCGGGTAGCGTGTGTCGCACCACACAGGCTCCCCGGGAGCCCAGAGCGGAGCGGCGCAGCAATGAGTACCGAAAGCAGGCTCACCCACATCGACGAGGCCGGCGCGGCCCGGATGGTCGACGTGTCCGGGAAGGACGTCACCACCCGGACGGCACGGGCCAGCGGACGCGTACTGGTCGCCCCGCGGGTGATCGAGCTGCTGCGCGGCGAGGGCGTCCCCAAGGGCGACGCCCTCGCGACCGCGCGCATCGCCGGGATCATGGGGGCGAAGAAGACCCCCGACCTGATCCCGCTGTGCCACCCGCTGGCCGTCTCGGGCGTGAAGGTGGACCTGCGGGTCACCGACGACGCCGTGGAGATCCTCGCCACCGTGAAGACGACCGACCGCACGGGCGTCGAGATGGAGGCGCTGACCGCGGTCGCGGTCGCCGGCCTCACCGTGATCGACATGGTGAAGGCGGTCGACAAGGGCGCGGTCATCACGGACGTCCGGGTGGAGGAGAAGACCGGCGGCAAGTCCGGCGACTGGGCGCGCTCGTGAACGCCCCGCGCGGCGGCGAGGTCCACAGCCACACCCACACGCACGCCCATGGCACCGGCCACGGCCATGGTGTCGCCGCCGAGACGGCGGGCTCCCCGCAGTCGCTGGGCCGGGCCCTGGTCGTCACGGCCTCGAACCGGGCCTCGCAGGGCGTGTACGCGGACAAGGGCGGCCCGCTGCTGGCCGAGGCGCTGCAGGAGCTCGGCTTCACCGTGGACGGCCCGCAGGTCGTCCCGGACGGCGATCCCGTCGAGCAGGCGCTGCGCGAGGGCGTGGCCGCCGGGTACGACGTCATCCTGACCACCGGCGGCACCGGGATCTCGCCGACCGACCGCACCCCGGACGCCACCGCGCGGGTGCTGGACTACGAGATCCCCGGCATCCCGCAGGCCATCCGCGCCGAAGGCCTGGCGAAGGTGCCGACCGCGGCCCTGTCGCGGGGCCTGGCGGGCGTGGCCGGGCGCACCCTCATCGTCAACCTCCCCGGCTCGACGGGCGGGGTGCGCGACGGCCTCGCCGTCCTGGCCCGCGTCCTGCCGCACGCGGTGGACCAGATGCGGGGCGGCGACCACCCCAGACCGGCGGCACCCTCCGGGAGCACGAGCTGAACGGCCCGACCTGGCCGGTGGTCCTGTCGGACGGCGATGTCACGCTCCGGCCGATAAAGCTGCGGGACCAGAAGGCCTGGCGCGAGGTCAACCGGCGCAACCGCGACTGGCTCCGGCCGTGGGAGGCCACGATTCCGCCGCCCGCGCCGTGGGGGCCGGTGGTCCAGCGGCCCACGTACCGCCAGATGGTCCGCCATCTGCGGGCGGAGGCGAACGCGGGCCGGATGCTGCCCTTCGTCATCGAGTACCAGGGCCGGCTGGTGGGCCAGCTGACGGTCGCCGGGATCACCTGGGGCTCGATGTGCGCGGGCCACATCGGCTACTGGGTGGACCGCGAGGTGGCGGGCCGCGGTGTGATGCCGACGGCGGTCGCGCTGGCGGTGGACCACTGCTTCGGGAAGGTCGGCCTGCACCGGATCGAGGTGTGCATCCGCCCCGAGAACGTTCCGAGCCGGCGGGTCGTGGAGAAGCTGGGCCTGCGCGAGGAGGGGCTGCGGCCGCGCTATCTGCACATCGACGGCGCCTGGCGCGACCACCTCGTCTACGCGGTGACGGTCGAGGAGGTCCCGGAGGGGCTGCTGCGCCGCTGGCACCGTGCGCGGCACTCGCAGTCCCCGCCGAAATAGCGGGGATCGCCCGGACCACCGATAAACGAATATCTGTTCGAATTAATGGCCTCGGGTAACCGATTCGCCCATAACCTGATCCGAAGAATCACAAAAAAAGTCCGTGATATCAGCGAGATCGCGCGACACACCGGCCCAATTGGCCGATCCCCTCGGCCGCGCCCCTCTACGGTGTGAGGTGTGAGCAGCAGCGGCCTCATCTACGCAGTCATTGTCGGGGCCTGGGCCGCCTACTTGGTGCCCATGTGGCTCCGGAGGCAGGACGAGCTGAACGAAGCCCGTCCGACGGAACGCTTCTCCACTGCCATTCGGCTGCTTTCCGGCCGGGCGGGAATGGAGCGCCGTTACGCCAAGGGGCTGCGTGAGCGTGGTGACGAGCAGGCGGAGCCCCACGCGGACCCGGACGCCGCGACGGAAACAGTTGATTCCGTCGACGCCGACGCCCGGGCCTTTGCCGTGCCCCCGACCAGGGCGGAGCCGAGACCGGCCACCGTCGAACGGGAGCAGCGGGCGGAGCGGGCCCGGCGCGAACAGCGGCTCCAGGTCCTCGCGCGCCGCCGGCGCACCACCGCGCTCCTCTTCCTGGTCTTCACCCTTGGTGCCGTCGTCGCCGCGGTGGGCGGCCTGCACTACCTGTGGGCCCCTGCCGTTCCCGCCCTGCTGCTGAGCACGTACATCGTGCACCTGCGGGTCCAGGAGCGACGGCGCTACGAGTTCACCATGGACCGGCGGCGCGCCGAGGCGGCCGCGCGGCAGCTGCGGGAGAACCGCCCGAGCCGCCGTGAGCCCGAGGCCGCGGCGGGCACCGAACCGGACCCTGCGCCACCGGTTTCCCCGCAGGAGGCCGGACGGCGCGCACTGGTCGAACAGACCGACCACGCCGAGTGGGTGGACCAGCAGCGCGAGCGCGAACGCGGCCCCGCCCGCGGTGACAGCTGGGAGCCGGTCCCGGTCCCGCTGCCGACGTACGTGACCGCCCCGGTGGCCCCCCGCGCCACGGGCCCGGCGGCCCCGGACGCCTGGAGCGCGACCCGCTCCAGCACGGCCGAGCCGACGGAACCCCGGCTGCGCGCCCAGCCCGGACCTCCCAAGGCGGAGCCGAAGCCCCAGACCACCCCGCGCCCGCGCGGCCAGGGCAAGGGCCGCACCCCGCTGTTCGACCAGTACGAGGGCGAAGACCGCCCGCGCGCCGCGAACGAGTGATCGGTGACCTGCGCGGACGCTCCGGGATATCGGTTTTGGAGCACCCGCGCGGGGATGCTAATGTTTCACACGTCGCAAGGGCCTGTGGCGCAGTCTGGTAGCGCACCTCGTTCGCATCGAGGGGGTCTGGGGTTCAAATCCCCACAGGTCCACAGACGACAGTTCGCGAGTAGCTCTCGTGAACGTCACGAGATCCCGTCCGGTCGGAAGACCGGGCGGGATCTCGGCGTTTGCGGGGTTCCCGGGGATCCCGGACCGTCCCGGAGCCGCCGCCGGCGTCGAGCGGGCGGCCCCGCGCACCGCCCGCGGTCCGCCGGTCGCCGGTCACCGGCCGTGCTCCAGGACGAGCCGGCGGAGCTCGGCGGCCGAGTCGGTCGCGAGCCGGTAGATGCCCTGGACGCTGACGGAGCGGACCAGTTCGCCGTCCACGACGTGCTTGAGGGTGCGTTCACCGCGGCGGGAGGTGTACGTGAGACGTTCCAGCAGATCGGCCGGGACGGCTCTGTCGAATCCGAGCGCGGAACCGGGCGGTCCGAGCAGCACCTCGGTGACGCAGCCCGCCTTCAGCGTCCGCCAGTCCAGCAGCTTCGCGTAGTCGTCGTCGTGGAGCTCTGCCCCGGCGTCCGCGTAGGGGATGATCCGCGACACCTCCATGGCTCCCAGTACGTGGAGCCGCTTGCGGAAGGCCCGGACGGGGAAGACGGTGTCGCCGGGCCGGACCCCCGCCCGTACGAAGCTCGGCAGCGACTGGTGCGGGCCGCCGAACAGCATCGTGAGGCGCTGCCCGGTACGGCCCGTACGTTCGAGCTCTCGGCACAGGGCGTCGGTCCACAAGGTCGTATAGGAGTTCGGCACGGCAGAACCGTAGGGGCGCCCACTGACAACAGGTCAGTGGGCCCCGGACTGAAGCCGCCGGCCGGCCGGTGGGACAGGCGGGCTGTGACGCGCTCGGGGCCGGGCGGGCAGGGTGGGTGATCATGGGTTCATGACACGCGGCGAGGAACGGGACAGCGGAACGGCCCAGGCCTGGGAGGCGCTCGGAGGGGCGCCCGAGCTCGTCGGGCGGGTGCGCCACCGCGGAGTCGGCGACCTGGGGGAAGGGCCGCTCCCGGTGGCCGAGTTGGCGCGCGCGACCGTCGGGGTGTGCGGGCTGGCCGCGGCCGAGCTGGCGGCGGTGCGGGCCGGGGGCGGGGCGGACGACGCGGCTCCGCCGGTGGTGGACGAGGGCGCGGTGGCGACGGCGTTCGTCAGCGAGCGGCACCTGCGGGTGGAGGGGCGTACACCGGTGACCTTCGCGCCGTTGTCCGGCTTCTGGCGGACGTCGGACGGCTGGGTGCGCACGCACGCCAACTATCCCCACCACGAAGCCGCGCTGGTACGGGCGTTGCGGCTGCCCTCGGCGACACCGGAGGCGCTGCGCGCCGCGGTCGCGGGGCGCACCGCCGCCCGGGTGCAGGAGCTCGTGTACGGGGCGGGCGGACTCGCCGTCGCCGTGGCACGGGACTACGGGGAGCCGCAGCCGCTGGTGGAGCCCGTACGCGTGACAGGGGCGCGGGGACGGATCCTCGGCGAAGCCCCGGCCGGCCGGCCCGCCACCGGGGTGCGGGTACTGGACCTGACCCGGGTCATCGCCGGGCCCGTCGCCACGCGCACGCTCGGGCTGCTGGGGGCGGACGTGCTGCGGATCGACCCGCCGCGGCTGCCGGAGGCGGACGACGCGTACGCGGACACCGGCTTCGGGAAGCGGTCGGCGCTGCTGGACCTGGCGGAGGCGGGGGACCGGGCCGTCTTCGAGGGACTGCTCGCCGGGGCCGACGTGGTGGTGACGGGCTACCGGCCCGGCGCGCTGGAGCCGTACGGGCTCGGGGCGCGGCAGCTGCTGGAACGGTGGCCGGGGCTGGTGGTGGCCGAGCTGTGCGCGTGGGGGTGGCGGGCGGCGGAGCCGTGGGCGGGGCGGCGGGGGTTCGACTCGCTGGTGCAGGCGGGGTACGGGATCGCCGCCGCGTGTGCCGGGCCCGACGGGAGGCCCGGAGTGCTGCCGGCGCAGGCGCTGGACCACGGGACGGGGTACCTGGTGGCGGCCGGGGTGCTGCGGGCGCTGGCGGAGGGGGGCGGGCGGGGGCTGCGGTTCTCCCTCGCGGGGACGGGGTCGTGGCTCGTGCGGGGGCTCTCCCGAGGGGGTGCGGGGCTGGGTGCGGGGGCTTCGGGGTATGCGGCGGAGCCGTGGCTGCGGGTGACTCCGTCGGGGTACGGGGTGCTGCGGCACGCCGCCAGTCCCTTCGGGGAGTGGGGGGCGGGGCCGTCCCGGTGGGGGACGGACCGGGCCGTCTGGCTCCCGCGGTAGGGGGCGGCGGGGCGGGGCGGGTGCGGCGCCGTTGCGGGGGCGCTGCCCCGGGCCCCCGCGCCTCGAACGCCGGCGGGGCTGAAAGAGCGGGGCTGGAAGAGCGAGCGGGTCAGGCTTCGGTCAAGGGCTTTGTCATGCAGCGGCTGGAGTCGTGGAAGCGGTAGTGGCCGAACTTCGCGGACAGGGTGTAGCCCGAGGAGAGGTACAGGGCTATCGCCTCCGGCTGCTGGTCGCCCGTTTCGAGGACCATGCGGTGGCGGCCCGCCGCGCGGGCGTCCTCCTCCAGGACCGCCAGGATGCGACGGGCCAGGCCCAGGCCGCGGGCCTCCGGGACGACGTACATGCGCTTGAGCTCCGCGTCGCCGTCCGCGTAGCCCTGGTCGTTCTCGTCCTGGGTGCGCCAGCCGCCGCTCGCCACCGGGGTGCCCGTGGCGTCGTACGCCAGCAGGTACAGGCCGTGCGGCGGGGCGAACATCGCCGGGTCCAGGAAGGTGGCGTCGCCCTCACCGTCGTACCGCTCCTGGTACTCCAGCTGGACCTGGTCGTTGAGTTTGACCGCGTCCGGGTGGTCGTACGGCACGGTGCGGAGGTCTATCCGGTGAGACATTCGAATATCGTACGGAACCCTCCCGCTATGGTGCTGGGATGCTCACAGTGACCTCCGTGAATGTGAATGGGATCCGCGCCGCCGCCAAGAAGGGCTTCGGGGCGTGGCTCGAGGGATCCGACGCCGATGTGGTCTGCCTGCAGGAGGTACGGGCCGAGGAGGGCCAGATCCCGGCCGATGTCCGGACCCCCGCGGGCTGGCACACGGTCTTCGCGCCGGCCGCCGCCAAGGGGCGGGCCGGGGTCGCGCTCTACACGCGGCGGGCGCCCGAGCGCGTGCAGGTCGGGTTCGGCAGTGAGGAATTCGACACCGCCGGGCGGTACCTGGAGATCGACCTTCCGGGTGTGACCGTGGCCAGCCTCTACCTGCCCTCGGGCGAGGCCGGGACGGAGAAGCAGGACGAGAAGTACCGGTTCATGGGGGAGTTCCTGACGTACCTGGCGGCGCTCAAGGAGCGGGCCGCCGCCGACGGCCGCGAGGTCGTGGTGTGCGGTGACTGGAACATCTGCCACCAGGAGGCCGACCTCAAGAACTGGAAGACGAACCGCAAGAACGCGGGCTTCCTCCCCGAGGAGCGGGAGTGGCTCGGCAAGGTGTACGCGGAGGCGGGCTACGTCGACGTGGTGCGGGAACTGCACCCGGACACCGAGGGGCCGTACTCCTGGTGGTCCTACCGCGGGCGGGCCTTCGACAACGACGCAGGCTGGCGGATCGACCTCCAGGTGGCCACCCCCGGGCTGGCGGCGAAGGCCGTGAAGGCCTTCGTGGAGCGGGCCGAGACGCACCCCGAGCGCTGGTCCGACCACGCGCCCGTGACCGTGGTCTACGAGCTGGGTGTCTGACCGGAGTCCGTGCCGGAGGCCAGCAGGCGGTCCATCGCCATCGTCAGCTCGGCCTCGACCACGCTCTTCGCCAGCGGGCGCAGCCGGGTGAGCGCGTCCGGTGACATGTGGGCCGATATCAGCTCGGTGAAGAGCAGGGCCATCGCGTCCGCGTGCTCGCGGACGCGGCGGCCGGTCTCCAGGACGGCCGCCAGCGGGACGCCCTCGCGGACCAGGGCCGAGGAGACGTCCAGCAGGCGGCGGCTGACGTGCACGATCGCGTCGCCGTCGACGGCGACGTAGCCGAGGTCCAGGGAGGCCGCCAGGTTCTCCGGGGTGACCTCGCCCTCGAAGTAGTCGGCCAGCGCCTCCGGGGTGAGCCGGACCGGGGTCTCCTCGGACCAGCCGATGCCGAGCAGCTCGCCGAGCTGGTTCACGTCGCGGCCGTTCTCGAAGGCGGCGGTCAGCTCGGCGATGCCGCCCAGGGTGTGGCCGCGTTCCAGCAGGGCGGCGATGGTGCGCAGCCGGGCCAGGTGATGGTCGTCGTACCAGGCGATCCGCCCGTCGCGGCGGGGCGGTGGGAGCAGTTTGCGCTCGCGGTAGAAGCGCAGGGTGCGGACCGGGATGCCGGCCGCTTCGGCCAGTTCCTCCGTGCGGTACTCGCGCACCGTCTTCGCTCGCGTCTCTTCCTTCGCCACAGACGCACCTTATGGCGTACCGGCAGTAACTTTCCGGGTCGGACCCCTACCCATGGGTACGGGGCTGCTCTACCCTCCCGATTGTGCCAGTGATTGCTGGCAGTGTTTCGATGGTGCGGTGCGGTGCGGCGTTGCGGTGCGTGGCTGGGACTGCGGATGAGCGGAAGGCGGCGGGCATGGGTGGCACGAGTGGCATGGGCGGACGCGAACACGTACGGGTGGCGGTGATCGGGTCCGGATTCGGCGGACTCGGCGCGGCCGTACGGCTGCGGCGCGAAGGGATCACGGACTTCGTCGTACTGGAACGGGCCGACTCGGTCGGCGGCACCTGGCGCGACAACAGCTATCCCGGGTGTGCGTGCGACGTGCCCTCCCACCTCTATTCGTTCTCGTTCGCCCCCAATCCCGACTGGCCGCGGACCTTCTCCGGGCAGCCGGCCATCCGCGCCTACCTGGAGCACGTCGCCGACACCTTCGGACTGCGCCCGCACATCCGGCTCGACTCCGAGGTGCGGATGATGCGCTGGGACGCGGACGAGCTGCGCTGGGAGATCGAGACCTCCGCCGGGGAGCTGACGGCCGACGTCGTCGTCTCCGCGACCGGGCCGCTGTCCGACCCGAAGATGCCGGAGATCCCCGGGCTCGCCGAGTTCCCCGGCAAGGTCTTCCACTCCGCGCGCTGGGACCACGACTACGACCTGCGCGGCAAGCGCGTCGCCATGGTCGGTACCGGCGCCTCCGCCATCCAGATCGTGCCGGCCATCGCCCCCGAGGTGGAGCGCCTCACCCTCTTCCAGCGGACCCCGCCGTGGGTCCTGCCGCGCACCGACCGGGCCATCAGCGCGGCGGAGCGCTGGCTCCACCGCCAACTGCCCTTCACGCAGGCGGCCCGGCGCGGGCTGTTGTGGGGGATCCGGGAGCTCCAGGTCAACGCGTTCTGCAAGCGGCCGAACCAGCTCGGGATCATCGAGTCGCTGGCCAAGGCCAACATGACCCGCTCGATCAAGGACCCGGCGCTGCGCGCCAAGCTGACGCCCTCGTACCGGATCGGCTGCAAGCGGATCCTGCTCTCCAGCGAGTACTACCCGGCCCTGGCCCGGCCCGACGTGGACCTGGTCGCCTCCGGGCTCAAGGAGATCCGCGGCTCGGTGCTGGTCGCCGCGGACGGGACCGAGACCGAGGTCGACGCGATCATCTTCGGCACCGGCTTCCACGTCACGGACATGCCGATCGCGGACCGGGTGGTGGGAGCGGAGGGCCAGACCCTCGCGGACGCCTGGAAGGACGGGATGCAGGCGCTGCGCGGGGCCACCGCCGCCGGCTTCCCCAACTGGATGACGATCATCGGGCCGAACACCGGACTCGGGAACAGCTCGATGATCCTGATGATCGAGTCGCAGCTGAACTACATGGCCGACTACCTGCGTCAGCTCGGCATGTTGGGCGGGAAGGTCGCCCTCGGCGCCCGGCCGTCCGCCGTGAACCGGTGGAACCGGCAGGTGCAGGCCCGGATGGAGCGGACGGTGTGGAACACCGGCGGCTGCACCAGCTGGTACCTGGACGCGCAGGGGCGTAACACGACGGTGTGGCCGGGCACGACGGGGGAGTTCCGCCGGGAGACGCGGAGCGTCGATCTGGCGGAGTACGAGGTCCTCCGGGTGGGCGAGCGCGAGCGGGTCCCGGTCGCCGTCGCGGTTGCCGCCGTAGGGGCCGGTGCGGCGCCGCTGCCGGGGGCTCTGCCCCCGGACCCCCGCGCCTCAAACGCCGGCGGGGCTGAATCCGAGGCGGAGGAAGTCGCGTGAGCCGGTTGATGCATGTGGTCTCCGGGCCCTACGCCCCGCCCGTCGCACGGCGGGAGCTCGTCGCCGTTTCCGCCGACGGGGCCCGGCTGCACGTCGAGGTCCACGGGGACGAGGACGCGCCGGCCGTGGTGCTGGCCCACGGGTGGACCTGTTCCACCGCCTTCTGGGCCGCGCAGATCAGGGCCCTGGCCGCCACCCACCGGGTCGTCGCCTACGACCAGCGCGGGCACGGGCGCAGCCCCGCCGCCGGGGCGGCGGGGCACAGCACCACCGCGCTCGCCGACGACCTGGTGGCCGTCCTGGAGGCCACCCTCGCCCCCGGGGAGCGGGCGGTCGTCGCCGGGCATTCCATGGGCGGAATGACGATCATGGCGGCCGCGGGCCGGCCGGAGTTCGCCGAGCGGGCCGCCGCCGCGCTGCTGTGCAGCACCGGCAGCTCCCGGCTGGTCTCCGAGGCGCTGGTCCTGCCGGTGCGCGCCGGGCGCATCCGGACCCGCGTCACCGGCGCGGTCCTCGGATCCCGCGCCCCCCTCGGGCCGGTCACGCCGGTCGCCCGGAAGGTCCTCAAGTACGCCACCATGGGCCCCGGGTCCGCGCCCGACAAGGTCGAGGCGTGCGCCCGTATCGTCCACGCCTGCCCCACCGGGGTGCGCCACGCCTGGTCCCGGGTGCTGGCCGGCCTGGACCTCGACGCCGACGTGGCCCGCCTCACGGTGCCCACCGCCGTCATCGGCGGCACCGCCGACCGGCTCACCCCGATCGTGCACGCCCGCGGTCTCGCCGCCGCGCTGCCGAACTGCGTGGGCCTGACCGAGCTCACCGGCATGGGGCACATGACCCCGGTCGAGGCCCCCGAGGCCGTCACCGGCGTCCTGCGCGAGCTCACCGGGCTGTACCTGGGTACCACCGAACTCGACACCACCGTGAAGGAGAAGACGCCGTGAGCGCTCGCAGGAGTCTGGAAGGCCAGGTCGCCGTCGTCACCGGCGCCGCCCGGGGGGTCGGCGAGCTGCTCGCGCGCAAGCTGTCGGCCCGCGGCGCGAAGATCGCGCTCGTCGGCCTGGAGCCGGAGGCCCTCAAGGAGGTCTCCGAGCGGCTGCACACCGACAGCGACCACTGGTACGCCGACGTCACCGACCACGAGGCCATGGCCCGGGTGGCCGGGGAGGTCAAGCAGCGTTTCGGCAAGGTGGACATCGTCGTCGCCAACGCGGGCGTGGCGGCCGGCGGGCCGTTCGCCGACTCGGACCCGGACGCCTGGCGCCGGGTGATCGAGGTCAACCTGATCGGCGGGGCCGTCACCGCCCGCGCCTTCCTGCCCGTACTGACGGAGAGCCGCGGTTACTTCCTCCAGATCGCCTCGCTCGCCGCGATCACCCCGGCGCCGATGATGACCGCCTACTGCGCCTCCAAGTCCGGGGTCGAGGCCTTCGCGCACTGCCTGCGCGCGGAGGTCGGGTACAAGGGGGTCAAGGTCGGCGTCGGCTACCTCTCCTGGACCGACACGGACATGGTGCGCGGCGCCGACCAGGACGAGGTCATGCGGGAGTTGAGGCAACGGCTGCCGTGGCCGTCGAACCGTACGTACCCGCTGGGGCCGGCCGTCGACCGGATCGTCGCGGGCATCGAGCGGCGCTCGCCGCACGTGTACGCGCAGTGGTGGCTGCGCGGCATGCAGGGGATGCGCGGCTACCTGCCGGGGATGATCGCGACGGTCGGGCAGCGCGAGATGAAGCGCTTCGAGCCGCGTCTGGGCGGTGTGTCCAAGGGGCTCGTCGGGGCCGGCGGGGCGGCGGACGAGAAGGAGCGCACACAGAGTCACTGATCGAAATGCGACCTTTGTCCGCCCATGCAAGTCTGGTCGAGGCCCAACCACCAACACCCCTCATGGAGTGAACAGCATGGGTATCAAGGACCAGTTCCAGGACAAGGCGCAGGAGCTCAAGGAGAAGGCCCAGAAGGGGCAGAAGCAGCCGGGCAAGGGCTCGCAGGACCCGAAGTCCCAGCGGACCCCGCAGCCGAAGGACTCGCCGCAGCGGTCGTTCGACGACATCCGGGACGAGCTCGACGACCGGACCTAGGCTTCTGGCCCGACCGTAACGGGCCCGCACGCAGCGCCGAGGGGCGCGATCCCCGCTGTTCCGGGGATCGCGCCCCTCCCGCATGCCGCGCCTGCCCGGTGCTCGGACGCCGTGCCCGCTCACTCCCTCGGCGGCAGCTTCGGACGGCGCCGGTCCGGTACGTCCGTGTAGCCGGGGGGCACCGCGGCCGGGTCCTGTTCCAGCAGTTCCAGCGCCAGGTGCACGGCGTCGTCCAGCTGGGCGTGGCGCCCCTCCGCCCAGTCGAGGGGGGTGCGCTGGATCTCCAGGTCCGGCTCCACGCCGTGGTTCTCCACCGACCAGCCGTACTCCGGGAACCAGGCGGCATTCATCGGCACCGTGATCACCGTGCCGTCCCCGAGGGTGTGGCGGCCGGTCATGCCGACCACCCCGCCCCAGGTGCGCAGGCCCACCACCGGGCCCAGGCCCAGCAGTTTGAAGGCCGCGGTGATCATGTCCCCGTCGGAGGAGGTCGCCTCGTCGGCCAGCGCCACGATCGGACCGCGGGGCGCGTTGGAGGCGTAACTGACCGGCTGCGCGTTGCGCGTCAGGTCCCAGCCGAGGATGGAACGGGTCAGCTTCTCCACCACCAGCTCGCTGATGTGGCCGCCCGCGTTGCCGCGTACGTCCACGATCAGCGCGGGCCGGGACATCTCCATCCGCAGGTCGCGGTTGAACTGCGCCCAGCCCGAGCCGCCCATGTCGGGGATGTGGAGGTAGCCGCACCGGCCGCCGCTGATCTCCCGGACCGCCTCGCGCCGCTTGGACACCCAGTCCTGGTAGCGCAGTGGCCGTTCGTCGATCAGCGGCACGATGGCGACCCGGCGGGCCCGGCCCTCGCCCGCCGCGGGCTGGAAGGTCAGCTCCACCGTGGTGCCGCCCGCCGCCGCCAGCAGCGGATAGGGCCCGGCGACCGGGTCCACCGGACGGCCGTCCACGTGGGTGAGCACCGCGCCCTCCCGGATGCCGGTGCCGGCCAGCGGGGAGCGGGCCTTGGAGTCCGAGGACTCGCCGGGCAGGATCCGGCTGACCACCCATTCCCCGTCCCGGGGGAAGAGGTTGGCGCCGAGCAGGCCGATCGCCCGCTGGTAGTGCGGGGGGCCTTCGTTGCGGCGTGCGGGGGAGACGTAGGCGTGCGAGGTGCCGAGTTCGCCGAGGACCTCGCGCAGCAGGTCGGCGAACTCGTCGGGCGAGGCGACCCGTTCGACCAGGGAGCGGTACTGGGCGAGGATCCCGTCCCAGTCGATGCCGCACATCTTCGGCTCCCAGAAGTACGCGCGGATGATCCGCCCGGCCTCCTCGTAGGCCTGGCGCCATTCGGCAGCCGGGTCCACCTCGTGCAGGATGCGCCGCAGGTCCAGGTAGACGGTCGAGTCGCTGTCGCCCGACTCGGTCGCCGGGACCGCCCGCAGGTCGCCGTCGTCGTTGATCACGAGCCGGGTGCCGTCGCCGCTGACCGCGAACCAGTCCAGCCCCGAGGCCAGTTCGGTCTTGCGGGCCTTGGTGAGGTCGAAGTGCTCCAGCGTCGGCTTGCCGCTGATGTCGGCCGGGTTCGCGAAGGTCTCGCCGAGCGCGCCCGAGATGGGCCAGCGCAGCCACACCAGCCCGCCGCCGTGCACCGGATAGAGGGCCGAGTACTTGGACGCGGTCACCGGGAACGGGGTGACGCGGCTCTCCAGCCCCTCCACCTCCACGGTCACGGCGCCGTCGGCCTCGCCCGAGTCGCCCTCCGCCACGTCGAGACCGCCGGCCGCGGGCCGGCCCTCGGCGGAGAGTGCGAAGGGGGAGGGGGTCGCGGAGTTCAGCGGCACCAGATAGGGGCGGCAGCCCAGCGGGAAGGACAGGTCGCCGGTGTGCACGTCGTAGACCGGGTCGAAACCGCGCCAGGACAGGAAGGCCAGGTAACGCCCGTCCCGGGTGAAGACCGGATTCTCGTCCTCGAAGCGGCCGTTGGTGACGTCGACGACGGTACGGGCGCCGGGGCCCGAGATCCGGGCCATCTTGATCTGCCGCAGCGAACGCCCGATGCCCGGGTGCGACCAGGTCAGCCAGGCCCCGTCGGGGGAGAAGGCGAGGTCGGTGACGGGGCCGTTGATCGACCGGATCAGCTCGGTGACCTCGCCGTTGGACTCCTCGGTGGCGTCGATGAGCAGCAGCCGGCCGTCGTTGGAGGCGATGGCGAGCCGCTCGCCGTCCGGGTCCGAGAGCAGCTCGGTGACCCGCCCCAGCTCGCCCGAGGCCAGCCGGCGCGGCTCCCGTTCCCCGGAGGCCCGCGGCAGGTAGGCGATCTCGATCGCGTCCTCGCCCTCGGCGTCGGTGACGTAGGCGACCTGCCCGCCGCTGCCGAGCATCTCCGGCAGCCGTACGCGTACGCCCGGGGTGTCGGCGATGGTGCGGGCCGGGCCGTCGCGGTGGGTCAGCCAGTAGAGGCTGCCGCGCACCACGACCGCGCTGGCGCGCCCGGTGGCGTCCACGGAGAGCGAGTCGACGTGGCTGGCGGCCGGCACCTGGTACGTACGGCGGCCCGCACGCGGGCCGCCGAGGCGGACGTCGAGCTTGCGCGGGACGGCGTCCCGGTCCAGGGACTCGACGAGCCAGAGGTCGCCGGCGCACTGGTAGACGACGCGGGAGCCGTCGCTGGAGGCGTGCCGGGCGTAGAACTCCTCGTGGTCGGTGTGGCGGCGCAGATCGGTGCCGTCGGGCAGGCAGGAGTACAGGTTGCCGATGCCCTCGTGGTCGGAGAGGAAGGCGATCCGGCCGCCCACGAACATCGGGGAGTCGAGGTGGCCCTCGACGTCCTCCAGCAGCCGTTGTCCGTGCAGCCACAGCCGGCCGGTGGCCCCGCCGCGGTAGCGCTTCCAGGCGGCGGGCTCGTGCGGCGGCTTGCCGGTGAGGAGCAGGGAGTGCCGCTCGCCCTCCTCCGTGGCGTGCACCTGGATGTCGGAGACGGGTCCCCAGGGCAGGCGCCCGCCGGGGCTGCCGTCGGTCGGCAGGGTGTAGGCCCAGGCGAAGTAGGAGAAGGGCTGGCTGTGCGAGGACACGGCCAGGATGTCGCTGCGGCCGTCCTCGTCGGGCGGGGTCCAGCCGCAGACGCGGGTGTCGAGGGCGCCCCAGTAGCTCAGCTGGCGGGCGGGGCCGCCGTCGACGGGGGCGAGGTGGATCTCGGGGTCGAGGCTGCGCCAGGTGGTGAAGGCGATGTGCTTGCCGTCGGGGGAGAAGCGCGGGTGGCCGACGCGGGTCCGGTCGACGGTGATGCGCCAGGCCCGTCCGGGTGTCTGGCCGTCGGGGACCAGCGGGGCGACCCACAGGTCGTCCTCGGTGGCGAAGCAGAGAAGGTCGTCGTGCAGGTGCGGGAACCGGAGGTACGCGACGTCGTGACTCACCCCCCAATGCTTTCCGCGTAGGGGGGCCCTGGCAACTCGTACAGGTGATCCATGCCACTCCCCCAAGCGAAACGGAACGGTTTCGTTTCGCTTGGGGTGGGGGTATCGTCTTAAGCGTACGGAACAGTTTCGCTTCGACGGGAGGCACGGACATGACCGAGGCGATGGCGGCCCGGCGTAGCCGGATCACCCCCGAGCGGCAGGCCGAACTGCACGAGGCGGTCCTCGACCTCCTGCGTGACGTCGGCTACGAGGCGCTGACCATGGACGCGGTCGCCGCCCGTACGAAGTCCAGCAAGGCCACCCTCTACCGCCAGTGGGGGAGCAAGCCGGAGCTGGTCGCCAAGGCCCTGCGCTGCACGCAGCCGGTCTCGCTGCGCGAGATCGACACGGGCAGCCTGCGCGGGGACTTCGCGCTCATGGTCGAGCACTCCGACGACGCGCAGATGGCCAAGGACACCGCGCTGATGCGGGGTCTGGCCCATGCCGTCCACGAGAGCCCGGAGCTGCACAAGGCCCTGCGCGACCTGCTGGTCGACCCGGAGATCAACGGTCTCCAGGCGATGCTGCGGCGCGCGGTGGACCGGGGCGAGATCCGCCCGGACTGTCCGGCGCTCGACTTCGTACCGCACATGCTCATCGGGGCGTTCATCGCGCTCCCGCTGATCGAGGACCGCCCGGTGGACCGGGCCTTCCTCGGTGACTTCATCGATGCCGTGGTCTTCCCCGCCCTCGGCGTCTGATCCTCGATCCTCCCCGTCCCCGCACGGCCTCTTCGCTGTTCCTGACACGCCGCTCTCGTCGTCGGGCCGGCTCCTCATGCCCTGATCCGAACCGGATCCATCCCACGACCAGAACGGGAGAACCACCGACGTGGCTACCTTCCTCTACCGACTCGGCAGAGGCGCCTTCCGGCGCCGCGGCCTCGTCGCCCTCCTCTGGGTGGCGCTGCTGTTCGCCGCCGGCTTCGGCGCCGCCTCGGCGGCCGCGCCCACCTCCGGCTCGTTCTCGATACCCGGTTCGGAGGCCCAGAAGGCCTTCGACCTGCTGGACAAGCGCTTCCCGGGCATGGCCGCCGACGGCGCCACCGCCCGCATCGTCATCAAGGCCCCCGAGGGCGCCAAGGTCACCGACCCCGGCCCCAAGGCCGAGGTCCAGAAGATCGTCTCGGGTCTGAAGACCGGTCCGGGCGCGGCCGAGATCTCCTCCGTCGCCGACCCGTACGAGGTCCAGGCCGTGAGCCAGGACGGCTCCACCGCCTACATCAGCGCCAAGTACACCGTCAGCGGCATGGAGCTGAAGGACGACACCCGCGAGGCGCTCAAGGGCTCGGGCGAGGCCGCCAAGGCCGCCGGGCTGAACGTCCAGATCGGTGGCGACGCGCTGATGGCGGCCCCCGAGACGGGCTCCGGCGAGATCATCGGCATCGCGGTCGCCGCGATCGTCCTCGTCATCACCTTCGGCTCACTGATCGCCGCCGGTCTGCCGCTGCTGACCGCGATCATCGGCGTGGGCATCGGCGTCTCCTCCATCACCGCGCTCGCCAACGTGCTGGACCTCGGCAACACCACCGCCACCCTCGCGACGATGATCGGCCTCGCGGTCGGCATCGACTACGCCCTCTTCATCGTCTCCCGCTACCGCGTGGAGCTCGCCGAGGGCCGCGAGCGGGACGAAGCCGCCGGCCGCGCTGTCGGAACCGCCGGCTCCGCCGTCGTCTTCGCCGGTCTGACCGTGGTCATCGCCCTGGTGGGCCTGGCCGTCGTCAACCTCCCCATGCTGACCAAGATGGGCTTCGCGGCCGCGGGCACCGTGGTCATCGCCGTGCTCGTCGCGCTGACCCTGGTCCCGGCCATCCTCGGCTTCGCGGGCAAGAAGGTGCTGCCCGCGGGCGAGAAGAGCCGGCTGTTCGGCAAGGGCAAGCCGGCGGGCGCCGAGAAGAAGGCCAACGGCGGCACCCGCTGGGCCCGCTTCGTCCTGCGCCGCCCCGTCATGGTGCTGCTGGCCGGTGTGATCGGCCTCGGCGTCATCGCCATCCCGGCGAGCAAGCTGGAGATGGGCCTGCCGGACGACGGCGCCCAGCCGGTCTCCACCACCCAGCGCCAGGCGTACGACCTGCTGTCCGACGGCTTCGGCCCGGGCTTCAACGGCCCGCTGATGGTGGTCGTGGACGGTAACAAGGCGCTGGCCGACTCCACCGTCGACCGGATCAAGGGCCTGGACGGGGTCGTCGCGGTCACCCCGCCGACCCTCAACGAGGCCGGCGACGCCGCGGTGATCACCGTGATCCCGAAGGACCGCCCGTCCTCCACGCACACCGAGGAACTGGTCCACGAGATCCGCGACGGCAGCGGGGACGACGTCTTCGTCACCGGCGCCACCGCGATGAACATCGACTTCTCGCAGAAGATGAACGACGCGCTGCTGCCCTACCTGGCACTCGTCGTGGGCCTGGCCTTCCTGCTGCTGATGCTCGTCTTCCGCTCGGTCCTGGTCCCGCTCAAGGCGGCCCTCGGCTTCCTGCTCTCGGTCGTCGCCGCCCTCGGCGCCGTCGTCGCGGTCTTCCAGTGGGGCTGGCTCGGCTCGGTCTTCGGGGTGGAGCAGACCGGTCCGATCATGTCGATGATGCCGATCTTCATGGTGGGTGTCGTCTTCGGTCTGGCCATGGACTACGAGGTCTTCCTCGTCACCCGGATGCGTGAGGCGTACGTCCACGGCGAGCGCCCGGGCCAGGCCGTGGTCACCGGCTTCCAGTACAGCGCGCGGGTCGTCGTGGCCGCCGCCGTCATCATGATCGCGGTGTTCGCGGGCTTCATCGGGGCCAGCGAGCAGATGGTCAAGATGATCGGCTTCGGTCTGGCCGTCGCCGTCTTCTTCGACGCCTTCGTGGTCCGCATGGCCATCGTCCCCGCGGTGCTCGCGCTGCTCGGGCACAAGGCCTGGTGGCTGCCGAAGTGGCTGGACCGGCTGCTGCCGAACGTGGACGTGGAGGGTGAGAGCCTGCGCAAGCACCTGGAGTCCGCGCAGTCCCCGGAGGGCCCGGACAAGGACCGCGAGCTCGTCAACGCCTGACCCCCTCCGACCCCGTCGGCCCCGCACCTGCCGACAGGACGGCCCGGCCCCGTACCGCCCGATCACCGGGAGGGACGGGGCCGGGCCCGGTTACGCCCGACGGGTGACGGCGGCCGCGGGGGCGTACGTACGCCGCAGGAACCGGCGCAGTGCGGCGATGTCGAACTGGACGACGGCGACGCCCTCGGGGGAGTGGAACTCGACGACCGCCTGGACGCGGCCGCAGGGCCAGATGCGTACGTCCCCGGTCCCGGTCGGGGCCTGGAGGCCCGCCTCCAGGAGGGCCCGGGGGAAGACCCACTCGTTGTCGGTGCCCTCGGGGGACAGGCCCGCCGGGAAGACGATCCGCACGGCCAGCGGCTCGTCGCCGGCGAAGCGCAGGGCGACCGGGATGGTCCGGTAGAGGGGATCGTCCGTGATGACGCGGGCACGGACCCGTTCCTCGACGGTGGTGGCGGTGGCCGTCGCTGTGCCGGTTGCGGTCGCTGGGGGATTCTCGGCGGTTGCTGACATCGACAAGACTCCTCGAAATCAGAACATTTGCGTCCTTTTGTCCCGTCCAGCCTCGCACATTCCCACGAAAGCGCGCGGTTCTATTTGTCATGCGTCCGCTCTTGCCAACAGTTTGCAACTGGGCACTATGGTTGAACAGCTAAAGACTGAGTAAGAAGCGGAGCCACTCCATGCATGTGCCCGACGGATTCATCAACGCACCCGTCTCGGTGGCCGCCGGAGTGGTGGCCGCCGCCGCGGTGGCCGTCAGTCTCCGCGGCGCCCGGCGCGAACTCGACGAGCGCACCGCGCCGCTCGCCGGTCTCGTCGCCGCCTTCATCTTCGCCGTCCAGATGCTGAACTTCCCGGTCGCGGCCGGCACCAGCGGCCATCTGCTGGGCGGGGCGCTCGCCGCGATACTCGTCGGCCCCTACACCGGCGTGCTGTGCGTGTCCGTCGTCCTGCTCATGCAGGGCATCCTCTTCGCCGACGGCGGCCTGACCGCCCTCGGGGTGAACATCACCGTCATGGGCGTCGTCACCGTCGTCGTCGCCTACGCGATCTTCCGCGGCCTGGCCGGGATCCTGCCGCCCACCCGCCGCTCCGTGACCGTGGCCGCCTTCACCGGCGCCCTGCTCTCGGTGCCCGCCGCGGCCGCCTTCTTCACCCTCGTCTACGCCATCGGTGGCACCACCGACGTGCCCATCGGCAAGGTGCTCACCGCCATGGTCGGCGTGCACGTGCTCATCGGCATCGGTGAGGCCGCCATCACCGCGGCCACCGTGGGCGCCGTGATCGCCGTACGTCCCGACCTCGTGCACGCGGCCCGCGGCCTGGCCTCGCCCCTGAAGCTGCGCGTCGACGGCGCGCTCGTCGACGCCCCGGCCCCGGCCGCCGCACCCGTCGCCGCCCGCGCCGGATCCACGAAGAAGGTGTGGGTGACCGGCCTGGTCACCGCCCTCGTGCTCGCCGGGTTCGTCTCCTTCTACGCCTCCGCCGACCCCGACGGCCTGGAGAAGGTCGCTGCGGACAAGGGGATCGACGAGAAGGCCGAGGAGCACGCCGCGGCGAACTCCCCCCTCGCCGACTACAGCGTCAAGGACGTCGACGACGCCCGCCTGTCCGGCGGTCTCGCCGGGGTCATCGGCGTCGGCGTGACCGTCGTCGCCGGCACCGGGATCTTCTGGGCCGTGCGCCGCCGCCGGACCGAAGACCTCACCGCCACCTCCACCACCGTCTCGGCAGGCTGACATGGGGGCCGGCCACGCCCACAAGCTCTACCGCCACGGCCACTCGCCGGTCCACGACCTGCCCGCGCACTGCAAGCTCGCCGCGACCCTGGCCTTCGTCGTGGTCGTCGTGTCCACACCGCGCGAGGCGGTGTGGGCCTTCGGCCTGTACGCCGCCCTCCTCGTCGTGGTGGCCGCCGTCGCCCGGATCCCGGCCGGCTTCCTCCTCCGCCGCCTGCTGATCGAGGTGCCCTTCGTCGCCTTCGCCGTGCTCATGCCCTTCGTGGCCGAGGGCGAGCGGGTGGAGGTGCTCGGCATGTCGCTCAGCGTCTCGGGCCTCTGGGGCGCCTGGAACGTCCTCGCCAAGGGAACCCTCGGCGTGGCCGCGTCCGTCCTGCTCGCCTCGACGACCGAGCTGCGGGCCCTGCTGCTGGGCCTGCAGCGGCTGAAGCTGCCGCCACTGCTCGTCCAGATCGCCTCCTTCATGATCTGCTACGGCGATGTGATCAGCGACGAGCTGCGCCGGATGTCCATCGCCCGCCGCTCCCGCGGCTTCGAGGCGAGCGGGATCCGGCACTGGGGGGTGCTGGCCAAGACCGCCGGTGCGCTGTTCATCCGTTCCTACGAGCGCGGAGAGCGGGTCTACCTCGCGATGGTCAGCCGCGGCTACGCCGGTTCGATGCCGGTGATCGACGAGGTCGTGGCCACGCGCGCCCAGTGGGCGTACGCGGCCGTGCTCCCGGTGACGGCGCTCGCCGTCTGTCTGATGGGATGGACCCTGTGACCGACCCTGTGACCAGTACCCCCTCCCTCGAAGTCGCCGGCCTCGCCTACGCCTACCCGGACGGCCACCAGGCCCTCTTCGGGGTGGACCTGACCGTCGGGCAGGGCGAGCGGGTCGCCCTGCTCGGACCCAACGGCGCCGGCAAGACCACCTTGGTCCTGCACCTCAACGGCATCCTCACCGGCGGGGTCGGCACCGTGGCCGTCGCCGGGCTGCCGGTGGCGAAGCGGAACCTCGCCGAGATCCGCCGCCGGGTCGGGATCGTCTTCCAGGACCCCGACGACCAGCTGTTCATGCCGACCGTCCGCGAGGACGTGGCCTTCGGCCCGGCCGCGGCCGGAATGCGGGGCGCGGAGCTGGAGGAGCGGGTCCGGGCGGCCCTGGACCAGGTCGGCATGGCGGACTTCGCCGACCGGCCGCCGCACCACCTGTCCTTCGGCCAGCGCCGCCGCGTCGCGGTGGCGACCGTGCTGGCCATGCGGCCCGAGATCCTGGTCCTGGACGAGCCCTCGTCCAACCTGGACCCCGCCTCGCGCCGCGAGCTCGCGGACATCCTGCGCTCGCTGGACGTCACCGTGCTGATGGTGACCCACGACATGCCGTACGCGCTGGAACTGTGCCCGCGCTCGGTGATCCTCAGCGAAGGGGTCATCGCGGCGGACGGCCGCACGCAGGAGCTCCTGTGCGACGACGAGCTGATGCGCGCCCACCGGCTGGAGCTCCCGTTCGGCTTCGACCCGCGCACGCCCCTCCTGACGCGCCCCTCGCGCTGATCGGCGCCGGGGCGAGCCGGGAAGCAGGGCCGCCCGGCAGGCGTTGCATGTGGCGTGGGCGCCGTCGGGGCGCCGCGGCAGGTGCTGGGAGTAGACGTGGATGTCCACGGGACGGTGGCGGAGGGCTTCGAGCCCGTCAGAGACGCGTTCGTGCGCAACTTCGAGGTGCTCGGGGACCGGGGCGCGGCCGTCGCCGTCTACCGGGACGGCCGCAAGGTCGTCGACCTGTGGGGCGGCACCCGCGACGCGGAGGGCACCGAGCCCTGGACCGAGGGCACCGCGCAGATCGTCCGCTCCGCCACCAAGGGCGTGGCGGCCGCCGTACCGCTGCTGCTGCACCAGCGCGGACTGCTGGACCTGGACGCGCCCGTGGGCTCGTACTGGCCGGAGTTCAAGACGGGCGGCAAGGAGCGGATCCTGGTCCGCGACGTGCTCGCGCACCGCGCGGGCATACCGGCGCTGGACCGGGGGCTGAGCGCCGCCGAGGCCGCCGACGGGGTGTCCGGGGCGCGCGCGGTCGCCGCGCAGCGGCCCTTCTGGGAGCCGGGCACCGAGCACGGCTACCACGCGCAGACCTACAGCTGGCTGGTGTCCGAGCTGGTGCTGCGGGCGACCGGCCGCACGGTGGGCTCGGTCCTCGCGGAGGAGATCGCCGAACCGCTGGGGCTGGAGTTCTGGATCGGCCTGCCCGAGACCGAGACCCACCGGGTGGGCCGCGTGGCGCCGGTCGAGCCGCCCGAGAGCGCGGGCATGCTGCGGACCCGGCCGCGGCGCAACGTCTCCGAGGCCTACGCCGACCCCCACTCCCTCACCCGCCGCGCCTTCGCCGCCATCGAACCGCTGCCCGACGAGAACGACCCCGCCTACCGGGCCGCCGAGCTCCCCGCCTCGAACGGCATCGGGACGGCCCGCGCCCTGGCCCGTTTCTACGGGGCCACCGTCGGCGTGGTCGAGGACGGCGCGCGGATCTTCACCCCGGCCACCACCGGGCTGGCCACCCGGGAGCACTCCGCCGGACCGGACCGGGTGCTGGTCGTCAACACCCGCTTCGGCGCCGGCTACATGCTGCACGGCCCGGCCTCCCCGCTGCTCTCGCCGGCTTCCTTCGGCCACCCCGGCCGCGGTGGCTCCCTGGGCTTCGCGGACCCGGAGGCGGGCATCGGCTTCGGCTACGTCACCAACGCCCTGGCCAAGTCGGTCACCGCGGACCCCCGGGCGCAGGCCCTGGTCCGGGCCCTGAAGTCGGCCCTGTGAGCCCTGTGAGCCCGGTCGGTCCGCTCAGGCTTGCGCGTCGGCCGCCTGCTCGCGCACATCGGCCAGCGTGGCCCCCGCGTGAGCGATGAGCTCCTGCGGGGCCATCGGGAACACCGTGGTCGGGGTACCGGCCGCCGCCCAGATCTCCTCGTGGGCCAGCAGCGACCGGTCGGCCAGCACCCGGGTACGCGTGCGGTGCCCGAAGGGAGGGACCCCGCCGATCGCGTAGCCCGTGGTCTCCCGGACCAGGGCGGCATCGGCCCGCGTCACCTTCCCGGCGCCGAGCTCGCGGCGTACGGCCTCCACGTCCACCCGTGAGGCCCCGTCCATGAGGACCAGTACCGGGACCCCGTCCGCCGCGAAGATCAGCGACTTGACGATCTGGCTCAGCTCGCAGCCGATCGCGGCCGCCGCGTCGGCGGCCGTACGGGTCCCTTCGGGGAAGCTCCGGACGGTGAGGTCGAGGCCCAGCCCGGCAAGGGCCTCGGCGAACAGGGGGTGCGTGGACGTCGTCATGCCGCGACGTTAACGCCGCCCGGCGCGGCGACACGACCGATTTCGGCCCGGCGGGGCCGGTCGCGCCGCCGCCACCCGGTCAGCCCGCGTTCAGTACCTGGGCGACGATCGGCCCCGCCGCGTCGCCGCCGTGGCCGCCGCCCTCGACCATGGCCGCAGCGGCCATGTCACCGCTGAAGCCGGTGAACCAGCTGTCCGGGCTGTCCCCGGCGCCGCCGACCTCCGCCGAGCCGGTCTTCGCGCCCTTGTCCGAGCCGCCGACCGAGGCCATCGCCTTCTGTGCGGTGCCGCTGGAGGCCGTCAGCTTCATCATGCCGACGAGCTGCTGCTGCACCGAGGACTTCATCCGGCGCTGGGCCGTCGCGATCTTCCGGCCGTCCAGCTCCGGCGAGACCAGCAGCGGCTGGCGGAAGACACCGGTACGTGCGGTCGCGGTGATGGACGCGACGTTCAGCGGGTTCATGGTGATCTGGCCCTGCCCGATGTACTCGGCCGCCGCCGCCGCGCCCGTGGCCGGCGGGACCTTGCCGTCGGTGGACTTGATGCCGGTCTTCCAGTCCAGGTCGATGCCGAAGACTTCCGTGGCCTCCTTCGGCAGGGCGGAGTCGTCGTTCACGGGCTTGATCTGCTTGATGAAGGCGGTGTTGCAGGAGCGGGCGAACGAGGTCGCGAAGTTGGTTCCGGGCGGCAGCTCGAAGTTGTTCAGGTTGTGGAACTCACGGCCCCAGGTCACCGTCTTCCCGCACTCCGCGGGCTTGTCCGCGGCGACCAGGCCGCGGTCCAGCAGCATGGCGGCCGTCACGATCTTCATCGTGGATCCGGGGGCGCGGGTGCCCCGCATCGCCGCGTTGAAGCCGTCCTTGCGGTTGTTCGCGACGGCCAGGATGTGGCCGTTGCTCGGCTGGACGGCGACCACCGAGGCCTCCGGGAACTTGGTGACCGCCTGCTCGGCCGCCGCCTGCACCTTCGCGTCCAGGTACGTCTTGAGGGTGCTCGGCTCGCCCTCGACCAGGGTGAGCAGGGTCCGCTTGGGCGCCTCCTTGGCGACCGGCTCGATCCATACCTCGGCCCCGGGCTTGCCGCCCGCCTTGTTGCCGTAGTTCTGGCGCAGCTCGTCGAGGATCTGGCGCAGCGAGGGGTACTTCTCCGCGGTCAGCTCCTCGCCGTTGCGGTCCACGGCCTTGACGGGCGGGTTCGCGGGGGCGCCGGCGCGCAGTTTCTCGTCCTTCTGGAGCTGCGGGTGGATCACCGAGGGCTGCCAGTCGACCAGCGGCTTCCCGCTGTTCAGCCCGCGCACCACGGTCAGCTGGGAGTCGTAGGCCAGCGGCTTGGTGGTGCCCTCGTACGTGATCTCCGCCTCGACCTTGAACGGCACGGTGGTGCCGTTCGGCGTGCCGGGGGTGATCACGGCCTTGGACACGTAGGCCTTGGTCTTGAACTCCCCGACCGCGGCCTGCGCGGCCGCGGCGTTGTTCGTCAGGTCGGCGGCCACCCGCTCGTCCCCGGCCGCCCATGCGGCCAGGAAGGCCTTGGCGGTCTTCGCGGCGTCCTTCTCGCTGACCGGCCCGCTGCCCTTCTCGGCCTGGACGGAGGTCTCGCCGTCCTTGCCTTCCGTCGCGTCCCCGCCGGCGTCTCCCACCAGCGTGTACACCCCGTACCCGGCGCCACCGAGCATGGCGAGGAACACCCCGCCGATGACGGCACCCTTCGCTGCCCCGTTCACGTAAGTCCTTCCCCCATGGTCACGGTTCCTGAACATGTTCAAAGAACCCTTGGTGCGGACTTTACTCTGTGCAGCTCTCCGGTACGCCATTGTTACCGGACCGGAACATCCGAACGTAATCGGCTCGTCACCGGCGGCTCCCCTTTCCTAGAGTGCCGCCGTGGACCTCACCTACCGGCGTTACGCCGATGCCGATGCCGATGACCTGGTCGCCTTCCTCACCGGGGACACCTGGCCGTTCCACGGCTCGGCCGTGGTCGACCCGGAGCAGGCCCGGCAATGGGCCGCGGACGGCCGCTTCGACAACGCGGAGACCAGATCGTTCTGGATCGCCGCCGGCGGCGAGACCCTCGGCCTGGTCCGCCTGATGGACCTGGGCGACAGCACGCCCGTCTTCGACCTGCGGATCCGCTCCCGGTACCGGGGCCGGGGGATCGGCGGCCACGCGCTGACCTGGCTGACGGGACACCTGTTCACCGAACTCCCCCGGATCCGGCGGATCGAGGGGACCACGCGCCAGGACAACGCGGCGATGCGCCGCGCCTTCCGGCGGTGCGGGTACGTCAAGGAGGCGCACTACCGGGAGGGATGGCCCTCGGCCGACGGTACGGTCCACGACGCGGTCGGCTACGCGATCCTGCGTCGGGACTGGGCCGCCGGCACGGTCACCGCCCCCGCCTGGGACGACGAGCACACACGGGAGGGCTGACACCGGCACGGCCCGAACATGCGTGCACTGATGCCGTGTTCTAGCGTCGGAAGAGCGAGGGCCCCCGCTCCAAGCCGCCGCCCCCGCCCGCGGTCCGGCGCGTCTGCGGACCGCGCGACCCACCGAGAGAGCAGGTGCATCCGCATGCGTCCGTCGGCTCGTATCCCCAGCATCCTGGCAGGCCTGGCCCTCGCCGTCGGCGGCACCGTCATCGCCGCCCCGTCCGCCCACGCGGACGTGAAGGCCTGCGAGCAGTACGTCGCCCAGCACGCTCCGAAGGCCACGGACGGCGCCACGGAGGCCTGCTACCAGGGGTCGATCGGCAACCAGACCAGCTGCGACGCCAGCCTCGTCGCGGTCGGCGCGAGCAAGGACGTCGCGGCCTCGGCCTGCGAGGCATCCCGCTAGGACGTGTCCGCAGCCGTGTCCGTCAACGGCGCACCCGATAGCGCAGGTGAAGCACCCGGTTGCCCTGAATCACCACGTCAGGATCCTCCAACAGGTGCTGCGCGTGGACCGACCCGAAGTAGCGCCTGCCGGACCCGAACACGACGGGCACGACGTCCATGCGCACCTCGTCGACCAGGCCCGCGGCAAGCACCTGGCCACCGACGTCGCCGGCGGCGACCTCGACCATGCGCTCACCCGCGAGCTCCTGGGCCTTGGCCATGGCTGCCTCGACGCCGTCGACGAAGTGAAACGGCGCCTCGAGGTCCCAGCCCTCGGGCATGGGCCGGTGCGACACGACGACCACGTGGTCGATCCCGCCCGGCGGCTTCCCGTCCCAGCCGTCCGTCAGGTCGAAGACGCGGCGGCCGACGACCGTGACACCGATCCGGTCCCAGTAAGGCCGGGTGTAGTCGTAGGACGTCTGCGACACCTTCAGCACGCCGCTCTCGTCCAACGGGACGTCACCGCTGGACAGCCAGTCGAACAGCGGTCCGGGCTGGTCGTTCTCGTCCGCGACGAAGCCGTCCACCGACACCGAGCTGTACATGACCACCTTGCCCACGGGGCCTCTCCTCTGCTTCGGGGTGCCCCAAATTAGCGTGTCGTGAAATGTCGCTCCTGCAAGACGACGGGCCCGGCACCAGAAGGTGCCGGGCCCGTCGTCTGCGCTGCTAGACCCAGGTGTCCAGCCACATGCGGCCGCGCCAGGAGTCCATCGGGAGGGTCTGGCCCGTGTAGATCGGCCAGAAGTAGATGAAGTTCCACGCGATCAGCAGGACCAGCACGCCCGCGCCGATCGCGCCCAGCGCCCGGCGGCGCTCGCTCGACCCGGCCGGGCCCAGCAGGGCGCCGATCATCATCGCCACCGCCAGACACAGGTACGGGACGAAGACCACCGCGTAGAAGTAGAAGATCGTCCGCTCCTGGTAGTTGAACCAGGGCAGCAGACCCGCACCCAGCGCGCACGCGATCGCGCCCGCCCGCCAGTCGCGGCGGAAGAACCACCGCCACAGCACGTACAGCAGCGCGAAGCAGCCCGCCCACCACAGCAGCGGGGTGCCCAGGGCCAGGACCTCGCGGGCGCACTTGCCCGCCGCGGTCGCCGGACAGCCGTCGGCGCCGGCCTCGGGGGACTCGTAGAAGTAGGAGACGGGCCGGCCCAGGACCAGCCAGCTCCACGGGTTGGACTCGTAGGTGTGCCCCGAGGTCAGGCCCACGTGGAACCTGTAGACCTCGGTCTCGTAGTGCCACAGGCTGCGCAGCCACTCCGGCAGGAAGCCCAGCGAACTGCCCTGGTCGTACTTGGCCGCCCAGTCCCGCAGATAGCCGCCCTTGCCGTTGTCCGGACTGAGGATCCAGCCCGACCACGAGGCCAGGTACGTGGCGATCGCCACCGGCACGGTGGAGACGAAGGCGGGCAGCGCGTCGCGGCGCAGCATCGAGGCGTACGGGGCGCCCGCGCCCGCGGTGCGGCGCGCGGCGGCGTCCCACAGCACGGTCAGCACGCCGAAGAAGGCGAGGATGACGAAGCCGTTCCACTTCGTGCCCCCGGCCAGACCCAGGCAGACGCCGGCCAGGATCCGGTACGGCCGCCAGCCCAGCCGCAGCGTCTCGGCGATCTTCACGTCCGGCCGGGTCCGGCCCTCCTCGTCCACCGGCAGCGCGTCCGCGAGCCGGGCTCTGGCCCGGTCGCGGTCGATGAGCAGGGCCCCGAAGGCGGCCAGCACGAAGAACATCAGCACCAGGTCCAGCAGCGCGGTGCGGCTCATCACCAGGTGCAGGCCGTCCACCGCGAGCAGCGCGCCCGCCAGGCAGCCCAGGAAGGTCGAGCGGAAGAGACGGCGCCCGATGCGGCACAGCATGAACACCGACAGGGTGCCGAGCACGGCGGTCATGAACCGCCAGCCGAAGGGCGTGAAGCCGAACATCCACTCGCCGAGCCCGATCACCCATTTGCCGACCGGCGGGTGCACGACGTAGCCCGGATCGGTCGGGAGGGCGACCCCGTCCGGGTTGGCGAGGATCGAGGCGTCGATGTCCTTGGGCCAGCTCGCCTCGTAGCCCTGGCGGATCGTGGCCCAGGCGTCCTTGGCGTAGTACGTCTCGTCGAATATCACCGCCTTCGGGCTGCCCAGGTGCACGAACCGCAGCACCCCGGCGACCAGCGCCACCAGCAGCGGCCCCGCCCACGAGGCGATCAGCCGCCAGGTCCCCCATACCTGGGGCGGCAGCCCGAAGGTCATCCACAGCTGCTTGGACGGCCTGGTGTACGGGGGCACCAGGCGGGTGCGGACGTCCGCGCGCGCGGACGCGGCGGCGGGCGGCACGTAGCCGAAGCCGCGCAGCCGGCGCAGCCAGGTGGGCGGCTCGTCTTCGCGTCCCACCGATGAGGCGGGCGGGGCCCCCGCGGGGCTGGGCGGCGGCGTCGCGGTACTGGTCACCGGCACATCGTAGGGAAGAGATCTGTGTGCGCCACCAGTGGCGGGGGGCGGCGGGGCACCGGGCTGAGAGGATGGGCGGGTGACGACTGACCAGCCCCGCGGTACCGAAGCCACCACGACAGCAGCCACGGCCGGAGGCCTGACGGGCACGCTCGTGCTCGCCGGCACCCCCATCGGCGATCTCGCGGACGCCCCGCCGCGTCTGGCGGCCGAGCTGGAGCGGGCCGATGTGATCGCCGCCGAGGACACCCGGCGGCTGCGCCGGCTGACCCAGGGGCTCGGCGTGCACACCACCGGGCGCGTCCTGTCGTACTTCGAGGGCAACGAGTCGGCGCGCACCCCGGAGCTGGTCGAGGCCCTGGCCGGCGGGGCGCGTGTACTGCTGGTGACGGATGCGGGCATGCCGTCGGTCTCCGACCCCGGCTACCGGCTGGTCGCCGCCGCCGTGGAGAAGGACATCAAGGTCACCGCCGTCCCCGGGCCGTCCGCGGTGCTCACCGCGCTCGCCATGTCCGGGCTGCCGGTGGACCGGTTCTGCTTCGAGGGGTTCCTGCCGCGCAAGGCGGGGGAGCGCCTGAGCCGGCTGCGCGAGGTCGAGGGCGAGCGGCGCACGCTCGTCTACTTCGAGGCCCCGCACCGGCTCGACGACACCCTGGCCGCGATGGCCGAGGTCTTCGGCGCCGACCGGCGGGCCGCGGTCTGCCGCGAGCTGACCAAGACCTACGAGGAGGTCAAGCGCGGCGGGCTCGGCGAGCTCGCGGCCTGGGCCGCCGAAGGGGTGCGCGGTGAGATCACCGTCGTGGTCGAGGGCGCCCCGGCCGCCGTGCCCGGAGATGTGGACGACGAGGAGCTGGTGCGCCGGGTGCGGGTGCGCGAGGAGGCCGGCGAGCGGCGCAAGGAGGCCATCGCGGCGGTCGCGGCCGAGGCCGGCGTACCCAAGCGCGAGGTGTTCGACGCTGTGGTCGCGGCAAAGAACGCGGCACAAAAGGTGCCCTCGGTGGGTAAAGAGCTAGCCTGAAAAGCAAAGCTCAGACCGCGCACCGGGCGCTTTTGACATGAGTCGCCCAAAGACCGTCCAACAGTAGACAGGGCCTGATGCGCTCCCGCCCGTTGAGGCGTCCACTGGCAATGGCACCAGTGGAACAAGAGGAGCTGGCATGAGTGAGATCGCAGACACCCCGGTACCCGTCCCCGCCGCAGTCCCTGTCGCTGTGACCGCTTCCGACGTGCACACCGTGCACGAGGCCTACTCCTTCGCGTGCATGAGGTGCGGGTACGGCTGGGAGCAGGCGTACGCGATCGAGCACCATGTCGACGGCAAGGGCGAGCCGTTCATCATGTACAAGGTCGACGGCGAGCGGGTGCCCTCCCCCCTGTCCAACCCGACCTGCCTGAACTGCGGCGGACACGTCGTACGGATCATGCGGGCCGGGCAGGTCTCCTCGGTGCTGGGCATGATCGACCACATCTACCACCACCAGATCGCCCCCGGGATCGCCGGTCCGGTGCCGGCCGGTGCGAACGTCCCCCGGACGCCGAAGCCGCCGAAGCAGCGCAGGCCCGCCCGGTCGCACGCCTCCCCGGGGCCGGTGGTCGCCGGCCCGGCCGGGGAGCGCCCGGGCCTGCTCTCCCGTCTGAAGGGGCTCTTCCGCCGGTCATAAGATCGGCCGTATGAGCACACGCGTGGAGAAGACGCAGCCCAAGGACGCACCGCCGCCGCTGCCCGAACCCCTCCGGGTGGCGGTGGCGGACTCGCACACCCACCTCGACATGCAGTCCGGGACCGTCGAGGAGGGCCTCGCGAAGGCCGCCTCGGTGGGCGTGACCACCGTCGTCCAGGTGGGCTGCGACGTGAAGGGCTCCCGGTGGGCCGCCGAGACCGCGGCCGCGTACGCGAACGTCCACGCGGCCGTCGCCCTCCACCCGAACGAGGCCCCGCGCATCGTCCACGGCGATCCGGACGGCTGGTCGCGCCAGGGCGCCCGGTCCGGCGGCGGCGAGGCCGCCCTGGACGAGGCCCTCGCCGAGATCGAGGCGCTGGCGGCCCTCGACCACGTCAAGGCGGTCGGCGAGACCGGTCTCGACCACTTCCGCACCGGGCCGGAGGGCATGGCCGCGCAGGAGCGTTCCTTCCGCGCGCACATCGAGATCGCCAAGCGGCAGGGCAAGGCGCTCGTCATCCACGACCGGGACGCCCACGCGGACGTGCTGCGCGTCCTGCGGGAGGAGGGCGCCCCCGAGCGCACCGTCTTCCACTGCTACTCAGGGGACGCCGACATGGCCCGCGAGTGCGCCGCCGCCGGGTACTACATGTCCTTCGCCGGGACCGTCACCTTCAAGAACGCCGCGCCGCTGCGCGAGGCCCTGGCCGTGGCGCCGCTGGAGCTGGTGCTCGTCGAGACGGACGCGCCCTACCTCACCCCTGCGCCGTACCGCGGACGGCCCAACGCGCCGTACCTCATTCCGCTGACGGTCCGGGCCATGGCCGCGGTCCGCGGCATCGACGAGGACGCGATGGCCACCGCGCTGGCGGCCAACACGGCCCGCGCCTTCGGCTACTGATTCCCCGCCCGCTCCGACACGCTGAGTAGCCGTCCCGCTTTGGAGCGTGACGACTCCTCCGCTAGGGTGCCGTGCCCGCACCAGAGGGTGCCGGATCACCAGTGGAGCGAGCGTCGTGAGCGATACGCAGGGCAGTCACCGCCGTGGCGGTCCCGTCCCCGAGGCGTACGAGGCCCAGCCCTTGGCCCAGCCCGTGGCCTGGCCGTCCGGTACGGAGGATCCCGGGCCCGCCGCGTGGGACCCGGAGCCCCCGGTCCCGGTCCCGGTCCCGGGACCGCGCGGCGGGCGCCGCCGCCGGGCCGGTCTGTCACCGGCCGAGCTGTCGGAGGCCGACACCCTGGCCGCGGCGCCCGTCGCGCCCGGCTCGGGCCGCCGCCGGGCCGGGGCCCCCGCGGCCTTGGCCGTGGCCCCGGCCGCACCCGCCGCACCCGCCGCACCCGCCGCACCCGCCGCACCTGCCGCGCCCGCCGCACCCGCCGTCCCCACCCCCACGGTGCCGGGCCGCCGCCGCGCCCGGGGCCGCGGCGCCCCCGCCGAGCCCCTCGGCGGGAACTGGCGGCGGATCGTGCCGCAGGCCCTCGTCGTCGCCTTCCTCGCGGGCGGCACCACGGCCTTCGTCGCCGCCGACAAGGCCGTACGGCTCACCGTGGACGGCGTCCCGCGCAACCTCCACACCTTCGCCGACGACATCGGCGAACTGCTCGCCGCCGAAGGCCTCGGCGTCGGCCCCCACGACCTCGTCGCCCCCGCCCCCGGCGAACGCCTCGACGACGGCGAGGAGATCGTCGTCCGCTACGGCCGCCCCCTCCACATGACCCTCGACGGACAGCAGCGCCAGGTGTGGACCACCGCCCGCACCGTCGAGGGCGCCCTGCGCCAGTTCGGCATCCGCGCCGAGGGCGCCTACCTCTCCGCCCCCCGCACCGCCCCCGTCCCGCGCGCCGGGCTGGCCCTCAGCGTCCGCACCGAACGCAGCGTCACCTTCATGGCCGACGGCCGCGAACGCACCATCCGCACCAACGCCGCCACCGTCCAGGAGGCCCTCGACCAGGCCGGCATCACCCTCCAGGGCCAGGACACCACCTCCGTACCGCCCACCGACTTCCCGCGCGACGGCCAGACCGTCACCGTGCTCCGCGTCACCGGCACCCGTGAGGTCCGCGAGGAGCGGATCCCGTACGAGACCGAGAAGGTCAAGGACCCCGAGCTGTTCGCCGGCACCGAGGTCGTCGAGCGCGTCGGCAGCCCCGGGGCGCGCAGGGTCACGTACAGCCTGCGCACCGTCAACGGGGTCCGGCAGAAGCCGCGGCCGATCGCCGACGAGGTCGTCCGCGAACCCGTCACCCAGCTCGTCAAGGTCGGCACCAAGGCGCTGCCGAGCTCCGTCGCCGGAGCTGACGGCCTCAACTGGGCGGCCCTCGCCCAGTGCGAGTCCGGCGGCCGCCCCTCCGCCACCGACGCCTCGGGGACCTACGGCGGGCTGTACCAGTTCGACGTCCGCACCTGGCAGGCCCTCGGCGGCAGCGGACGCCCGCAGGACGCCTCGGGCGCGGAGCAGACGTACCGGGCGAAGAAGCTCTACGTGCAGCGGGGGGCGAGTCCGTGGCCGCACTGCGGCCGTACGCTTTACCGGTGAGCACCGCAGAGCAGCAGCCCGAGAACACCGAGAACACCTCCCCCGCCGCGTCCGACGCCCTCCTCGGCCCGGCCGACATCAGGGAGCTGGCCGCCGCCCTCGGCGTACGCCCGACGAAGCAGAAGGGGCAGAACTTCGTCATCGACGCCAACACGGTCCGCAGGATCGTGCGCACCGCCGAGGTCCGCCCGGACGACGTGGTCGTCGAGGTCGGCCCGGGGCTCGGCTCGCTGACGCTCGCACTGCTGGAGGCCGCGGACCGGGTCGTCGCCGTCGAGATCGACGACATCCTCGCCGCCGCCCTGCCCGCCACCATCGAGGCGCGGATGCCCGCGAAGAAGGACCGCTTCGCGCTGGTCCACTCCGACGCGATGCTGGTGACCGAACTGCCCGGCCCGGCGCCGACCGCGCTCGTCGCGAACCTGCCGTACAACGTGGCCGTGCCCGTCCTGCTCACCATGCTCGACCGCTTCCCGACCATCGAACGCACGCTCGTGATGGTGCAGGCCGAGGTCGCCGACCGGCTGGCCGCGGAACCGGGCAACAAGGTCTACGGGGTGCCCTCCGTCAAGGCCAACTGGTACGCGCACGTCAAGCGGGCCGGCGCCATCGGCCGCAAGGTCTTCTGGCCCGCCCCGAACGTCGACTCCGGTCTCGTCTCGCTGGTGCGCCGCACCGAGCCGATCAAGACCACCGCCACCAAGGCCGAGGTCTTCGCCGTCGTCGACGCCGCCTTCGCCCAGCGCCGCAAGACGCTGCGCGCCGCACTGGCCGGCTGGGCCGGCTCGGCGGCGGGCGCGGAGGCCGCGCTGGTCGCCGCCGGTGTCTCGCCGCAGGCCCGCGGCGAGTCCCTGACGGTCGAGGAGTTCGCGGCGATCGCCGAGCACAAGCCGGCGGCGGAGAGGCCCGCACTGTGAGCGCGCACCAGGCGCCCGTGACCGTACGGGTCCCCGCGAAGGTCAACGTCCAGCTGGCGGTGGGCGCGGCCCGCCCCGACGGCTTCCACGACCTGGCCAACGTCTTCCTCGCCGTCTCCCTGTACGACGAGGTCACCGCCACCCCGGCCGACGCCCTGACCATCACCTGCACCGGCCCCGACGCCGGCCAGGTCCCCCTGGACCGCACCAACCTCGCGGCGCGCGCCGCCGAGATCCTCGCGGCCCGGGCCGGGATCGAACCCGCCGTCCACCTGCACATCGCGAAGAACATCCCGGTCGCGGGCGGCATGGCGGGCGGCAGCGCGGACGGCGCGGCGGCGCTGCTGGCCTGCGACACCCTGTGGGGCCTGGACACCCCGCGCGCCGAGCTCCTCGACATCTGCGCGGAGCTCGGCAGCGACGTCCCCTTCAGCCTCGTCGGCGGGGCCGCGCTCGGCACCGGCCGCGGTGAGCTGCTCACGCCGGTCGGGGCGGGGACGTTCCACTGGGTCTTCGCGGTGGCCGACGGCGGTCTGTCCACCCCGGCGGTCTTCCGCGAGTTCGACCGCCTCACCGCCGGCACCCGGGTCCCGGCCCCCGAAGCCTCCCCGGCGCTGCTGGCGGCCCTGGCTTCGGGCGACGCGGACGCGCTGGGCGCCACCTTGGCCAATGACCTCCAGGCCGCGGCGCTTTCGCTTCGGCCGCAGCTGGCGCGGACGCTGGCCGCGGGCATGGAGGGTGGGGCGCTCGCCGCGCTGGTCTCCGGCTCGGGGCCGACGACGGCGTTCCTCGCCGCGGACGAGGAGGCTGCCGCCAAGGTCGCGGCGGCGCTGTCCGCCTCCGGCAGCTGCCGGGCCACGCGGATCGCCTCCAGTCCGGCCCCCGGAGCCACGGTCCTGCCGTCCTGACCCCGCGGGTCCGCTGCTGGGGCTCCGCCCCAGACCCCGCGCCTCAAACGCCGGCGGGGCTGAAGAACAGCCCCGCCGGCGTTTGAGGCGCGGGGTTCGGGGCGGAGCCCCGGTACGGGGGCGGAGTCCCGGGGCGGTACTCAGGCCGGAGTTGAGTATCCGCGCCCTGTCGGGAGACGGTCCGTGGCGGCGACCGTGGCGTCATGACAGCTAGCGCACGCGCCCTGGCCGAGGCCACCCCCGCCGACCGTGACCGGTACGTCGACCTGCTGCGCGTCGCCTCGCTCGGCACCGTCATCGCCGGACACTGGCTGATGGCCGCCGTCAGCGGCGACGGCATAGGGAATCTGCTCGCCCTCGTGCCCGCCCTCCAGGTGCTCACCTGGGGGCTGCAGATCATGCCCGTCTTCTTCTTCGTCGGCGGGTTCTCGCACGCCCTGTCCTACCGCTCCCTGGCCCGCCGCACCGACGGGCCCGTCTACGCCGTCTTCCTGCGGGCCCGGCTCCAGCGGCTGCTGCGCCCCACCCTCGTCTTCGTCCTGGTGTGGGCCGCCGCCGCGCTCGCCGTGCAGCTCGCCGGTCACGGCGGCGGAACGCTGACCGGGGCGGCGCTGCGGCTCGTCACCCAGCCGCTGTGGTTCATCGGGATCTACCTCGCCATGGTCGCCTTCACCCCGCCGCTGCTGAAGCTGCACGAGCGCCACGGCTGGGCCGCCTTCGCCGCCCTGGCCGGGGCGGCCGCCCTGGTCGACGTACTGCGCTTCGCGTTCGGCGTCCCGTACGTGGAGTTCCTGAACTTCGCCCTCGTGTGGCTCGCCGTCCACCAGCTCGGCTTCCTGCGCGCCGACGGCCGCATCCGCAGGCCCGCCCTCCTCGCCGCCGTGGGACTCGCCTGCGCCGCCCTGCTGGTGGCGTACGGTCCGTACCCGCTCTCCATGGTCGGGATGCCCGGCGAGAAGGTCTCCAACATGGCCCCGCCCACCCTCGCCCTGCTCTGCCACGGCCTGTGGCTCGTCGGTGCCGTCCAGCTGGCGGCCGGGCCGGCCACCGCGTGGCTGCGCCGCCCGCGCGTCTGGCGCGGGGTGGTCGCGGCCAACGGCCTCGCCATGACCGCCTTCCTGTGGCACCTGACCGCCATGCTCGGCGTGTACGCGGCCCAGCTCGCCCTCGGCCTCGGCCTGCCGGCCCCCGCCACGGCCGCCTGGTGGGCGCAGGTCCCGGTACGGTTCCTGGCCGCGGCCGCCCTGACGGGTGTGCTCGTCGCGCTGTTCCGCCGCTTCGAGGCGCCCCGGACCGGCGCGCCCGCCCCCGCGCGGAGCTCCGGCGGCCCCGTCGCCGCCCTCGGGATCACCCTGTGCCTGCTCGGCATCCTGGGCCTGTCCATGACCGGCCTCGGCGGCCTGCTCGACGGGCACAGCGCCACGCTGATCGCCCTGCCCGTCACCGCGCCGGCCGCGATCGCGATGGCACTGGGCGGCTGGTATCTCGTAGAACGGTCTGCCCCGGCCCGGAGGGTTAGGCTGAGGGGCTGATCCACACCCTTTCCCTGGAGCGCGTCTGATGGCCGTCAATCTGGTCAATGTCGAGGCAGTCAGCAAGGTGTACGGCACACGTACCCTGCTGGACGGCATCTCCCTCGGCGTGTCCGAGGGGGACCGGATCGGCGTGGTCGGCCGCAACGGCGACGGCAAGACCACCCTCATCCGGATGATCGCCAAGCTGGAGGAGCCCGACACCGGACGGGTCACCCAGTCCGGCGGCCTGCGCATGGGCGTCCTCACCCAGCACGACTCCCTCGACCCCCGGGCGACCATCCGCCACGAGATCATCCGGGACATGGCCGACCACGAGTGGGCCGGCAACGCCAAGATCCGTGACGTCCTCACCGGACTCTTCGGCGGCCTCGACCTGCCCGGCTTCGGCCAGGGCCTCGACACCGTCATCGGCCCGCTCTCCGGTGGCGAGCGCCGCCGGATCGCCCTCGCCAAGCTGCTCATCGCCGACCAGGACCTCCTGATCCTCGACGAGCCCACCAACCACCTCGACGTCGAGGGCATCTCCTGGCTGGCCAAGCACCTCCAGGAGCGCCGCTCCGCGCTCGTCTGCGTCACCCACGACCGCTGGTTCCTCGACCAGGTCTGCACCCGCATGTGGGACGTGCAGCGCGGTGACGTGCACGAGTACGAGGGCGGTTACAGCGACTACGTCTTCGCCCGCGCCGAGCGCGACCGCATCGCCGCGACCGAGGAGTCCAAGCGGCAGAACCTGATGCGCAAGGAGCTGGCCTGGCTGCGCCGCGGCGCCCCCGCCCGGACCTCCAAGCCGCGTTACCGCATCGAGGCCGCCAACGAGCTCATCGCCGACGTGCCGCCGCCGCGCGACACCTCCGAGCTGATGCGGTTCGCCAACGCCCGGCTCGGCAAGACGGTCTTCGACCTGGAAGGCGTCAGCGTCCACGCCGGCCCGAAGGAACTCCTCAAGCACCTCACCTGGCACCTGGGCCCCGGCGACCGCGTCGGCCTCGTCGGCGTCAACGGCGCCGGCAAGACCTCCCTGCTGCGCGCCCTCGCCGAGGCCGCCCGCACCCAGGGCGAGGTCCAGCCCGCCGCCGGAAAGATCATCGTCGGCAAGACCGTCAAGCTGGCGTACCTCTCGCAGGAGGTCGGCGAACTCGACCCGTCCCTGCGCGTCCTGGAGGCCGTCCAGCGCGTGCGTGACCGCGTCGACCTGGGCAAGGGCCGCGAGATGACGGCGGGCCAGCTCTGCGAGCAGTTCGGCTTCACCAAGGAGAAGCAGTGGACGCCGGTCGGCGACCTCTCCGGCGGTGAGCGCCGCCGTCTGCAGATCCTGCGCCTGCTGATGGACGAGCCCAACGTCCTCTTCCTCGACGAGCCCACCAACGACCTCGACATCGAGACCCTGACCCAGCTGGAGGACCTCCTCGACGGCTGGCCCGGCTCGATGATCGTGATCTCCCACGACCGCTTCTTCATCGAGCGCACCACCGACACGGTGATGGCGCTGCTCGGCGACGCGAGCCTGCGGATGCTGCCGCGAGGTCTGGACGAGTACCTGGAGCGCCGGCAGCGGATGATCGAGGCGGCCGCCCCGGCGCCCGTCCAGTCCGCGGGCTCCGCGAAGTCCACCGCCTCGGGGGACTCGCGCGCCGCGAAGAAGGAACTCCAGAAGATCGAGCGGCAGCTGAACAAGCTGTCCGACCGCGAGGGCAACCTGCACGCGCAGATCGCCGAGAACTCCACCGACTACGACAAGGTGGCCAAGCTCGACGCGGAGCTGCGCGAACTCCTCTCGGACCGCGACGAATTGGAGATGCGCTGGCTGGAGCTGGCCGAGGAGGCCTGAGCGGGGCCGGGCCGGGTCAGTGATAGAAAGGTCATCCTCCCCGACCTCCTGATGCCGAAAGCGTGCGCTGATGACCGAGCCGCCCCAGCCGCCGAACCAGCCGCCGACGCCTTCCGGTTACGGGCATCTGCCGGGTCCGCCGCAGCAGGGGTACGGGTTTCCGCCGCAGGGTGAGAACCCGTACGCCCAGCAGCCCGGATACCCGCCGCAGCCGCCGACCGTGCAGCAGTGGCAGGCGGGCCCCGGCGGCTCCGGTTCCGGTCCGGGCGGTGCGCCGAAGAGGAAGCGGACGGTGCTGATCGCGGCTTCGGTGGCTGCCGTCCTCGTCCTCGGGGGCGTCGGCTACGTGGCTTTCTCGGGCGGCGACAAGGACCCGAAGCCGGTCGCGCAGGAGCCCGCCGACGCCAAGCCCTCCGGGTCCCCGTCCGTGGACAAGGGCGACGGCAACGGCAACGGCAACGGCGGAGGCCAGCAGGCGGACCTGAACTCCGGCCGCAAGCAGGGCGAGGACAAGGTCCTCTGGCTCAAGACCACCAAGATCGACGGCCCCGGCATGGGCGTCGACGCCGCCGGCCAGTGGGTCGTCGGCGACACCGTGGTCAAGAGCCTCTGGAAGAACCTCACCGGCTACTCGGTCACCGACGGCAAAGAGAAGTGGACACTCCCCTTCCCCGCGCAGATCTGCTCCGTCGCCCCGCAGACCACCGCCGAGGGCAGGACGGTCGTCATGTACCGCGACGGCGAGGGGGAGAACACCTCCTGCACCCAGCTGCGCGTGGTCGACCTCAAGACGGGCAAGGAGGTCTGGTCGAAGGAGGTGCCCAAGGAGGGGCTCTTCGACATCTTCACCAGCCCCACCCTGTCCATGATCGGGGACACCGTCACCGTCAGCCGCGGCGGCAACGCCAGCGCCTTCAAGATCAGCAACGGTGACAAGCTCTTCGCGAGCCCCGTGGGCGACGGCTGCAACCCGGACTCCTACGAGGCCGGCAACGGCAAGATGATCGCCCTCGTCACCTGCTCGGACGAGGACTCCACCGCCGAGGTCCACGGCATCGACCCCGTCACCGGCGCGAAGGGCTGGGCCTACCGGCTCCCCGCGAAGTTCAAGGTCACCAGCATCTACTCGGTGAACCCGGCCGTCATCGACATCGGCAACGAGCAGACGAAGCAGCGCTCCATCGTGGTCCTGGGGCCCGACGGGAAGCAGACCGCCACCCTCGCCGGCGAGGGCGGCTTCGCCGTCGGCTGCGGCGACACCGGCCTCTTCCGGTCCCTGGCGACCTGCCCCTCGGCCGTCGTCGACGCGGGCACCCTCTACCTGCCCACCGCGGCGGGCACCGGCAAGGCCAACGAGATCGTCGCCTTCGACCTGGCCACCGGCAAGGACAAGTGGCGTGTCCCGGCCGGGGACAAGCGCACGCTCACCCCGCTCAAGGCCGTGAACGGGCAGCTGATCGTCTACCGGAAGGCCGAGGAGGAGCAGGGCGGCGAGGTCCTCTCCATCCCGGCCGCCGGGGGCACCCCGACCGCGCTCCTGCGCCACCCTTCGAGCCCCGCGGCCCCGATCGAGCGGACCTTCACCCTCCCGAAGCTGGACTACGTGGACGGACGGTTCTTCATCTCCTCCACCCACCTGCGGGCCCAGGGCCAGGACGAGAAGCTCCTGATGGTCTTCGGAAAGTGAGCACGCGTCCGGGCCGGCGCAGGGCTCCGCGAACTCCGTCCGGACCGCGCGGATTTGGCGACGCGCCGGGGCGAGTCGGCCGGGGAGGCCTGGATTCCGCCGGTCTTCGGGGGCAACTGGCCGGATAACGGCGGCGTCACGGGCCGGTCCTCCCTTGGGAACAGGGGGCGGACCGGCCCGATGTATGAGCGCTGTCAGTGATAGAAAGGTCATCCTCCCCGACCTTCCCGATGCCGAAAGCGTGCGCTGATGACCGAGCCGCCCCAGCCCTCGAACCAGCCGCCGACGCCTTCCGGTTACGGGCATCTGCCGGGTCCGCCGCAGCAGGGGTACGGGTTTCCGCCGCAGGGTGAGAACCCGTACGCCCAGCCCGGTCACCCGCCGCAGCCGCCGACCGTGCAGCAGTGGCAGGCGGGCCCCGGCGGCCCCGGTCCCGCTCCCGGTTCCGGTCCGGGCGGTGCGCCGAAGAGGAAGCGGACGGTGCTGATCGCGGCTTCGGTGGCTGCCGTTCTCGTCCTCGGGGGCGTCGGTTACGTGGCCTTCTCTGGCGAGGACAAGGACCCGAAGCCGGTCGCGCAGGAGCCCGCCGACGCCAAGCCCTCCGGGTCCCCGTCCGTGGACAAGGGCGACGGCAACGGCAACGGCAAGGGCAGCGACATCCCGACCGACCTCAACGAGGGCCGCAAGCCGGGTGAGGACAAGGCCCTCTGGCTGAAGACCGCCAAGATGGAGGGCCCGGGAGCCGGAATCCCCGCCAAGGGCCTGTGGGTCGCCGGCGACGCCGTCGTCAAGACCGTCGACAAGTCGGTCATCGGCTACGGGGTGAGCGACGGCAAGGAGAAGTGGAAGATCGACTTCCCTGCTGAGATCTGCGGACTCACCGGTCAGACCACCCCCGACGGCAGGACCGTCATGGTCGTCAAGAACGCCGACGGCTCCAGCTGCAACCAGATGAAGCTCATCGACCTCAAGGCCGGCAAGGAGATCTGGACGAAGGAGCTTGCCATGGAGGGGCCTTTCAACAGCGCCGACTCCACCAGGGTCACCCTCAGCGGCGACACCTTCGCCCTCGCCTGGACGGGGGGCCAGAGCGCCCACCGCCTGAGCACCGGCGACAAGCTCTTCTCCGACGCCGGCCCCGAGGGCTGCAAGCCCATGACCTACGCCGCGGGCAACAACAAGATGATCGCCGTGGCCCTCTGCCTGGACGCCGACCGGACCATCGAGATCCAGGACGCCGACCCGAACACCGGCAAGAAGACCTGGAGCTACCGCCTGCCCAAGGGCTACCAGGTCAACGCCGTCTACTCGGTCAGCCCCACCGTCATCGACGCCGGCAACCGCGACACCAAGGAGCGCGCCATTCTCGTCCTCGACGAGAAGGGGCAGAAGCGCAACACGCTCTCCGGTGAAGGCAACTTCGTGGTCAACTGCGGTGGTTACGGCTCCAGCGAGGGCCTCCAGAACTGCGGGAACTCCGCGGTCGACGGGGACACCGCGTACCTCGCTGCCGGGGACAAGTCCACCGGCAGCGAGATCGTCGCCTTCGACCTCGGCACGGGCAAGATCAAGTGGCGCACCAAGGCCGGTGACAAGAAGGCCCTCGTCCCGCTCGAGGCCGCGAACGGCCAACTGACCGCCTACCGCGCCAGCCCTGTCGGCGGCGAGCCCGGCGAGATCGTCTCGTTCCCGGCCGACGGAGGCGCGCCCAAAACGCTGCTGAAGCTCCCCTCGGGCACCTCCGCACGGATCGAAGCCTCCTTCCTGTCTTCCCAGAGCGCCGCCTACGCGGACGGGCGGTTCTTCCTCTCCACCACCCGGCTGCTGGGCGAGAACAAGGACGAGAAGCTCCTGATGGCCTTCGGCAAGTGAACACGCGTCCCACGACCCGCCCACCGAGAGGCAACAGCAACCGATGAGTATCCCGCCGCCCCCCAGCCAGCCGCCGTCCGGTGGCTTCGGTGCGCCCCAGGACCCGCCGCCGGGCGGGTTCGGCGCGCCCGTGCCACCGCCCGAACCGACCGCGGCCCAGCCCGCGTACGGGTACCCGCAGACCGGGCCCGGCTACGGCTACCCGCAGCAGCCCGGCACCCCGTCGCCGTACGGGGCCCCCGGCGCACCCGGAGGCGCGCCCGTGCCCGCCCCGCAGCCCCCGGCCCCGGCCCCGGCCGGCGGCAACGACAAGCGCACCCAGCTGACGATCGTCGGGGCGGCCGTCCTGGCCATCGTCCTCATCGTCGGCGGCGGCCTCTGGTACACCTCCGGCGACAGCGGCGGCGGGAGCAAGGCCGACAGCAACCCGAGCGCCTCCCCGGGCAACGACAAGCCCCAGGACCACGTGCCCGGCACCGAGAAGGTCCCCGGCAACCCGAAGTCGAAGCCGCTCTTCAACCTGCCGAGCCCGGTCCCGGCCGAGATCGCCGTGGTCGCCGGCTCCTGGCTGACCGACTCCACCTACATCAAGTCCGATCTGTCGAAGGTCGTCGGCTACAACCTCGTCGACGGCGGCAAGAAGTGGGAGCTGCCCTTCCCCGGCGAGCTCTGCGGCGCGACCAAGCACGTCAGCGAGAACAAGGCGGCGGTCCTCTTCAAGGCCTCCCAGCCGACGCCCGAGAACAAGTACATCCAGTGCACCGAGGTCGGCGTCATCGACCTGGAGAGCGGCAAGCTCGTCTGGTCCGGCAACGCCAAGAGCGTCACCGGCGGCGACAAGCCCGTCGTGTTCTCCAGCGTCACCCTCAGCGGCAAGACGGTCGCCGCGGCCGGCATCTCCGCGGGCGGCGCCGCCTGGAACCTCGCCGACGGCAAGTCCCTGTGGCTGCCCAAGGTCGACGGCGAAGGCTGCCGTGACGTGGGCTACGGCGGCGGCGAGGCCCTCGCCGCCATCCGCAAGTGCGGCCAGAGCCCCAACTACACGCTGTACGGGCAGCTCCTCGACCCGGCCACCGGTGCGCCCACGGCCTCGTACAAGCTCTCCCAGGGCATCGAGGACGCGTACATCGTCGCCACCAAGCCGCTGATCGTGGCGGCCGACGTCGGCAAGACCGCGAAGAACGCCACGGGCATCAGCGACCTCTTCGTCGTCGACCCCAAGGGCGAGCTGAAGGCCCGTATCCCGCTCGCCTCCGGAGACTTCGGCGGCAAGTGCGGATCCGAGGTCGAGAAGTGCACGAACATGGTGGTCGGCAACGGCAAGCTCTACCTGCCGTCGTACGAGCACCAGGGCCAGGCCTCCAGCGGCCGCACCAACGAGCTGCTCTCCTTCGACCTGGAGACCGGCAAGCAGACCACCGACCGCGCCGACGCGGGCGAGCGGTACACGATGTTCCCGCTGCGCATGGACGGGTCGAACATCATCGCCTACAAGAACCCCCCGTACGACAAGGGCGGTCAGATCGTCAGCATCGACGGCAAGACCATGAAGGAGACCGTCCTCATGGAGAACCCGGCGGACAAGGCGAGCCAGCGCGCCGAGACCGGCTTTTCGCCCGAGTACTCCGAGTACCGCTACCACAACGGAAAGTTCTTCATCTCGCGCACCACGGTCGCCAAGCCGTACTCGGACAAGGCCGACCCGGAGTACCTCTTCGTCTCCTTCACCGCGAGCTGACCGGGCCGCGCCGATATCGCACAGCACCGCCGAAAGCCCCCGAACGGTCCGTACCGATCGGGGGCTTCTGCGCGGTATCCCCCGCGCACCGTCGAACAAGCGTGTAGCTTGCCGGGGCAGAAGGGTGGGGGGTGTTTCCTCGATGGGCGTACGGGTCGTGGTGGTCGACGAGCACCGGCTGCTGGCCGAGGCACTCGCCTCTGCCCTGAAGCTGCGCGGACACCGGGTGCTGGCCGCGGCCGCCCCGGCGGCGGGCGCCGCCGAGCTGGTCATCAGCCGCGCCCCGGAGGTCTGCCTGCTCGGCACCGCCACCCCCGCCGAGCCCGGGGTCTTCGAACCCGTCGTCCGCATCAAGCGGGAGCGCCCGCAGATCGCCGTGGTCGTCCTCGGCCCGGTGCCGAGCCCGCGCGGGATCGCGGCCGCCTTCGCCGCCGGCGCCTCGGGCTACGTACGCCAGGACGAGCGCATCGAGGGCGTCGAGCGGGCCCTGGCCAAGGCCAGGGCGGGGGAGGTGGCGATCGCCCCGCAGCTGCTGCAGGGGGCCTTCGCGGAGCTGCTGAACCCCGCCGCCCAGCCCGACGACGAGGGGAGCCGGCTGCTGCGGCTGCTCACCCCGCGCGAGGTGGAGGTGCTCGTCCGGGTCGCCGAGGGCGAGGACACCCGGCTGATCGCCGCGGGCATGGAGATCGCCCCGAGCACCGCCCGTACGCACGTGCAGCGGGTGCTGATGAAGCTGGGCGTGGGGTCGAGGCTGGAGGCGGCCGCGCTGGCCGCCCGCACCGGCCTGCTGGACCGGGCACTGCCCACGATGCCGTCCGCCGTCGCGCGCGGCTGACGTACCGGCCGGGGCCGGGGGCCGATTTCCCCGTGGGCGCGGAATCGGGTATGCCAGTGTCCAAGCACGCGCACGTACCCGCGCGTGCTCCCCCGCGAGAGGCAGTAGGCGAGTGAGCAAGTACCTGGTAACCGGTGGCGCAGGATACGTCGGCAGCGTGGTCGCGGCCCACCTTCTGGAGGCCGGCCACGAGGTCACCGTCCTCGACGACCTGAGCACGGGCTTTCGCGCAGGGGTCCCGGAGGGCGCCACCTTCATCGAGGGCCGGATCCAGGACGCCGCCCGGTACGTGGACGGCTCCTACGAGGCGGTGCTGCACTTCGCGGCCTCCTCGCAGGTCGGCGAGTCCGTGGTGAACCCGGGCAAGTACTGGGAGAACAACGTCGGCGGGACGCTGGCCCTGCTGGCCGCGATGCGCGGGGCGGGCGTGCGCAAGCTGGTGTTCTCCTCCACCGCCGCCACCTACGGCGAGCCGACGGAGGGCCTGCTGACGGAGGCCTCGGTGACCGCGCCGACCAACCCGTACGGTGCCTCGAAGCTGGCCGTCGACCACATGATCGCGGGGGAGTGCGTGGCGCACGGCCTGGCCGCGGTGTCCCTGCGCTACTTCAACGTGGCCGGCGCCTACGGGCAGTTCGGCGAGCGCCACACCCCCGAGACGCACCTGATCCCGCTGGTCCTCCAGGTCGCGCTGGGCGAGCGGGAGTCGATCTCGGTGTTCGGCGAGGACTACCCGACCCCGGACGGCACCTGCGTCCGCGACTACATCCACGTCGCCGACCTCGCGGAGGCCCACCTGGCCGCCCTGCGGGCCGCCACCGGCGGAGAGCACCTGATCTGCAACCTGGGCAACGGCAACGGCTTCTCCGTCCGCGAGGTCGTCGAGACCGTCCGCAAGGTCACCGGCCGGGAGATCCCCGAGGTGGTCGCGCCGCGCCGGGCCGGCGACCCGGCGATGCTCGTCGCCTCCGCGCGCACGGCCCACGAGCGCCTCGGCTGGACCCCGAGCCGCTCGGACCTCACCGGGATCATCACGGACGCGTGGAACTTCGCGCGTACGCACACCTCCTGAACCTCCAGAACCTCCGGTATCCGTCCGGACCTCCCCTTGCCCTGCGCGCCCCCCGCACCCCGATCGGTGCGGGGGGCGTGTGCGTGTCGGCCGTGCGCTGCGGACGGGCGCTGTGCGCGGGCGCCCGGCGTGCACACGCCGGGTGAAATGCCCCCCGTGCAACTGCCCGCGGCACACGCCGGTACCGAAGCCGCCATCAGGACCTTCAGGGCAGGCGATTTCAAGCCATCGCAAAGCGGATTCGGGACGCCCGCGCCGGAAAATCCCCGGAAAAACTTCTGCTATTCGGCCAACCGCCGGACGCCCCCGGCCCTACGCTGATGCGTGACACCGGTGGGGGCCGGTGTTGATTCAGGGGTCGAGACAAGTCGGGTACGTCGTCCGGTCCGGGGTAGTGCAGAGATGTCACGGCGGCGGCCGGGGCAGCTGCGGATCACCCGGTCCGGGCGCCGTACCCGCCGTCGTCCGTTCCCCTACCCTTGGGGGTTTTGTGGTTCGTATCCGGGTTCTCGTCGTCGACGATCACCGCATCTTCGCCGAATCGCTCGCAGCCGCGCTCGCGGCCGAGCCGGACGTGGACGTGTCCGCGGCCGGCAGCGGCCCCGCCGCGCTGCGCTGCCTCGAACGCGCGGCGGCCGAGGGCCGCCGCTTCGACGTCCTGCTGGTCGACGCCGATCTCGGCGCGGTCCCGGGGGCCGTGCCCGCCCAGCGGGAGTCCGGCTCCGGGCCACCGCCGCCCAGTTCGGACGGGATCGCGCTGGTCGCGGGGGTGCGGGTGTCCCACCCCGGGGTCCGCACCGTCGTGCTCGCCGAGCGCGACGACCCCCGCCGGGCCGCCCTCGCCCTCCAGGCGGGAGCCTCGGGCTGGGTGGCGAAGGACTGCTCGCTGTCCCGGCTGCTGGCCGTGATCCGCGGGGTCCTGCGCGAGGAGACCCACCTGCCGCCCGCCCTGCTCACCGGGGTGCTCCGGGAGCTGACCGCGGCGCGCAAGCACCGTACGGACAGCGAGCGGCTGGTGGAGTCGCTGACCCCGCGCGAGCACGAGGTGCTGCGCTGCATGGTGGCGGGGCTGGGCCGCAAGGACGTGGCGGCCCGGCTGTTCCTGTCCCCGCACACCGTCCGCACCCACATGCAGAACGTGCTGGGCAAGCTCGGGGTGCACTCCACGCTGGCCGCGGTGGCCCTGGCCCGGCGGGCCGGCGTACGACCGGCGGACCTAGCCGGGGATGTTGTCGAACGGAGCGGTCAACTGGCGTAGCAGCCCGGCGAGATCGCCGCGCTGACTCTGCGAGAGCTGGGCCAGGATCGCCCGTTCCTGGGCCAGCAGCCCGGCGAGGGCCTGGTCGGCGCGGTCCCGGCCCTCGGGGGTGAGCCGCACCAGGACCCCCCGGCGGTCGCTGGGGTCCGGGAGCCGTTCGACGAGGCCCTTCTTGGCGAGCCGGTCGATGCGGTTGGTCATGGTGCCGGAAGTGACCAGGGTCTGGGTCAACAGCTGGCCGGGGGAGAGCTGGTAGGGCGCGCCGGCGCGGCGCAGCGACGTCAGGACGTCGAACTCCCACGGCTCCAGGCCGTGCTCGGAGAAGGCCAGCCTGCGGGCGCGGTCCAGATGGCGCGCGAGTCTGCTGACACGGCTCAGTACCTCGAGCGGTTCCACGTCGAGGTCAGGGCGCTCCCGCCGCCATGCCGCCACCAGTCGGTCGACCTCGTCCTCCATGCCGATCAGTGTACGGGGTCTGTCGATGTGAAGTCTCTTCATACCGAGTATCTCGATCACGAGTATCTTGACATCGAGATATAAATGAAGCGAGCATGGGGCATGGAGGGGGCCGGAACGGATTCCGCTTCCGATCGCCCCGCCAGCAGGGAGGCTCGAACATGTATTCCGATACCGCGCGCGCCGGGACCCCCACGTCCACCGCGCCATCCGCCCCCACCTGGGATCCCCAGCAGTACCTCCGGCACTCGGGCCACCGCACACGGCCCTTCCTCGACCTGCTCACCCGCATACCCGAGCTCCCCCACAGCCCCGCCCGCATCGCCGACCTCGGCTGCGGCCCCGGCAACGTCACCACCCTCCTCGCCGAGCGCTGGCCCGAGGCCCGCATCACCGGCTTCGACCTCTCCCCGGAGATGCTCCGCCGCGCCACCGAGGAGTACGCCGGGTCCACCCCCGGCGGCGGCTGCCTCGACTTCCGCCACGGGGACCTCGCCACCTGGCTCCCCGAGGAGCCCTACGACCTGATCGTCTCCAACGCCGCCCTGCAGTGGGTCCCCGGCCACCCCGGCTCCTTCGGCGCCTGGATCAACGGCCTGCGCCCCGGCGGCACCTTCGCCTTCCAGATTCCCGGCAACTTCACGGCCCCCAGCCACGCCCTGCTTGCGCAGCAGTGCGACACGCCGCGCTGGCGGGCCCGGCTCGCCGGTCACGGCGCCCGCTACATCCATCTCCTCGAACCCGCCGAATACCTTGCCCGGTTCACCGAGCTCGGCTGCGCCGCCGACATCTGGGAAACCACCTACCACCAACTGCTCCAGGGCCCCGACCCCGTGCTCGACTGGGTCAAGGGCACCGCCCTGCGCCCCGTCCTCACCGCCCTCGGCGACGACCGCGACGCCGTGGACGCCTTCCTCACCGAATACCGCGACCGGCTGCGCGCGGCCTATCCGACCGGCCCGCGCGGCACCGTCTTCCCGTTCCGCCGCATCTTCGCCGTAGCCCGCAAGGAGGCATGACCGTGCTGACCGCAGTCGACCACGTGCAACTCGCCGCGCCGCCGGACTCGGAGGACCGGCTCCGCGCGTACTACACGGACGTCCTGGGCATGACCGAGATCCCCAAGCCGCCCGTCCTCGCCGCCCGCGGGGGCTGCTGGTTCGAAGCCGGGCCCGTCCAGCTGCACCTCGGCGTCGAGGAGGACTTCCGGCCCGCCCGCAAGGCCCATCCGGGGCTGCGGGTGACCGACATCGAGGCGTACGCGAGCAGACTGCGGGAGCGGGGAGCCAAGGTGGTCTGGGACGACGACCTGCCGGGCCACCGCCGCTTCTACTCGGAGGACCCCGTCGGCAACCGGCTCGAATTCCTGGAACGGCACCGCCCGGAACCGGCAGCGCTGGAACCCTGCGCATAAGGCGTACGACACGACGGCGCCCCGTCACCGGAGATCCGGTGACGGGGCGCCGTCGTGTCGTCGCGTCGTACGTGAAGGGCTCAGTTCTTGCGCCGGCCCACCAGCTGAGGCTTCGACTCCAGCCCGTCCAGCCCGTGCCAGGCCAGATTCACCAGGTGCGCCGCCACCTCCGCCTTCTTGGGCCTGCGCACGTCCAGCCACCACTGCCCGGTCAGCGCCACCATCCCGACCAGCGCCTGCGCGTACAGCGGGGCCAGCTTGGGGTCAAAGCCCCGCGCCTTGAACTCCAGACCCAGGATGTCCTCGACCTGCGTGGCGATGTCGCTGATCAGCGAGGCGAAGGTGCCCGTCGACTGGGCGACCGGGGAATCGCGCACGAGGATCCGGAAACCGTCCGTGTACGACTCGATGTAGTCCAGCAGCGCGAACGCCGCCTGCTCCAGCAGCTCCCGCGGGTGCCCGGCCGTCAGCGCACCCGTCACCCCGTCCAGCAGCTGGCGCATCTCCCGGTCCACGACGACCGCGTACAGGCCCTCCTTGCCGCCGAAGTGCTCGTACACCACCGGCTTGGACACCCCGGCCTTCGCCGCGATCTCCTCCACCGAGGTGCCTTCGAAGCCCTTCTCCGCGAACAGGGTCCGGCCGATGTCCAGCAGTTGCTGGCGCCGCTCCGCGCCCGTCATCCTGACCCGGCGGCCGCGCCTGGGCTTGTCGCTGCTGGAATTACTGCCGTCGATCGCCACGCCCCCCATCATGCCGCGTTCGACTCGTTTTCCCTGCGCCGGGCGTCGATGCGGGCCGCCGACGGCCAGCGGACGTCCGTCGCCCAGCCCAGCTGCTCGAACCAGCGGATCAGCCGCGCGCTGGAGTCGACCTGGCCGCGCAGCACACCGTGCCGCGCCGAGGTCGGGTCGGCGTGGTGCAGGTTGTGCCAGGACTCCCCGCACGAGAGCACCGCCAGCCACCAGACGTTGCCACTGCGGTCCCGGGACCTGAACGGCCGCTTGCCCACCGCGTGACAGATCGAGTTGATCGACCACGTCACGTGGTGCAGCAGCGCGACCCGGACCAGGGAGCCCCAGAAGAACGCCGTGAACGCGCCCCACCAGGACATCGTCACCAGACCGCCCACCAGCGGCGGGAGCGCCAGCGAGAACATCGTCCAGAAGATGAAGTCCCGCGAGATCCGGCGGATCGCCGGGTCCTTGATCAGGTCGGGGGCGTACTTCTGCTGATCGGTCTGCTCCTCGTCGAACAGCCAGCCGATGTGCGCCCACCACAGCCCCTTCATCAGGGCCGGCAGCGTCTCCCCGAACCGCCACGGCGAATGCGGGTCACCCTCGTGGTCGGAGAACTTGTGGTGCTTGCGGTGGTCCGCCACCCAGCGCACCAGCGGCCCCTCCACCGCCATCGACCCCATCACGGCGAGGACGATCCGCAGCGGCCGCTTCGCCTTGAAGGAACCGTGCGTGAAGTAGCGGTGGAAACCGATGGTGATCCCGTGGCAGGCCAGGAAGTACATGAAGACCATCAGGCCCAGATCCAGCCAGCTCACCCCCCAGCCCCAGGCCAGCGGAACCGCCGCCAGCAGGGCCACGAAGGGCACGGTGATGAACAGCAGCAGAGCGATCTGCTCGATGGAGCGCTTGTTCTCGCCGCCCAGTGTCGCGGACGGCTCGGACGTGTCGGAGGGTGCGGAGGCACCCTCGATCAGATCGGGACTGGTGGTCATGGGTGTCCCCTGGGGGGTGAGAGAAGTCGGCGGGCTCCCGGGTCATGAACCCTACGGACCCGTAACCTACGGCATCGTAAGTATGGCAAAGCCGGGTACGCAGGCAAGAGGGGAAGCGCCGGGAGGAGGAGCGCGCGCGAGGTGTTCACGCGCCGCCTGATGAGACGTTTGTCCAGGCACACGCGTCCGACACCTATCCTGGATCCCGTCGGACAGCGCGGTCCGCACGGGCAGCCCGAGCTGCGCATCAGGAGCGGAGATCCCGCCCCCGGACGGAGTCCTGGGAAGGCATCGCCGCACGCCGCCGGGAGCCCACCGCCCAGTAGCGCTCGAACACTGCAAGGAGCCGCACCTGTGAGCAGTGCTGACCAGGCCCCCCAGGGCCAGGCCCCCGTCACCCCGGCCGCCACCGCCAACGCGGAACTGCGCGCGGACATCCGCCGCCTCGGCGACCTCCTCGGGGAAACCCTCGTACGCCAGGAGGGCCAGGACCTCCTCGACCTCGTCGAGCGCGTCCGCGCCCTCACCCGCACCGACGGCGAGGCCGCCGCCGCCCTGCTCGGCGACACCGACCTGGAGACCGCCGCCAAGCTCGTGCGCGCGTTCTCCACCTACTTCCACCTCGCCAACGTCACCGAACAGGTGCACCGCGGCAAGGAACTGCGCGCCCACCGTGCCGCCGAGGGCGGGCTCCTCGCCCGCACCGCCGACATGCTGAAGGACGCCGACCCCGAACACCTGCGCGAGACGGTCAAGAACCTCAACGTCCGCCCCGTCTTCACCGCACACCCCACCGAGGCGGCCCGCCGCAGCGTCCTCAACAAGCTGCGCCGCATCGCCACGCTGCTGGAGGAGCCCGTCACCGGCGCCGGCGACCGCCGCCGCCACGACCTGCGCCTCGCCGAGAACATCGACCTCGTCTGGCAGACCGACGAACTGCGCGTCGTGCGCCCCGAGCCCGCCGACGAGGCCCGCAACGCCATCTACTACCTCGACGAGCTGCACGCCGGCGCCGTCGGCGACGTCCTCGAAGACCTCGCCGCCGAGCTCCAGCGCGTCGGCGTCGAGATCCCCGCCGGCACCCGCCCGCTGACCTTCGGCACCTGGATCGGCGGCGACCGCGACGGCAACCCCAACGTCACCCCCGAGGTCACCCGCGACGTGCTGATCCTCCAGCACGAGCACGGCATCACCGACGCCCTCGAACTCATCGACTACCTGCGCGGACTCCTCTCCAACTCCATCCGCTACACCGGAGCCACCGAGGAACTCCTCGCCTCCCTCCAGGCCGACCTGGAGCGCCTCCCCGAGATCAGCCCGCGCTACAAGCGGCTGAACGCCGAGGAGCCGTACCGCCTCAAGGCCACCTGCATCCGGCAGAAGCTCCTCAACACCCGCGAGCGCCTCGCCAAGGGCATCCCGCACGAGGAAGGCCGCGACTACCTCGGCACCGCCGAGCTGCTCACCGACCTCACCCTCATCCAGACCTCCCTGCGCGAACACCGCGGCGCGCTCTTCGCCGACGGCCGCATGGACCGCACCATCCGCACCCTGGCCGCCTTCGGGCTCCAGCTCGCCACCATGGACGTACGCGAGCACGCCGACGCCCACCACCACGCCCTCGGCCAGCTCTTCGACCGCCTCGGCGAGGAGTCCTGGCGCTACGCCGACATGCCGCGCGAGTACCGGCAGAAGCTCCTCGCCAAGGAACTGCGCTCCCGCCGCCCGCTGGCCCCCACCCCGGCCCCGCTCGACGCCGCCGGAGCCAAGACCCTCGGCGTCTTCGGCGCCATCAAGGACGCCTTCGAGAAGTTCGGCCCCGAAGTCATCGAGTCCTACATCATCTCGATGTGCCAGGGCGCCGACGACGTCTTCGCCGCCGCCGTCCTCGCCCGCGAGGCCGGCCTGATCGACCTCCACACCGGCTGGGCCAAGATCGGCATCGTCCCGCTCCTGGAGACCACCGACGAGCTGCGCGCCGCCGACGTCATCCTCGACGAGATGCTCGCCGACCCCTCCTACCGGCGCCTCGTCTCCCTGCGCGGCGACGTCCAGGAGGTCATGCTCGGCTACTCCGACTCCTCCAAGTTCGGCGGCATCACCACCTCCCAGTGGGAGATCCACCGCGCCCAGCGCCGGCTGCGCGACGTCGCCCACCGCTACGGCGTGCGCCTGCGCCTCTTCCACGGCCGCGGCGGCACCGTCGGCCGCGGCGGCGGCCCCTCCCACGACGCGATCCTCGCCCAGCCCTGGGGCACCCTCGAAGGCGAGATCAAGGTGACCGAGCAGGGCGAGGTCATCTCCGACAAGTACCTGGTCCCGTCACTGGCCCGCGAGAACCTCGAACTGACCGTCGCGGCCACCCTGCAGGCCTCCGCCCTGCACACCGCGCCCCGCCAGTCCGACGAGGCCCTCACCCGCTGGGACGCGGCCATGGACGTCGTCTCCGACGCCGCGCACGCCGCGTACCGCGAGCTCGTCGAGGACCCCGACCTGCCCGCGTACTTCTTCGCCGCGACCCCCGTCGACCAGCTCGCCGACCTGCACCTCGGCTCCCGGCCCTCGCGCCGCCCCGACTCCGGCGCCGGCCTCGACGGCCTGCGCGCCATCCCGTGGGTCTTCGGCTGGACCCAGTCCCGGCAGATCGTCCCCGGCTGGTACGGGGTCGGCTCCGGCCTCAAGGCCCTGCGCGAGGCCGGACAGGAGGACGTCCTCGCCGAGATGGGCGGACGCTGGCACTTCTTCCGCAACTTCCTGTCCAACGTCGAGATGACGCTGGCCAAGACCGACCTGCGGATCGCCCGCCACTACGTCGACACCCTGGTGCCCGACCACCTCAAGCACGTCTTCGCCCGCATCGAGGCCGAACACGAGCTCACCGTCCGCGAGGTCCTGCGCATCACCGGCGCCGAGGAGCTGCTCGGCTCGAACCCGGTGCTCCAGCAGACCTTCGCCGTCCGCGACGCCTACCTGGACCCCATCTCCTACCTCCAGGTCTCCCTGCTGGCCCGCCAGCGCGCCGCGGCCGCCGCGGGCGAGGAAGCCGACCCGCTGCTCGCCCGCGCCCTGCTCCTCACGGTCAACGGCGTCGCCGCGGGCCTGCGCAACACCGGCTGAACACCCACGGGGCCCCGGACGCCCCTGGACATGAGGAAGCCCCCGCACCAGCCGGTGCGGGGGCTTCCTCGTGTCCGTCAGGAGTTGTACGCCGACTGGGCGCGCTCCAGGCCCTCCTGGATCAGGCATTCCACGGAGTCGGCGGCACGGTCCACGAACCAGTCCAGCTCCTTGCGCTCCGTGGAGGAGAAGTCCTTCAGCACGAAGTCCGCGACCTGCATCCGGCCCGGCGGCCGCCCGATGCCGCACCGCACCCGGTGGTAGTCCGGGCCCATGGACTTGGTCATCGACTTCAGCCCGTTGTGCCCGTTGTCCCCGCCGCCCAGCTTCAGGCGCAGCGTCGGGTAGTCGATGTCCAGCTCGTCGTGGACCGCGACGATCCGCTCCAGCGGCACCTTGTAGAAGTCGCGCAGCGCCGTCACCGGGCCGCCGGACAGGTTCATGTACGTCATCGGCTTGGCCAGCACCACCCGGCGGTTCGCCGGCCCCGGCGGGCCGATACGGCCCTCGACCACCTGGGCCCGGGCCTTGTGCGCCTTGAACTTCCCGCCGATGCGTTCCGCCAGCAGATCGGCCACCATGAAGCCGATGTTGTGGCGGTTGCCCGCGTACTCCGGTCCCGGGTTCCCCAGGCCCACGATCAGCCAGGGCGCCGCGTCGTCCGACATCAAAAGCTCCTCGGTTCCTCTACGAAGACGACCGCCGTCCCGCTCCAGTGGAGCCGGACGGCGGTCGGTCAGCAACTGCTGAGGGGGTGGGGCGAGGCTCAGGCCTCGGTGCCCTCGGCGGCCTCGGCGGCCGGCTCCTCGGCCTGCGGGGCCACGACCTGCAGGACGGCGATGTCGCCGTCGACGGCCAGGGTGGTGCCCTTCGGGAGGACCAGGTCCGAGGCGTGGATGGTGGCGCCGGCCTCGAGGCCCGCGATGGAGACGGTGACCTCGGTCGGGATGTGCGTGGCCTCGGCCTCGACGGAGATGGTGTTCTGGAGGGTCTCCAGCATGTTGCCGCCGGCGGCCAGCTCGCCCTCGGTGACGATCGCGACGTCGACGGTGACCTTCTCGCCCTTCTTGACGATCAGGAAGTCGACGTGGGAGATCGAGCGCTTCAGCGGGTGCTTCTGCACGGCCTTCGGGATGACCAGCTCGGTGCCGGCGTCGCCGAGGTCCAGGGAGATCAGGACGTTCGGGGTGCGCAGCGCCAGCTGGAGGGCGTGGGCGTCGACGTTGACGTGCTTCGGGTCGGTGCCGTGACCGTAGATGACGGCGGGGGTCAGGGCGTCGCGACGGGCCTGACGGGCGGAGCCCTTGCCGAAGGTGTCACGGATCTTGGCGGAAAGCTTGACCTCGGACATGCTCACTCCTCGTGGGGTGACGGAAATGGACGGAAGTCACCCGGCCGAAACGGCCTGCTACGAAGAGCGCGTCGATAACGGAGCATCCGTACCGGAAACAGGTACGGCCTCCCTCGCCGAGCAACTCATGGAGTGTACCCGGCAGGGGAGGCCGTACCAAAAGGATCTACCGCGGGGCGGTCACCGCTGCGGTTACTGCTGCTCCTCGAAGAGGCTGGTGACCGAACCGTCCTCGAAGACCTCGCGCACGGCGCGCGCGATCATCGGGGCGATCGACAGCACCGTGATCTTGTCGAGCTCCAGGTCCGACGGGTCGGGCAGGGTGTTCGTGAACACGAACTCGCTGACCTTGGAGTTCTTCAGGCGGTCGGCCGCCGGGCCCGACAGGATGCCGTGCGTGGCCGTCACGATGACGTCCTCCGCGCCGTGCGCGAACAGCGCGTCGGCCGCGGCGCAGATGGTGCCACCGGTGTCGATCATGTCGTCGACCAGGACGCAGACGCGGCCCTTGACCTCACCGACGACCTCGTGGACGGTCACCTGGTTGGCGACGTCCTTGTCGCGGCGCTTGTGCACGATCGCCAGCGGCGCGTCCAGACGGTCGCACCAGCGGTCGGCCACGCGCACACGGCCGGCGTCCGGGGACACGATCGTGAGCTTCGTACGGTCCACCTTGGCGCCGACGTAGTCCGCGAGGACGTTCAGGGCCGAAAGGTGGTCCACCGGGCCGTCGAAGAAGCCCTGGATCTGGTCCGTGTGCAGGTCGACCGTGAGGATGCGGTCCGCACCCGCGGTCTTCAGCAGGTCGGCGACCAGGCGGGCCGAGATCGGCTCGCGGCCCTTGTGCTTCTTGTCCTGGCGGGCGTACCCGTAGGACGGGACGATCACGGTGATGGAGCGTGCCGACGCGCGCTTCAGCGCGTCGATCATGATCAGCTGCTCCATGATCCACTTGTTGATCGGAGCCGTGTGGCTCTGGATCAGGAAGCAGTCCGCGCCGCGAGCCGACTCCTGGAAGCGGACGTAGATCTCGCCGTTCGCGAAGTCGAAAGCCTTGGTCGGCACGAGGGCGACGCCCAGCTGGTGCGCAACCTCCTCGGCCAGCTCGGGGTGGGCGCGGCCGGAGAAGAGCATCAGCTTCTTCTCGCCGGTCGTCTTGATCCCGGTCACAGCACAGTCTCCTCAGACGTGTTGAAGCTGCTCGCCCCCATGTGCGTCCGTCCCGCACACGGTGAGCCAGCCGAATTGCGTGCACCTATCACGGTACGCCGTCGCGGGCGTACCTGTTTCCGGTCAGTTCACCTCAGGGGCGCTCGGCGTCCTCCGGGGCCGCCGACTGTGCTGCCGCGGCAGCCGCACTGCCCGGACGCTTGCGGGCCACCCAGCCCTCGATATTCCGCTGCTGGCCACGGGCCACGGCCAGGGCGCCGGGCGGCACGTCCTTGGTGATCACGGAGCCGGCGGCCGTGTAGGCGCCGTCCCCGATGGTGACGGGAGCCACAAACATGTTGTCCGAACCCGTCTTGCAGTGTGAGCCGACGGTGGTGTGGTGCTTGTGCTCACCGTCGTAGTTCACGAAGACGCTCGCGGCGCCGATGTTGGTGTACTCGCCGATCGTCGCGTCGCCCACGTACGACAGGTGGGGGACCTTGGTGCCCTCGCCGATCGTCGCGTTCTTCATCTCGACGTACGTGCCGGCCTTGGCCTTGGCGCCGAGGTTCGTGCCGGGGCGCAGGTACGCGAAGGGACCCACGCTCGCCTGCGGGCCCACGACCGCGCTCTCGGCGACCGTGTTGTCCACCCGGGCGCCCGCGCCCACGTGCGTGTCCTTGAGCCGGGTGTTGGGGCCGACCTCGGCACCCTCGGCGATGTGCGTGGTGCCCAGCAGCTGGGTGCCGGGGTGCACGATCGCGTCCTGCCCGAAGGTGACCGTCACGTCGATGAAGGTGCCGGCCGGGTCGACGACCGTGACGCCCGCGAGCATGGCCTGCTCCAGCAGGCGCGCGTTCAGCAGCGCGCGGGCCTCGGCGAGCTGGACGCGGTTGTTGATCCCGAGGATCTGGCGGTGGTCGCTGCCGACGGCCGCGCCGACGCGGTGCCCGGCCTCGCGCAGGATGCCGAGGACGTCGGTGAGGTACTCCTCGCCCTGGCTGTTGTCGGTACGGACCTTGCCGAGGGCGTCGGCGAGCAGGGCGCCGTCGAAGGCGAAGACGCCCGAGTTGATCTCACGGATCGCGCGCTGGGCGTCGGAGGCGTCCTTGTGTTCGACGATGGCCGTCACGGCGCCGCCGGCGTCGCGGACGATGCGTCCGTAGCCGGTGGCGTCCGGGATCTCGGCGGTCAGCACGGTGACGGCGTTGCCGTCCTCCTCGTGCGTCCGCGCGAGCCCGGCCAGGGTCTCCCCGGTCAGCAGCGGGGTGTCGCCGCAGACGACGATCACGGTGCCGGTGATGCCGCCGCCGAGCTCTTCGAGGGCCATGCGGACGGCGTGCCCGGTGCCGTTCTGCTCGTACTGGACGGCGGTGCGGACATCGGCGTCGATGCCGGCCAGGTGCGCGGTGACCTGCTCCCGGGCGTGCCCGACGACCACGACGAGGTGCTCGGGGTCCAGTTCACGGGAGGCGGCGACGACGTGACCGACGAGCGAGCGCCCGCAGATCTCGTGGAGAACCTTGGGAGTCGCCGACTTCATGCGGGTGCCTTCACCCGCTGCGAGTACGACGACGGCTGCCGGGCGGTTGGCGCTCACGGGGATGCCCTTCGGCTTCGGGGGTGGACCCGTGAAGGATACCGGGGTGCCGGTGCCCCCGAACGAACGCGGGTCCCGACCGTGAAGGTCCGGACCCGGAATCGAGCAGCTCCCCCGCCAGGACTCGAACCCGGACATAAGGCACCAAAAGCCTCAGTGCTGCCAATTACACCACAGGGGATAGTGAATGTGGCCTAATCGGACATTTCGGCGTACCGATCAAGCTGGCCGTCCCTACTATGCCGTACCACCTGCCCTCACCGCGACGGTACCCGTCCCCGCCTTTTCGGTGGCGGGTATTTCCCCGGGGCGCCACGAAGCCCGCCCGTACGCTGGACGGCATGACCAAAACGGGGGAAGTCGAAGGCCGGGCCGGCCCGCCTTTGTGGTGGGTGCGGCGGCGGGACGCCGTGGGGGACGTGGTGCTCGGCGGGGTGTCCGCCCTGGAGTGCGCGTGGGAGGGCGTGCCCTTCGCCGCCGAGGCGGGGCTGCCGACGGCGGTCGGCGTGCTGTTCGGGTTCGTGGTGGGGGCCACGCTCGTGCTGCGGCGGCGGTGGCCGATCGCCGTGGTGCTCGTCGGGATCGCCGTGTCCCCGGCCGCGATGGGATTCCTGCTCGCGGTGGTCGGGATGTACACGCTGGCCTCCTCCGAGGTGCCCCGGCGGATCACGGCCACTCTGGCATCGATGTCACTGGCCGCCACCTTCGTCGTGATGTACCTGCGCACCCGCGGGGACGTCGAGGCCGACACGACGCTCGTGGTCGTGCTGTCCGGGTTCGTCGCGGTGGCGCTGACCGTGCCGCCGGTGCTGTTCGGGCTCTACATCGGGGCCCGGCGGCGGCTGATGGAGAGCCTGCAGGAGCGGGCGGACTCGCTGGAGCGGGAGCTGTCGCTGCTGGCGGACCGGGCGGAGGAGCGCGCCGAGTGGGCCCGTACGGAGGAGCGCACCCGGATCGCGCGGGAGATGCACGACGTGGTGGCCCACCGGGTGTCGCTGATGGTGGTGCACGCGGCCGCGCTGGAGGCGGTGGCGGTCAAGGACCCGGCGCGGGCGGCGAAGAACGCGGCGCTGGTGGGGGACATGGGGCGGCAGGCGCTGACGGAGCTGCGCGAGATGCTCGGCGTGCTCCGGGCGCCGCCCAAGCCGGCCCCGGCCCCGGCCCCGGCTCCGGTGCAGGCCGTGCCCGCGGTGCCCGCCGTCGCGTTCGCCGGCGGCACGGAGGACGGGCCCTCGCTCGGTGAGCTGGAGGCACTGGTCGGGCAGTCGCGGGCGGCGGGGATGGCCGTGGAGATGCTGGTGCACGGCGAGTGGGCGGCGTACGCGGCGGAGGTCGAGCAGACGGCGTTCCGCGTGGTGCAGGAGGCGCTCACCAACTGCCACAAGCACGCTCCGGGCGCGCGGGTCGTGGTGCGGCTCGCGCACCGGGCGGGGGAGGTGGCCATGCAGGTGGAGAACGGCCCCTGCGACGGTCAGGCCCCCGAGCCGGGCCTGCCCAGCGGGGGGAACGGGCTGGTCGGGATGCGGGAGCGCGTCCTGGGCCTGGGCGGGGTGTTCGTGTCGGGCCCGACGGACGCGGGCGGCTTCCGCGTCTCGGCGGTCCTCCCGACCGCCATTCCGCTCCCGCGGGGGTGACGGTGACAGCCGGGGGCACCCCGGACCCGCCGGTCCGCTCCCGCGGGGGAAGCAGTCCGGGTGCCCCCGGGACCCCTCCGGGCCCACCGCCGAGCCGGTCCCGCCGGGCGGGTCCCGGCCGGTCCGCACCGGCCTGCGGGCCGGGGTCCGGGTGCGGTGCGGGTCGGTGCGCGGGGCCGGGGAGGGGTGTCTCCTCGGCTCGGCGCGTGCGGGCGTGTCTCGGTTGTTCTCGGTGGTTGCGCGCTCGTCCTGCGGGGACACCCCTCCCCGTCCCCGCTCCCCACGCGTCGGGCCGGCTTCGGGGCACTGACGGAGCCTCGCCGTGGGGTGGGGACACGGCGGAGTGTCCCCGCAGGACGAGCGCGCACCACCGGGTACCGCCGCGACATGCCGCACCGCGCGAGCCGAGGAGACACTCCGGCGGGGCACCGCCCCACACCACCCAGCCCCGCCGGCGATTGAGGCGCGGGGTCCGGGGCAGAGCCCCGGCACCACCGACCCGCCGAGCTACGTGGTCAGGCGGGTCGGCTGGAGGCCCGTCAGGAGGAGGGTGAGGGCCTCGTCGACGTTGGAGCCGAGGTACCAGTCGCCGGTGTGGTCGATGCCGTAGACGCGGCCCTCGCGATCCAGCGCGAGGTGGGAGGCACCGTCGGCCTCGACGCCCAGCGGGCAGAGCTGGGTGGAGAGGGCCCGGCCGAGGTCGGCGAAGGTGCGCGCGAGGTGGAGTCCGGTGAGCGGGTCGATCCGGACGGGCGTCGGGGCGATCTGGCGGCCGGGGCCCTGCCCGGCGACCGTCAGACCGCCGAACTCGGCCCAGGCCTCGACGGCGGCGGGGAAGACGGTGTGCCGGTGTCCGGCGGGCGTGGTGTGGTCACGCAGGGCGTCGGCCCAGTACTCGGCCTGCTTGATGTCCCACCGGCCCGGCTCCCAGCCGGCGGTGCGCAGGGCGGAGTCCACGGCGACCGGGAACCGGGTGGCCGAGGAGCGGTCGTAGGAGGCGGAGGCGCTGGTCATGGCTACTCGGATGGGGTGAGGTCGACGGAGCGTACGCCGAAGTGGGCGAGGAGTGCTTCGCAGGAGCGGCAGGGGGCTGCGTAGCTGCCGTGGAGGGGGTCGCCGTCCTCGCGGATGCGCCGGGCGGTGATCTTCGCGTGTTTGAGGGACCGGCGGGCTTCGGTCGGGGAGAGGGGTTTGCGGGAGGCGCGCCGGGAGCGGGCGCCCTCGACGGCGGTGAGGTGGCGGGAGAGCAGGATCGCCTCGGGGCACCGGCCGGTGAACCGTTCGCGCTGGCCGCTGGTGAGGGTGTCGAGGAAGTCCTGGACGAGCGGGTGGAGCACGGGCGGCTGATCGGCCTTGCCGGCGGTGCCGGTGAGGGTTTCGCCTCGTACGGAGAGTGCGGCGGCGACGGTGGGGAGGATGCCGTCCCGGCGGAAGCGCAGGACGGGCACGGCCGGGCGGCCGTCGGTGCTGCTCCAGCGCAGGCGGGGGTCGCCGACGGGGCCGGCGGCTTCTCCGGCCGGTCCTGCGGAGCCGGGCACACCCGGTGCGCCCGGTGCGTTCGGCGCGGTGTCGCCGGATTCTGTACGTGTTGCCGTGTGGTGCATGGTCGCGCTTTCCCTCCCGTGGCGGCGGTGGTGACCGCTGTCGCGCACGCCCCCGTGCCGCGGGGACAGCCTGTCAAACGTCACCTGTCATGCGGAAGCTGGGTCGAATATTCGTATCAATTCGGATGTTCCTGGCCCTCGGGCGGGTGCGCCGGTCGGGTGCGGGTAAGGCTCTTGCCCCAGCGCATAGGCTGTGGTGAACCAGCCAGATCCAGCAGGGGGCTACCGCCATGACGACAGGTCGGCTCGGGCAGCAGGCCGCGCCACCCAACGCCGCTTACTCGGGGCAGGTCGTGCATTTCCCGGACCCGGTCCGGGCCGCTCGGCATCCCCACGGGGTGCGGATGGACGGCAATGGGCATCCGGACTTCTCCGCCTACGCGCGCGCGGCGGTCGAGATCGCCGAACCGCCGGAGGGCTTCGGCGTGGACGAGCTGCGGCTCACGGACTACGTGTCCGCGAACGCGGCGATGAAGGCCGCCGGGCACGAGCTGTGGGACACGGTCGGGCCGGTGGCGACACCGCACGGCTGGACCTGGCACCACGTGGCGGGTTCGCGGCGCATGGAGCTGGTCCCGGTCGAGGTGAAGGCCCTCCTGCGGCATCACGCGGGCCTGGCGACGGCTCCGGTGGACCACGACAAGCGCGGGACGCGGCCGTTGCAGGAGGTGCGCCCGGCGCACCTGGGGCTGCCCAAGTCCGTGGTGTCGGTCGCCGAGGAGCAGGTCCAGGGCGTCGAGGAGGACCTCGGCTACCGGCTGCCGGAGGCGTACCGCTCGTTCCTGAAGGCCGCGGGCGGCTGCGCGCCGGTGGGCGCGGGCCTGGACGTGGACCTCGGTCTGCTGGTGGACCAGCCGTTCTTCACGGTGCGTGAGGAGGCGGCGATCAATGATCTCGTCTACGTCAACAAGTGTCTGCGGGACCACCTGACGAAGGACTACCTGTGCGTGGCCTTCGCCCAGGGCGGGCTGCTCGCGCTGAAGGTCAAGGGTGAGGGCATCGGCTCGGTGTGGTTCTCCCCGTACGACGATGCCCGCGACCGGGACGGCTGGTCGGTCCAGGAGCGCGTGGAGCGGTTGTTGCTGCCGTGCGGTGCCGATTTCGACGCCTTCCTCGAGAGGCTGGCCGGTAACCCGCCCGAGCTGGAGACGGTGGCTGGTCTGATGGTGGACGGCGGATTCGCACGTTCGGTTCCGGTGTCGGGTTCGGCACCGGTGGAGGGGTGAGCGCGCGATGGTGACGTTTGCGCAGGCGCAGGAGCGCGCCGAGGAGTGGATCAACGGGGACGTGCCCGCGTACCAGCACCGCGAGGTGCGCGTACGGGAGTTCGGGCTCGGCTTCGTGGTGTGGGCGGAGGACCGCGCGGCCGGTCCCGTGTCCGGTGGTGGGCGGCAGCGGCTGGTCATCGCGCGGGACAGCGGGGAGGTGACGCTGTGGCCGGGACTGCCGGTGGGTGAGGTGATCCGCCGGTACGAGGAGGAGTACGGGGCCGTGGCCGCGGCCGTTTCGGAGGCTTCGGTCCCGCAGCCGCGGATCGACTCGGAACAGACGTCGTTCATGCTCAGCCCGCCGGAGTGGCTGCAGGAGGCCGCGGACCGGGCGGGGATCGCGCCGAGGTCGACGCCCGCGCCGGCTCCGGCCGCGCCCGTCGACGTCGTGCCCGAGCCCGAACCGGCTCCCGCGGCACCGGCACCGGCGCCCGTCGAGGCCGTGCCGCTGCGGCGCGGGGGCGAGATCCCGTACGAGCCCACGGCCAACGACGGGGTTCCGGCGACGGCCCCTGCCCCGGCTCCGGCCGCGCCCGCGGTGCCGACCGGTGCCACGCCCTGGGCGGGCACCGATGTGAACTCCGGTGCGGACGACGCGTCCGTACCGCTGCCCGCGACCGTGTTCGCGCCGCCGCTGTCCGGGTCGGACCTGGAGGACGCGCCGTCGTCCGGGGTGGCCCCGGAGGCGAAGACCACGCTGATGCCGGGCGGCAGCCAGCTGCCGCGGACCGCGGTCGTGCCCGCGCTGGGTTCGCCGGGCGATGCGGCCGGCGGTTCGCAAGGCGGCTCGCAGGGCGGCTCGCAGGGCGCTTCGGTGGCGAGCGACATCGCGGACGCGCCGACCAGCAAGGCCCGGATCTCCCGGCCGTCGACGCCGCCGGGTCCGCCCGGTGCGCCCGGCGCCCCCGGTGGCGGGCTCGACCACGCCGCCACGATGCTGGCCGGCCCCGGTGTCCCGCAGCCGCCCGGTCCGCCCGGCGCTCCGGGCGCGGGTCAGCCGCCGGCGCCTCCCGGTCCGCCGGGTGCTCCGGGGTCGCTGGGCCGTGGGCTCGACCATGCCGCGACGATGCTGGCCGGTCCGGCCGTCACCGGTCAGCCGCCCGCGCCTCCCGGTCCGCCGGGGGCTCCCGGAGCTGGTGCGCCCCAGCCGCCCGGTCCGCCCGGTCCGCCGGGTGCTCCGGGGTCGCTGGGCCGTGGGCTCGACCATGCCGCGACGATGCTGGCCGGTCCGGCCGTCACCGGTCAGCCGCCCGCGCCTCCCGGTCCGCCCGGGGCTCCTGGGGCTCCTGGGGCTCCCGATGGTGGGGCCCATCACGCCGCCACCATGCTCGCGGGTCCCGGCGTACCGCAGCCTCCGGGTCCGCCCGGTGCGCCTGCGGCCCCCGGTGCGCCCGGCGCCCCCGGTGGCGGGCTCGACCACGCCGCCACGATGCTGGCCGGCCCCGCCATGGTGCAGCCGCCCGGGCCCCCCGGCCCGCCGCCCGGCGTGCCCGGTGGTCCCGGTGGTCCCGGTGGTCCCGGTGCCGGCGCGCAGCCCCCGGTCCCGACCGGTGCGCCCACCGTCGGCCCCGGCTACCAGGCCGTGCTCCGTTACCGCGCGCCCGACGGCTCCGAGCAGCAGCTCATCCGCCGCTCGGCGCCCGGCACCCCGCACCCGGAATGGCAGATCCTCTACGAGCTGCGCGCCATGAACGTGCCGCCGCAGCAGGTGCTGGAGCTGCACACCGAGCTGGAGTCCTGTGAGCTGCCCGGCGGTTACTGCGCCCGGATGATCCGGGAGACCTGGCCGCAGGTGCGGATCACGAGCGTGGCCCCGTACGGCAAGGACCACGCGGGCCGTCAGCAGGGCATGCGGCACCTGCTCACCCACCAGGGCGAGCTGCACCAGGTGGCGGACGGTCCGGCGCGCCCTGCGCCGGTACGGGCTCCGCTGCCGCAGGTCCCGCTGCAGCCGGCGATCCCGCTGGAGGCCATCGCGCAGGAGCTGACGGCCGCGTTCGGCCCGCAGGGCGTGTTCCGCTTCGACCAGCGGGCGGTGTCCCGTCAGGGTGTGCCGGAGATCGTGGCGCAGACGCTGATGTGGTCGGGTCTGCCGGTCGATTTCGGGCCGTTCTTCTGGGCGCAGGCGGTGCCGGGCCAGCCGGTGCCGACGCTGGCCGAGCTGGCGCAGCAGCGGGGGGTGCAGCCGGCCTCGGACGCGGGCTCGTACCTGGTTGTCGGCAGCGACTTCGGCAAGGCCCTGTGCGTGCAGTACGGCACGGCGCACATCGTGGCGGTGCCGGTGGAAGGCGGCCCGGGAGGTGCTCCCGTACCGCCGCAGTTCGTGAATTCGAGCCTGCCGCAGTTCGTACGTTCCCTGGCGATGCTGGGTCACATGTGGCGGCTGCGCCAGCATCTGACGCCGGAGCAGGCGGGCCGCTGGACCGTCGATTTCCAGGCGAATCTCGCGGGGCTCGACAGCGCTGCGCTGTCCTCGCCGGAGAGCTGGTGGTCGGTGCTGCTGGAGCAGATGTGGGACGGACTGCTCTGACCGGCTGATCGAGTGATCGTGTGATCGGCTGGATGGCCGGGTCGGGACCTTCGAACAGGGTCTCGGCCCGGCCATTCCGGCTTCTGGGATCAAATGGCGCATCCTTGACGGGAATCCCCGCGAGAGAGGCGCATCCAGGATGAGTGCACCCTTTGCGACCGTGCGCGGTCGTGGCTACCGCATGGAAGAGGTCGACCGGTATCTCGCCCGGCTCTCCGGGAGCCGGGACGAGGCCTGGGAGCGGGTGGCGCGGCTGACGGTCCTGGCCAAGCAGATGGAGGCGGACGCGGCGCGGCTGCGGGCGGCGGTCTCCGCGCTGGCTCCGCAGACGTACGACGAACTGAGCGAGCGGGCCCGCCGGATCCTGCTGCTGGCGGAGGAAGAGGCGGACGCCGTACGGACGGACGCCCGGGTGGACGCCTCGGCGACGCTCGGCGCGGCCGAGGCGCGGGCCGACCGGGCGGCGGAGCTCGCGCGCGGCGACGCGGAGGCGGTACGCGAGCAGACGGAGGTCCGGGCCCGGCAGGGGCTGCTGCGGGCGCAACGCGAGGCGGACGACCTGCGGTCGGGGGCGCGGGAGGACGCGGCGGCGTGGCGGGCGCAGGCGGCGGCCGCGCTGGCGGAGACGCGGCGGCGGGTGGAGGCGGAGCGGGCGGAGCGCGAGCAGGAGCAGGCGGAGCGCCGGGAGGCGGCGGAGCGGGAGCTGGCGGCGCGGGAGGCGGACCTGGAGGCGCGCCACGCGGAGCTGGAGCGGTACGCCGAGGCCCGCCTGGCGGAGGCGCGGCGGGAGTTCGCCGAGGCGGAGGAGTCGGCGCGGCACGGGCAGGAGGACGCGGAGGCGCGGGCCGCCGAGCTGGTCGCGCAGGCGCGGGTGGCGGAGGAGCGGATCGGGCGCGAGACACGGGGGATCCTGCGGGAGCACGGTGAGGCGGCGGAGGAGATGCGGGCGCACATGAACCACGTCCGCTCCAGCCTGGCGGCGCTGACGGGCCGGGCTCCGGCCGAGGGCTCGGCCTAGCGGGTGCCCGACCTGAACAGGAGGTCCTCGACGGCGCCGAGGTCGCGGTTCCAGTACGTGACCCGGGCGTCGGCCGCGACGTTGAGCGAGCCGATCTCCTTGGACAGGGCGACGTCCAGCATCGCCGACTCCTTGTTGCTCTGGAGGGCGCGGTCCTGGTAGCCGATGTACGGGTAGCGGTAGAGCGTGCAGGGCTTGTCGGTGAAGTTGGTGGCCGTGATGAGCAGGTGCTGCCCCGGGTCCTGGCGCCAGACCGATGTGGTGATCGACAGGTCGTTGTCGTTGCATGCCACCGTGCCGTCGGCACCGGCACCGGCATCGGTACTGGCGCCGGGCTGCGCGGTGCCGGCCGTGCTCGGCGGAGCCGGTGGGGAGCAACTTCTGACGGACCGTTACGGGCTCAGGACGCGGCGGTGGCCGTTCCCTGACGGTCGGCGGTGGTGACCGCCGGTCGGACATGGGTCAGGAGGAGGTCCAGGAAGCGGTCCGGGCGGCGGAGCGCGGCGAAGTGGGAGGCCCCCTCGATCAGTTCGAAGGCCTTCGCCGGTGCCTCGACGACGTCGAAGTACGCCTTGGCGCGCGCCGCCGGGGTGATCACGTCGAGCGCTCCCTGGAAGATGAAGAACGGCATCTCGAAGCGGGTCCCGTCGGCCAGGTCGTCGAACTCCGACGCTCCCTCGGTGACGGACTCCGAGAAGCCCTGACCGCCGAAGTACGCCTTGATCCGGCCGAGGGTGTAGAGCGGTGACAGCCACAGCGAGCCGATGATCACCTTCTTGACCGTGTCCAGGGTCAGCGGGTCGCTGCCGGCGCACAGCTTGTCGTACGAGGACCGCTGCGCGGAGGTCCAGCGCCGGGGGTCGGGCCCCATCGCCTCGATCGTCGCCACGTCCTTGGTCCTGCCCGCGGCCCGCAGCCGCTCCAGGGTGCCCTCGTAGGCGGAGGTGTCCCGGCCCGCCTCCTGGATGTTCTGGTCGGTGCCGACGTACGCGGAGTAGAGCTCGGGGTGGTTGCGGACCAGTCGGAGGCCGAAGGTGGTGCCGAAGGAGCTCGGCATCAGCACCACCCGGTCCACGTGCATCCGGTCCAGGACGTACCGGGTGACCTCCAGGGCGTCCTCGTAGAGCCGGGCGAAGGTGACCGCTCCGCCCTGCTCCGCGGGGGCGTGGGCGAAGGTCAGGCCGGCGCCGCGCATGTCCCAGCGGACGAGGGTGAAGTGCTTCTCCCACTCCCGGGTGCGGGCTCCGTAGGGGGAGTGGGCGGCCCCGGGGCCGCCGTGGACCTCCAGGACGACGGGGTTGGTGCGGTCCTCGCCGCGGATCGAGATCCACTGGTCGATCCCGCCGATGCGGACGAAGCCCTGCTCGTCGATGCCGGTCGGCGCGTCGATCCGCATGAGTGCGGCGTTCGCCGAGCGCCGCACGGCTCGGTGGCCGAGCAGCCCGGCGACGGGCGTGGCGAGTACGGCGGTGGTGGCGGCGAGGATGACACCGAGCATTACTGTTTCCCCCAGACACTGTTTTGTGGACGAGGGGAAGACTACGCGATGCCGGCGATCTGTAAAGCCCCGTCGCGTCACGGGAGTTCGGCGAGGAACTCCTCGATCAGCGGGGCGATCTGCGGGAGATGGGTCTCCAGGGCGAAGTGGCCCGCGCCCTCGAAGACGTGCACCTCGGCTTCCGGGGCGTCACGGAGGTAGGCCTTCGCGCCCTCCGGGGTGAAGAAGGGGTCGCCCGCACCCCACACGACGAGCACCGGGATCCGGGCGGCGCGCAGCCAGGCCTGCCAGGCGGGGTAGTGGGCGAAGTTCGAGGCGTAGTCGAAGGCGAGGTCGGCCTGGGCGTCGGCGCGGCCCGGCAGGCCGAGGTGGTGCACGTCGAGGGTCCAGCTGTCGGGGGAGAGGAGGCCGGTGTCGGCGACGCCGGTCTCGTACTGGAAGTGGGTGCCCTCCAGGGTGAAGAGCCCTCGGACGCGCTCCTCGTTGCCGGGGACCTCCCGGCGGAGTCCGGCGAACTCGCGGGCCGCGTCCGAGAGGCCTTCCTCGTAGGCGTTGCCGTTCTGGACGATCAGGCCGGTCACCCGCTCCGGCCGGCGCGTGGCGAGCCGCAGCCCGACCGGGGCGCCGAAGTCGAAGACGTACAGGGCGAAGCGGTCCAGTCCGAGGGCGTCGGTGAAGCCCTCCACGACGTCGGCGAGCCGGTCGAAGCTGTACGTGAATCCGGCCGGGGCATCGGTACGGCCGAAGCCGGGGTAGTCGGGGGCGATCAGGCGGTACGGGGTGTCGCCGAGGGCGTCCATCAGGCGGGCGAACTGGTGTGAGGCGGTGGGGAAGCCGTGCAGGAGCAGCAGTGCGGGGCCGTCGGCGGGGCCGCTCTCGCGGTAGGCGACGCGGACTCCGTCCACGTCGACGGTGCGGTGCCGGATGGTGGGAATGGTGCGGCGAGCGGTCATCACATGCCTCCTGCGTCCTTGTTTCCATTAGTCTTGCCGGTGATCGCTAATGGGTCAAGTGATTGCAGTAGCATTAGTCGCGTGACAGTGACCTTCCCGCTCACCGGTGAGCCCCTCGCGCTGGACCTCCTCAACACCGAGCCCGCGCCGGGCGACCTCGTCGCGGACCCGGCGGGGCTCTCGGCCTGGCTGGCCGCGCAGGCCGGGCGGCTGACCCCCGTCGACGTCGTGGGCGAGGGCGAGGTGGCCGCCGTACGGGCCGTACGGGAGGCCGCGCGCCCGGCACTCGACGCCGTGCGGCGCGGTGAGCGCCCCCCGGCCGAGGCGCTCACCACGCTGAACGAGGCCCTGGCCGCGGCGCCCTCGCACCGCGTGCTGGCCTGGACGGAGGCGGGCGGGATCGCCGCCGGCGCGCACCGGCCCGCGGATTCGGCCCGGCGACTCGCGGCGGAGCTGGCCGAGGCGGTCGCGGAGCTGCTGACGGACCCCCGGGTGGCGCAGGTGCGCGCGTGCGAGGCCCACGACTGCGTACTGCTCTTCCTGCCGGCGCACCCCCGGCGCCGCTGGTGCGTGGCGTCGGTCTGCGGCAACCGGGCCCGGGTGGCCCGGTACTACGCCCGCCACAAGGGCGACTAGGCGACTAGAAGACCTCCTGGAGCGGAGACCTGAGGAGCTGGTCCAGGCCCGAGACGGTGACGAGGCACAGGAGGGCCAGCTCGCCCCGGTCCAGCCGGTCCGTCTCCCAGCCGCCGGCGCGGGTCCGTGCGCGCACCTCCTGCTCGCCGCCCGCCTCGCGGACGAGGCGCTGGTGGAAGCGGTGCGCGGTGAACGACAGGGTCCGTCCGTCGTCGAGGCGGAAGCGGATGCCGCGGCGACTGGGCCGCAGTGACCTGCCCGCGGCCTGCGCCGTGAACGGCACGCCGTCGAGGCGGCCTTGGACGCCGTGGCGCAGCCGCTTGCGGATGCCCTGCCACGGCAGCGCGGCGTCGTCGATCTCCAGGACGGTTTCCTCGCCGAGGAGGAACTGCCAGCGCTCCCACGCCTCGGCCTTGGCGTCGGCGGCCGGTCGCGGTCCGGGTTCCCGGAACAGCGTGTAGTGGCCGTGGACCGTGGGGATCTCGGCGTGCCGCTCGCGTGCGTGCGCGGGCTGGAGCCACATCCGCCAGGGTGCGCGCCAGGACGGCTTCAGCAGGGACGGCACGGGTCAGCCCGCCGGCTGCGGCTGCGGCTGCTGCTGGGCGGGGACGGCGGGCTTCGCGAGGGGCGCGTAGCGGTACGGGTCGCTGCGCAGGCCGCGTGCCGTGACGACCACCGTGAACGGGGGTGTCCCCGGGGCCGGGAGGGTGGCGGTCAGGGCGCCCGTCAAGGGGTCGGCCTGTGCCGGGACGGGGGCGCCGTCGACGGTGAGGAGGGTCGGCGGGCCGGCCGGGTCCGGGGCGAAACCGCCGCCTTCGACCGTCAGGCGGCCGTCTTCCAGCGCGACGTGCGTGATCACCGGGTTGGCGCGGACGGCCATCTTGTTGACCAGGTACGCGCCCGCCGGGGCGCCCGTCAGGGCCCACATCTCGGCGGGCAGGCGCGGGAGTCCGCCACCCACGTCCGCGAGGTAGAACAGCACCACGTACAGCATGGTGACCGCGCTGAGGGCGACGTACTGGAGGTCCACGAGGTCGGTGCGCCCGCTGTCGTTCGCGATCAGCTCCCGCAGCGGTCGCCGGCCCGACACCGTCGGCTTCGCGGCGGGCTTGGCCATGCTGCCGTGTTCCACGCGCAGGCCGACGACCGCCTTCGCGGCGATCAGCGCCACGTACGGGCCGCCGAGCAGTGGCAGGTACACCGTCGTCAGGGTGGACAGCGGGCCGTCGGTGCCCCGGAAGTACGCGATGCCGCCGCCCGCGGTGAGCCCGTAGCCGAGGATCGCCAGCAGCAGCCAGACCAGGATCACCGTCCAGGCGAGGGCGAGCGCCGTCGAGGTGGAGAGGCGGCCGTCGCGGCCGGTGATGAAGCCCGGGCTGCGGCGGAGCCGCAGGCAGATCGGGCCGGCCAGCGCGGCCAGTAACGCGAGTGCGCAGAGTGCGGATGTCATGTCGTCGTCCCCCCGGAAACGGTCCTGGCACGAGGGTCACTCAATGGCCCGGCCATGACAAGGCGACTTTCCGTAGACGGTCTACTCCTCGTGCTGCTCGCGCAGTTCCGGCAGGACGGGGAACCGGCGCGGTGCCACCAGCAGCAGGACCAGCAGCGCGGCCACGGCGGCCGCCGTCGCGCCGAGGAAGATGTGCTCGACGGCGGCGGCCACGGCCTCGCGCAGGTAGCCGGCGGCGGCAGCGGGCAGCAGCTCCGGCCGGTCCAGTGCCTTCGCCACGTCGTCCAGGTGTTCCGGTAGGCCGGATACGGGGGCGTCCGCCAGGCGTGCGGCGATGGTGGCGTTGGCGACGGCGGCCAGCAGGGCGGCGCCGACGCTCTGGCCGACCTGCCGGCAGAACAGCACCGAGGCCGTCGTCGTCCCGCGCTCGGCCCAGCCCACGGTGGACTGGACGCCGACGATCAGCGGGAGCTGGAAGAGGCCGAGGGCGCCGCCCAGCAGCAGCATGATCAGTGCGGGCTGCCAGGGCCGGGCGGGGTAGGGCAGCAGGGTGAAGGAGAACAGGATCACCGCGGCGAGCGCGATCCCGACGGCCGCGGTGTTGCGGAAGCCGATGCGCCGGTAGACGTGCTGGCTGCAGGCGGCGGTGACGGGCCAGCTCAGGGTCATCACCGACATGACCAGGCCGGCTCCGACGGGGCCGAGGCCCAGCACGGACTGCGCGTAGGTCGGCATGAACACCATGGGGGCGACCATCAGCAGGCCGAGCGCCCCCATGGCCAGGTTGACGGCGGCGATGGTGCGCCGGCGCCAGACCCAGCCGGGCAGGATCGGTTCCTCGGCCCGGCGTTCCACCCGGACCACGACGACGGCCAGCAGCGCGCTCGCGCCCAGCAGCCCGAGCGAGGGCGCGGACAGCCAGGGCCAGGCGACCCCGCCCTGGACGAGCGCGAAGAGCAGCAGTCCGCCGCAGGCGAAGACGGCGAGCGCCCCCGCCCAGTCGACCGGTCCCCGGCGCCCGGGCGACCGGACGGGCTCGGTCAGGTGACGGGCGATCATCCACAGGGCGAGCCCGGCCAGCGGCAGGTTGATCAGGAAGATCCAGCGCCAGTGCGCGTACGAGGCGAGGAGCCCGCCGAGCGCCGGGCCGGCCACGGCCGAGGTGGCCCAGACGCTGGACATCCGGGCCTGGATCCGGGGCCGCTCCCTGAGCGGGTAGAGGTCGGCGGCCAGGGTCTGGATCGTGCCCTGGAGGGCGCCGCCGCCCAGGCCCTGGACGATGCGGAAGGCGATGAGGGCGGCCATGTTCCAGGCGGACGCGCACAGCAGCGAACCGACGAGGAAGAGGCCGATGCCGAAGAGCAGGACGGGCTTGCGGCCGAAGGTGTCGGACAGCTTCCCGTAGACGGGCAGGGTGACGGTCACCGCGAGCAGGTAGCCGGAGAAGAGCCAGGAGAAGACGGAGAATCCGCCGAGTTCGCCCACGATCTGCGGGACGGCGGTGGCCACGATGGTGCTGTCCAGGGCGACGAGGGCCATGCCGAGCATCAGCGAGGCGACCACCGGGGCCGGCGGTCGTGCGGCCGGCCGCGCCGCGGGCGCGCCGCCGGGCGCGTGCTCGGCCGGAACCCCGGCCCCGGTGGTATCGGCCGCGGGCCCCGAGGGTGTGCCGTCCGGGCTCGCGCCGGTGCTCTCCGCCGATGCCACCGAGATTCCTTCCCCCTGCACGTAACTGCGGGGAACACCATCTCACCGCCGGGTGGCGGGCGGTATCCCCCAGGGTTCGTACGCCGAAGGATGCAGATCCCCTAGGGGTCCCTCCGCACAACGGGCCAGGGGTCGTTCCTCCCGGCGGAGGAGGTGAGCGGCCCGGGCGTCTCCTTGACTGGAACCTACGCACCACAGCAGGCCGGGGGGTGGGGTTAACCCCCGGGCGGATACGGCGATGGGCACCAGCGCGCCGCGCCTCCGCCCGGCGGAGACTTCATGACGGCGACGGGCGCACCGCCGCACACCGACGCAGACGTACGCAGGCGCGTGCACACGCACGCACATGCACGCACGCACACGCACGCATTCGAAGAGGGAGAAAGACCGTGACAACGGCTATGACCGAAACCAGGCACGGGGGTACTGGAGGGCATGCAGCCGTCGCGGCCCGGGCGCGCAAGGTCGTCAAGGCCTACGGTTCCGGGGAGACGCGTGTCGTCGCCCTCGACGACGTCGACGTGGACATCATGAGCGGCCAGTTCACCGCGATCATGGGCCCTTCCGGCTCCGGCAAGTCCACGCTGATGCACTGCCTCGCCGGTCTCGACACGGTGACCAGCGGCCAGATCCACCTGGACGACACCGAGATCACCGGGCTGAAGGACAAGAAGCTCACGCAGCTGCGCCGCGACCGGATCGGCTTCATCTTCCAGGCCTTCAACCTGCTGCCCACGCTCAACGCCCTGGAGAACATCACGCTCCCCATGGACATCGCGGGCCGCAAGCCCGACGCGGAGTGGCTGAACCGGGTCGTGGAGACGGTGGGCCTCGCCGGCCGGCTCAAGCACCGTCCGACCGAGCTCTCCGGCGGCCAGCAGCAGCGCGTGGCGGTCGCCCGCGCCCTCGCCGCCCGCCCGCAGATCATCTTCGGCGACGAGCCGACCGGAAACCTGGACTCCAGGGCGGGCGCCGAGGTCCTCGGCTTCCTGCGCCGCTCGGTGGACGAGCTCGGCCAGACGATTGTCATGGTCACGCACGATCCGGTGGCGGCCTCCTACGCGGACCGCGTCATCTTCCTGGCCGACGGCAAGATCGTCGACGAGATGTACGGTCCCACCGCCGACCAGGTCCTGGACCGCATGAAGGACTTCGACGCGCGCGGGCGGACCTCATGAGCAACACCGTCCTGAAGACCTCGCGGCGCAACTTCGTCGCCCACAAGGGACGGATGGCGCTCTCCGCCGTCGCGGTCATGCTCTCCGTCGCCTTCGTCTGCGGCACCCTGGTGTTCACCGACACCATGAACACCACGTTCGACAAGCTGTTCGCCGTCACCAACTCCGATGTGACCGTCACCCCGAAGGAGGCCGAGGAGGGGGAGGAGACCTCGCAGCGCGGCCGCCCCGAGGTCCTGGCGGGCTCGGCCGTCGAGCAGGTGCGCAAGGCCGAGGGCGTCAAGAGCGCCGAGGGCGGCGTCGTCTCGATGTCCGTCACGGTCGTCAACACCAAGAACGAGAACCTGGGCTCGACCACCGGCGCCCCGACCATCGCGGGCAGCTGGAACGACAACGAGCTCAAGTCCATGAAGATCACCTCGGGCAACGCTCCGCGCGGCCCGACCGAGATGATGGTCGACGCCGACACCGCCGAGAAGCACCACCTGAAGCTCGGCGACGAACTGCGCACGATCACCATCACCGGCGACATCCGCGCCAGGATCACCGGTATCGCCACCTTCACCGTGACCAACCCGGGCGCGGCCGTCGTCTACTTCGACACGGCCACCGCGCAGCAGGCGCTGCTCGGTTCCCCCGGCTCCTTCACCCACGTCAACGTCACCGCCAAGGACGGGGTGAGCGACGAGCAGCTCAAGCGGAACGTCGCTGCCGCCGTCGGCGCGGACACGTACAAGCTGCAGACCGCCAAGGAGGCCGCGGACGCCAACCGCCAGGACGTCGGCTCCTTCCTCAAGGTCATGAAGTACGTGATGCTCGGCTTCGCCGGGATCGCCTTCCTCGTCGGCATCTTCCTGATCTTCAACACCTTCTCGATGCTGGTGGCCCAGCGCACCCGTGAGATCGGCCTGATGCGCGCCATCGGCGCCGACAGCGGGCAGATCCTCAAGTCCGTGGTCTTCGAGGCCTTCCTCCTCGGCATCGTCGGCTCGCTCCTGGGCATCGGCGCCGGCATCGGCCTCGCCATCGGCCTGATGCAGCTCATGGGCTCCATGGGCATGCACCTGTCCACCGACGACCTGACGATCGCCTGGACCACCCCGGTCATCGGCCTCTACCTCGGCATCAAGGTCACCGTCGTCTCCGCCTTCATCCCGGCCCGCCGGGCCGGCAAGGTCTCCCCGATGGCCGCGCTGCGCGAGTCCGGCACCCCGGGCGACAAGAAGGCCGGCGTCGTCCGCGCCGTCCTCGGCCTGGTCCTCACCGGCATCGGCGGTGCGGCGCTCTACCTCGCCACCGCCGCCGAGGAGGCCGGACCCGGATCGCTCTGGCTGGGCCTGGGCGTCGTCTTCAGCCTCATCGGCTTCATCGTGATCGGCCCGCTGCTCGCCGCGGGCGTGGTGCGGGTGCTCTCCGGCGTCGTGCTGCGGCCCTTCGGGTCCGTGGGCCGGCTCGCCGAGCGCAACGCCCTGCGCAACCCGCGCCGCACCGGTGCCACCGCCGCCGCGCTGATGATCGGCCTCGCGCTGGTCGCCTGCCTGTCGGTGGTCGGCTCCTCGATGGTGGCTTCCGCGACCGAGGAGCTCGACAAGTCGGTCGGCGCGGACTACATCGTCAACTCCGAGACCGGCCAGCCCGTGCTGCCGCAGGCCGAGCAGGCCCTGCGCGCCACCAAGGGCCTCGACCACGTCACCGCCTACCGCGAGGTGCCGGCCAAGGTCACCGCCCCCGACGGCACCTCCGAGGAGGTGGGACTCGGCGCCACCGACCCGACGTACGCCAAGGACATCCGGCGCAAGATGGTCGCCGGCGAGCACGCCGCCGCGTACGGGGCGAACGCGATGTCGGTCGGCTCCGAGTACGCCACCAAGCACGGCGTCAAGGTCGGCGACGAGCTGGCGGTCGCCTTCACCGGCGGCAGCACGGTCAAGCTGAAGGTCGCCGCGATCACCAGCGACGAGGGCAACATCGACAAGACCATGAAGTACATCAGCACCGAGGTGGCCCGGGCCAACGTCCCGGCCGACAAGCTGCCGCTGCCCTTCATGCTGCTGGCCAGCGCGCAGGACGGTCGGTCCGACGCCACCGCGTACGAGTCGGTCAAGGCGGCGATGGCCGAGTACCCGCAGTACAAGGTGCGCAACCAGACCGACTACAAGCAGGCCCTGAAGGACCAGGTCGGCCAGCTGCTGAACATGGTCTACGGGCTCCTCGGCCTCGCGATCGTCGTCGCGGTCCTGGGCGTCGTGAACACCCTGGCCCTCTCGGTGGTCGAGCGGACCCGCGAGATCGGCCTGATGCGCGCCATCGGCCTCTCCCGCCGCCAGCTGCGCCGCATGATCCGCCTGGAGTCGGTGGTCATCGCCCTCTTCGGCGCCCTGCTCGGCCTCGGGCTGGGCATGGGCTGGGGGATCGGCGCGCAGCAGCTGCTGGCGCTCCAGGGCCTGAAGGTGCTGGAGATCCCGTGGCCGACGATCCTCGGGGTGTTCGCCGCCTCGGCCTTCGTAGGCCTGTTCGCCGCACTGGTCCCGGCCTTCCGGGCAGGGCGGATGAACGTACTGAACGCGATCGCGAGCGAGTAACCGGCCCGCGTTCGTTCGGGGGAATGCCGGTCCGGGACCTCAGGGTCCCGGACCGGCGTCGTTTTTCCGGGCCGGCTCTCCCGTCACTGCCGCTGCATCAGGACGATGCCGGCGGCCTCGCCCACCAGGGTGAACCGCTCGTCGGGGTGGAGCTGGCGGGCGTAGCCGGTCGGGTCCTCGCCGGCCCACTTGGAGGAGTTGTCGATGGTGATCCAGTCCGGGACCACGCCCTTGCTGCCGCCGATCCACAGCACGCGGCAGCGGGAGGTCAGCCGGGTCAGCGGGGTGGTGTCCGCCTCCACGGTCGCCCCGTCGGGGATCCGGTCCAGGAGCCGCTCGATCGCGGTGACCCGCTCGGGCTTCTCGTACGTACGGGCCTCCGCGAGCTTCGACGTCGGCATGGCGGTCGCGCTCAGGGCGAGGGCGGCGGCCAGGACGGCGGTCGGCAGCTGCAGCGCGTACGAGCGCAGCCAGGGCCGCTCGCTCCGCCGGACGGTGTCGACGGCGTCGACCAGGGCGAGGGCCACGACGGGCATCAGGACGGCGCTGTAGTGCCAGTCGGTGGACCAGTAGTGGTCGTCCCCGGACAGGAACCGCCAGCCGAGGGTGGGCGCGGCCACCAGGAGCAGCGGCGAGCGCAGCGCGAGCAGCCCGGAGGTGGGGATCAGCACCCACGCCAGGGTGGTGAGCTTGGTGCCGATGCCGGCGAACGGACCCGCCCCGTCGATCTTGTCCCAGTAGCCGTATCCCGCGGTGGCGAAGGCCGGTATGAGGACGGTGAACACCAGGACGGCGAAGACACAGGCCGCGGCGGCGACGCCGAGCGCGGCCACGGCGATCCGCCGGTTGCCGTCGCGGGCCCGCCAGGCCACCACCACGGCCAGCGCGGCGAGCGTGAAGCCGAGGTCCTCCTTGACGAGGACCAGCGGCAGCCCCCACAGCAGGGCGGCGCGCCAGCGCCGGGCGAGCACCGCCTCCAGGGCGAAGGCCAGCAGGGGCACGGCGAAGGCGATCTCGTGGAAGTCGAACTCGACGGCCCGCTGGATGCCCCAGGAGAGCCCGTACGCGATTCCGACGGCGATCCCGCGGGCCCGGCCGAGGAACCGTACGCCCGCCCGGGTGACGGGCACGGCGGACAGCGCGAACAGCGCCGACTGCACGACCAGCAGGGTGACGGGCCCGGGGAAGACCCGGTACACGGGGGCGACGAGCGCGATGATCGGGCTGAAGTGGTCCCCGAGGATGTTGGCCCCCGGCCCCTTCAGGTCGGCGACGGGCTCCTGGAGGTGCGCGTACGCGCGGATCGCCTGCTCGAAGATCCCCAGGTCCCAGGAGGCCCAGTCCATCCGCCGGAACCGCCCGACGGACAGCACGAGGTAGACGAGGAACAGAGCGGCGGCCACCAGCCAGGGCGGCGCCCAGGCGTACCGGTCCGGCTTCGCGGATGCCGGCACCACCGGCGCCGGGCGGGCTATCGCATCGCTCGTCACGGACTCGTGCTCCTCCGGAGGCAGTGTCTCCCCGGCGGAAGACGACACGGCGAGCTCGGACAGTCAGAACAGGAACATCGTAAAGCGGCGCGAGGGGCGTCGTCGTAGGGTGGGAACCCCCGGCCCGTGCGACGTGTCGGGCCCTTCGCGTTGCCCTCGCACCCGCACCGCACACTTTCAGACCTTCAGACCTTCACCGGACGGAAAGCCTCTTTCATGAGCCTGCACGGACTGCTCGACGCCGTCACCCGTGATGCCGCCCTCGCCGAGGCGGTCACCGCGGCCGGGGACGGCAAGCGCATGCACGTGGACCTGGTCGGCCCCGCCGCCGCGCGGCCCTTCGCGATTGCCGCGCTGGCCCGGCAGACCGGGCGGACCGTGCTGGCGGTCACCGCCACCGGGCGCGAGGCCGAGGACCTGGCCGCCGCGCTGCGCTCCCTGCTGCCGCCCGACGAGGTGGTGGACTACCCGTCCTGGGAGACGCTCCCGCACGAGCGCCTCAGCCCGCGCAGCGACACCATGGGCCGCCGGCTCGCCGTCCTGCGCCGCCTGGTGCACCCGAGCAAGGACGACCCGGCGGCAGGCCCGGTGAGCGTCCTCGTGGCGCCCATCCGGTCCGTACTCCAGCCGCAGGTCAAGGGGCTCGGGGAGCTGGTCCCGGTCAGCCTGCGGCAAGGTGGCGGCGCAGACCTCGGCGAGATCACCGAGGCGCTGGCCGCCGCGGCGTACGCGCGGGTCGAGCTCGTCGAGAAGCGCGGGGAGTTCGCCGTGCGCGGCGGCATCCTCGACGTGTTCCCGCCCACCGAGGAACACCCGCTGCGCATCGAGTTCTGGGGCGACGAGGTGGAGGAGATCCGCTACTTCAAGGTCGCCGACCAGCGCTCCCTGGAGATCGCCGAGCACGGACTGTGGGCCCCGCCCTGCCGCGAGCTGCTGCTGACCGACGCGGTACGGGAGCGGGCCGCGGCCCTCGCCGAGGCCCACCCCGAGCTCGGCGAGCTGCTGCACAAGATCGCCGAGGGGATCGCCGTGGAGGGCATGGAGTCCCTCGCCCCGGTCCTCGTCGACGAGATGGAACTGCTGATCGACGTGCTGCCCGCCGGGTCGATGGCCGTGGTCTGCGACCCCGAGCGGGTCCGGACCCGGGCCGCCGACCTCGTGGCGACGAGCCAGGAGTTCCTGATGGCCTCCTGGGCGGCCACCGCGGGCGGCGGCGAGGCCCCCATCGACGTCGGCGCGGCCTCCCTGCGCGGGATCGCCGACGTCCGCGACCGGGCCCGCGAGCTGGACATGATGTGGTGGTCGGTGTCCCCCTTCGCCGCGGACGAGACCGCGGGCGGCAGCGACACCCTCAAGCTCGGCATGCACGCCCCGGAGGCGTACCGCGGCGACACCGCCCGGGCGCTGGCCGACACCAAGGGCTGGATCGCCGACGGCTGGCACACCGTCTACCTCACCGAGGGCCACGGCCCGGCCGCCCGCACCGTCGAGGTGCTCGGCAGCGAGGGCATCGCGGCCCGGCTGGAGCCGGAACTGCGCGCCCTGGAACCGAGCCTGGTCCACGTCGCCTGCGGCTCGATCGACAACGGCTTCGTCGACCCGGTGCTGCGCCTGGCCGTCCTCACCGAGACCGACCTGACCGGACAGCGCACCGCCACCAAGGACCTCGGCCGGATGCCGACCCGGCGCCGCAAGACCATCGACCCGCTGACCCTGGAGGCCGGCGACTACATCGTCCACGAGCAGCACGGCGTGGGCCGCTACGTCGAGATGGTCCAGCGCACGGTGCAGGGCGCCACCCGCGAGTACCTGCTGGTGGAGTACGCGCCGGCCAAGCGCGGGCAGCCCGGCGACCGTCTCTACATCCCCACCGACCAGCTGGAGCAGGTCACCAAGTACGTCGGCGGCGAGGCCCCGACCCTGCACCGGCTCGGCGGCGCCGACTGGACCAAGACCAAGGCGCGCGCGAAGAAGGCGGTCAAGGAGATCGCCGCCGACCTCATCAAGCTCTACAGCGCGCGCATGGCGGCCCCCGGCCACACCTTCGGGCCGGACACCCCCTGGCAGCGCGAGCTGGAGGACGCCTTCCCGTACGCGGAGACGCCCGACCAGCTCACCACCATCGCCGAGGTCAAGGAGGACATGGAGAAGTCGGTCCCGATGGACCGGCTGATCTGCGGCGACGTCGGCTACGGCAAGACCGAAATTGCTGTGAGAGCGGCATTCAAGGCGGTCCAGGACGGCAAGCAGGTCGCCGTCCTCGTCCCGACGACCCTCCTCGTGCAGCAGCACTTCGGCACCTTCTCCGAGCGCTACAGCCAGTTCCCCGTCAAGGTGAAGGCGCTCTCGCGCTTCCAGAGCGAGAGCGAGTCCAAGGCCACCCTGGAGGGCCTCCACGAGGGCTCGGTGGACGTGGTCATCGGCACCCACCGCCTGTTCTCGCAGGAGACCCGGTTCAAGGACCTCGGCCTGGTCATCGTCGACGAGGAGCAGCGCTTCGGCGTGGAGCACAAGGAGCAGCTGAAGAAGCTCCGCGCCAACGTGGACGTGCTCACCATGTCCGCGACCCCGATCCCGCGCACCCTGGAGATGGCGGTGACCGGCATCCGCGAGATGTCGACGATCACCACCCCGCCGGAGGAGCGGCACCCGGTCCTGACCTTCGTCGGCCCGTACGAGGAGAAGCAGATCGGCGCGGCCATCCGCCGCGAGCTGCTGCGCGAGGGCCAGTGCTTCTACATCCACAACCGGGTCGAGTCCATCGACCGGGCGGCCGCCAAGCTGCGCGAGATCGTGCCCGAGGCGCGGATCGCGACGGCCCACGGCCAGATGTCGGAGCAGGCGCTGGAGCAGGTCGTCGTCGACTTCTGGGAGAAGAAGTTCGACGTGCTCGTCTCGACCACGATCGTCGAGTCGGGCATCGACATCTCCAACGCCAACACCCTGATCGTGGAGCGCGGCGACAACTTCGGTCTGAGCCAGCTGCACCAGCTGCGCGGACGTGTCGGGCGCGGCCGCGAGCGGGGGTACGCGTACTTCCTGTACCCGCCGGAGAAGCCGCTGACCGAGACCGCGCACGAGCGGCTCGCGACGATCGCCCAGCACGCCGAGATGGGCGCCGGCATGTACGTGGCGATGAAGGACCTGGAGATCCGCGGCGCGGGCAATCTGCTCGGCGGCGAGCAGTCCGGTCACATCGCGGGCGTCGGCTTCGACCTCTACATCCGGATGGTCGGCGAGGCCGTGGCCGACTACCGGGCCGCGGTCGAGGGCCAGGTGGAGGAGGAGCCGCCGCTGGAGGTCAAGATCGAGCTGCCGGTCGACGCGCACGTCCCGCACGACTACGCGCCGGGCGAGCGGCTGCGCCTGCAGGCGTACCGGTCCATCGCCTCCGCCAACTCCGAGGCGGACATCAAGGCCGTGCGCGAGGAACTCACCGACCGCTACGGCAAGCTGCCGGAGCCGGTGGAGAACCTGCTGCTGGTGGCCGGGCTGCGGATGCTGGCCCGGGCCTGCGGGGTCGGGGACATCACCCTCCAGGGCAACAACATCCGGTTCGGGCCGGTGGAGCTGCGCGAGTCGCAGGAGCTGCGGCTCAAGCGGCTCTATCCGGGGACGGTGCTCAAGCCCGCCACCTCGCAGGTGCTGGTCCCGCGCCCGAAGGCGGGGAAGATCGGCGGGAAGCCGGTGGTCGGGAGGGAACTGCTGGCCTGGACGGGGGAGTTCCTCACCACCATCCTCGGCTCGTAGCGGCCGTAGCGGCGGCGGTGAGAACGTGAACGGCCGTGGCCGGGGACCTCACAGGTCCCCGGCCACGGCCGTTTCCGCGTGCGCGGGTCAGCCCAGCTTGTCGGGGTCTATGACGTCCTCGCCGGCCGGGACCTCGGCCTGGACCGGCTTGTCGAAGCCCGAGAAGGAGATCTCGGCCGGCTCCTTGCCGGTGACGCCCGCCTTGAGCAGGTACGGCGTGCCCTCGGTGGCCACCTGCAGGATCTCGGTGCCCTCGTCGGTCTTCGTGGTCAGGGTGAGGGCCTTCTGGCCGCCGACCGAGGTGACCTTGCCCTTCTCCGCGCCCTTGCTGTCGTCGAACTCCTTGAGCAGCTCGTCCAGGTCGCACAGGGAGGCGAGCTCCTTGGCGTCGGCGTCCGAGGTCTTCGACTTCAGCCAGTGGCCCGCCAGCTGCTTGACCGCCTCGTCCGCCTCCGCCTTGGGCAGGTCCTTCGTCTGCGAGCGGTAGAAGGGCTCGTCCGCCTTGATGAACACGAACTCGGCGTTGCGGATCAGCTCGAAGGAACCGTCCTGGCCGGCGATCGTGCCCCGGCAGTCGCCGGCCTTGCTGACGGCCATGTTCAGCTCCATCGGCTTGCCCTCGTCCCAGATCTTGCCGCTGACGGTGAGCGAGGCGGCGCCGCGCAGGGCGTCCACGGACTTGTCCGCCACCTCGGAGCCGGACAGGTCCGCGAACGGGCCGGACGCGAAGCATCCGGTCAGGCCGAGGGCGGCGGCGCAGGCGAGGGCGGCGGTGGCGGTGAAGCGGTGAGCGGTGCGCATGGGGACTCTCTAGGGCAGCTGGGGAGGCGGGGGGGGGAAAAGACGATTGGAGGAGAAGCGGAAGAGTGTATTCCGCTTTGGCCGGACCGCGGCGATCCGGTGGGTGAAGACGTGCCGATCACAGCAGATATCTGTGAACCGAGTCAACACGATTCACAGAAGTTCTTGAGTTCACGCTGTGAATCGGTCTCTCGGGTGTGAGCGGGTATGCTCCCCGGCATGCCCGAGGAGAACGCCGCAGCAGAGGTCACCGCAGCAGAGGTCACCGCGGCCGAGGTCGCCCGACTGGCCGGAGTGGGCCGCGCGGCCGTGAGCAACTGGCGGCGCCGCCACGCCGACTTCCCCAAGCCCGTCGGCGGCACCGAGACCAGCCCCTCCTTCTCCCTGGACGAGGTCGAGCACTGGCTGCGCGCCCAGGGCAAGCTCGCCGAGGTCCCGCTGCGCGAACGCGTCTGGCAGCAGATCACCGCCCACCCCGGCGGGGCCGTCACCGCACTCGTCAAGGCGGGCGCCGCCCTCCTCGTCGTCCGGGACCGGCCCGCCGACTGGCTGGAGCTGACCGCCGTCTCCGACGCGCGCATGGCCACCCTGCTGCGGCCCGTCCTCGACCAGGTGCTCGGCGCGCGCCTCGGACCCGGCCACGCCCTCGCCGAGATCCCGCTCCGCCCGGCGACCATGCCGCTGCTGCGGGCCGCCGCCGAACTCGCCGCCGAACTCGGGGCCCGCCAGGCCTTCGAGTTCCTCCTCGGGCGCCACCTCGACGCCAACCCCCGCCAGTACACGCTCACCCCGGACGGCCTCGCCCGGCTCATGGCCACCCTCGCCGGGCCCTCCTCCCGCACCGTCCTCGACCCCGCCTGCGGCACCGGCACCCTGCTGCGGGCCGTCCCCGGCGCCACCGCCCTGTACGCGCAGGACTCCGCGCCCGAACTCGCCGCCCTCGCCGCGCTGCGCCTCGCCCTGAACGGAACGCCCCAGGTCCGCGCGGCCGCCGCCGACAGCCTGCGGGCCGACGCCTTCGCCCAGGACACCGTCGACGCCGTGCTCTGCCACCCGCCGTTCAACGAACGCGGCTGGGGCCACGAGGAACTGGCCTACGACCCGCGCTGGGAGTACGGCTTCCCGGCCCGCACCGAATCCGAACTCGCCTGGGTCCAGCACGCCCTGGCCCACCTGCGCGAGGGCGGCACCGCCGTACTGCTCATGCCGCCCGCGGTCGCCGCCCGCCGCTCCGGCCGCCGCATCCGCGCCGACCTGCTGCGCCGCGGCGCGCTGCGGGCCGTCGTCGCGCTCCCGGCCGGCGCCGCGCCCCCGTACGGGATCCCCCTGCACCTGTGGGTGCTGCGCCGGCCCGCCCCGCACGCGGCGCCCCCGGCCGGGCTGCTGCTCATCGACACCGCGGCCCTCGCCGCCGACACCCCGGTCCGGTCCGCCTGGCCCGCCGTGCACGGCGCGGTGGAGGACGCCTGGAGCGCGTACGACCGCACCGGCTCGGTCGCGCAGACGCCGGGCGTCAGCCGGGTCGTCCCCGTCATCGAGCTGCTGGACGACGACGTGGACCTCACCCCCGCCCGCCACCTGCCCCCGCCGGCCGCCGGTGGCGGTCCGGCCGAACTGACCGCCGTACGGGAGCGGCTCGGCGAGACCCTCGGCCGGGCCGCCCGGCTCACCCCGCCGCCCGCGGCGGCGCCCGCCGGGGGCACGGCCCGGCCGCCGATGACCACGGTCGGCGAACTCGCCCGCGCCGGAGCCCTGGAACTGCACACCGGCACCGGTGGCGGAAGCGGCTCGGCCCCCGTCCTCACCGAACAGGACGTCTACACCGGAGGCGGCCCGTCCGGCACCCTGGTGCCCACCGCCGACGAGCCCGTGCTCACGGCCCCCGGCGACGTACTCGTCCCCCTCGTCGGCGGCGCGGCCATCGCCCGGGTCGTCGACGGGGCCGCCGCGGGCGCGGTACCGGGCCGCGGCCTGGCCCTGCTGCGCCCCGATCCCGACGCCCTCGACCCGTGGTTCCTGGCCGGATTCCTGCGCGGCACCGCCAACACCCGCCGCGCCAGCAGCCATGCCTCCACCGCCACCCGGCTCGACGTACGCCGGCTCCAGCTGCCCCGGATGCCCCTGGCGCAGCAGCAGAGCTACGGCCTCCGCTTCCGCGCGCTCGCCGAGTTCGAGGACGCGCTACGGCTGGCGGGGCGGCTCGGCGAACAACTCGTGCAGGGTTTCCACGACGGCCTCTCCGACGGCACGGTCACGCCGGAGTGAACGGCCGTGCAGCGACCGTGCAACGGTTGCGCGCATCCCCTCACCCCTGGCCGGGAACGCTGTATACCCTCAGACCCGAAACTTCTTCCGCACGGCCCGTCAGGAGCAGCGATGCACGGCCCCGGCCTTCCGCCGCAGCACGGCCCCCAGTCCGATTCGGGGGGTGTGATGGCATTGCGCGTGGTGTTCGTGCTGCTGCCCATCCTCAGCTGCGGCTTCCTCGCCTGGGGGTCGTTGCTGCGGCTCGCCCTGGTCACCCGTAAGTCCCGTGACTGGGCGCTGATGGTGACCAGCGGCGTGCTCGCCGTCGTGTGGATGACGCTCATCCAGGTCGACCCCACGCCCGACGTCAACGGCTGGCAGGGCAACCTGGGGGCCGGCGGCTCGATCTTCACCGGTTTCGCGATCTGCGTGTACTTCCTCGTCGCCGACATCAAGCACCACGAGGCCCGGCGCACGGCCCCGACCGCGCAGTGGTACCCGGCGCAGTCCGCTCCGTACGTCCACCCGCAGCCGTCCGGACCCGCCTACGGGTACCCGCCCGCCACGGCCACCACCCGGCCCTCCACCCCGACGCCCGCGCCGACGCCGGCCCCGGCGCCTCCGCAGGTGCCGCCGCAGCCGACGCCGCCCCCGCGCATCGGGCAGGTCCGCGCCGAGCTCGACGAGCTCAGCGAGCTGCTGCGCAAGCAGACCCCGCCGGCCGGGGGCCCCCGCCACGATCCCCACCAGACCCCGTTCCAGGACCCCCAGCAGTGACCGACCGGCTCATCGGCGACCGCTACCAGCTCGCGACCATCCTCGGCCAGGGCGGCATGGGCCAGGTCTGGACCGCCTACGACCGGCGCCTCGACCGCCGTGTCGCCGTCAAACTGCTGCGCCCCGACAAGGTCGCGGGCCCCGGCACGGTCGCCGAAGAACTGCGCCGCCGCTTCGTGCGCGAGTGCCGGGTCACCGCGCAGGTCGACCACCCCGGCCTGGTCACCGTCCACGACGCGGGCAGCGACGGTGACGAACTCTTCCTCGTCATGGGCTACGTGGAGGGCGCCGACCTCGCCGACCACCTCGCCGAGCACGACCCCTACCCCTGGCAGTGGGCGGTCGCCGTCGTCGCGCAGCTGTGCTCGGTCCTGTCGGCCGTGCACGCGGTGCCGATCGTGCACCGGGACCTGAAGCCACGGAACGTGATGGTCCGTCCGGACGGCACCGTGCTCGTCCTGGACCTCGGCGTGGCCTCGGTGATGGACACCGACACCACCCGCCTCACCAGCACCGGTTCGCCCATCGGCAGCCCCGCGTACATGGCGCCCGAGCAGGCCATGGGCGGCGCCGTGGGTCCGTACACCGACCTGTACGCCCTCGGCGTCCTGCTGTACGAACTCCTCAGCGGCAACGTCCCGTTCGCCGGGTCCACCGCCCTCGGCGTCCTGCACCGCCACCTGTACGAGCCCCCGCTCCCGGTCCGCCAGATGCGCCCGGAGATCCCGCCGGAGCTGGAGAAGCTCCTGCTCCACCTCCTCGCCAAGGATCCGCAGGACCGGCCCTCCTCCGCCCAGGAGGTCTACGAGGCCCTGGCCCCGCTGCTCCCCGCCCGCGGCAGCCGCACCCCGTCCGGCCCGCTCGACCCGACCCGGCCCTTCCTGCGCCCGCAGGCCCCCTGGCCGGACCGGGCCGCGGTCGTCCCTCCGCGGCCGAGCACCCCGCCCACGCCGCCCAAGGCCGACGTCCCCGGCGCCGTGGACGAGGCCCGCAAGCTCCTGGACGAGGGCCGGCTCACCCAGGCCGTGGACATCCTCGGCGGCATCCTCCCGGCGGCGGCCGCCGAGCACGGGGAGCACTCCCCGGTGGTCCGCTCCCTGCGCAAGCAGTACGCCGCCACGCTCATGGACGACGGCCAGTACCGGCGTGCCCTGCCGGAACTGCGCCGCCTCGCCGACGAGTTCCCGGCCGGGGACCCCCAGTCGCTGCGCTTCCGCTACGACTCGGCCCAGTGCCTGGAGCAACTGGGCGAGCCGGCCGCGGCCCTGGCGGAGTACCGCTCGCTGCTTCCGTTCTTCGAGAACCACTACGCCAATCCGGACCCGGGTCTGCCGCTGGAGGTCCGCCGCCGGATAGCCCACCTGCTGCTGTCCCTCGGCGACCGCCAGGCGGCCCACGACACCCTGGCCCGGCTGCTGTTCGACGCGGAACGGCTGCACGGCCCGGCCCACCCCTTCCCGGCCGAGATCCGCCGCACCCTGCACTGGCTCAGCCAGGTCCGCTGACGGAGCGGGCGGCGCGGCGGGCCCGGCCACGGCGCAGGGCCCGGCCCAGGCCCCGGCCCCGCAGGGCCGCGGCCAGCAGCATCCCCAGCGCGCCTGCCAGGACCCCCAGCCCCGGGACCAGACCCGGCGGGCGGAACGCGCAGCTCACCCCTGTGGTGCCGGGGGAGAGCGGAACCGCCACCAGGCCCAGGTGGCTGGAGGCCGGACGGCCGTTGCAGGTCCAGCCGGCGATCGCGGGGACCGAGAGGACCGCCGTGCCGCTCGTGCCCGGCGGGAGCGTGGCGTGGACCTCGGCGGAGCCGACCCGGACCGAGGTCGCCGCCGTGGCCCGCAGGCCGGCCACCGCGGCGTCGAGCCGCGTCCGGTCCAGGCAGGACAGGGCCCACCGCGGGGGCGGGGCCGCGTCGAAGGCCAGGGCCGAGGATTCCCCTCGGGAAGGGCCCATCGGCTGGAGGGCGGCCCGGTTGCGGGGGGCGTTGCCGTTCAGCCGGAAGGCGGGGCCGTCCGCGAGGCGGGCCGTCGCGTTGTACTCGGGGGCCCACAGGTAGGCCTCCGTGCCCGCGCGGCAGATGCCGGGCGCGAGCGGGTCCTCGTACACCCGGGAGCCCAGCAGCGCTTCCTGGTTGGCGAAGGGGGAGTCGTCGGCGTAGGAGAGGGCGGCGCCGGGCGGGCGGGTCGTCACCAGCGGGGGCACCGGGGCGCGGCGGACCGTGCCGTCGGGCTGCAGGCGTGCGCCGACCGCGAAGACGGCGTCCGTCACCGGGTTGTCGATGCTCTGGACGTTGCGTCCGCGCGAGGTCCAGCCCGCCCCGAGCGCGACCATCGTGCGGGTGAACACGTCCGGGGTGTGGCTGCTGTAGTACGCGCCGCCCTCGCCGCCGAGCAGCAGCGGGTCGTTGCCCGTCAGGGCGGGCCGGCTCGGGTCGGTGCGGTACGCGGGCCAGCCCTCGGCACCGGCCAGGACCCCGGCGCGCGCGGTGTGCGCCGGGCCCCAGGACGGGTAGTCGTCCAGGCCGCCCAGCTTGCCCTTGTGGCCGTAGGCGGTGGTCGCGGCGGCCTGTGCCAGCAGGACCAGCGTGAGCAGTCCGGCCGCCGGCCACGCGAGGCGGCGGTGGCGCAGCGCCCACCAGGCCGCACCTGCCAGCACCAGCCCGCCGCCGAAGAGCGCGTAGCCCGCCGCCGTCGCCAGGGGGCTGTCGCGCGCCCACAGCACGGCCGCCGCCAGGACGCCCGCACCCGCGGCCAGCGCCGGCGGCCGCGGCAGGCCCGCGGCCAGCCCCGTCCAGGCGGCGATCACGGCGATCCCGGCCAGCACGAAGGTCTGCCGGTACGGGCTTCCGTTCGGGGTGGCGAACAGGTGCCAGGCCAGATGGGTCGGCGCCCACTGGAGGGACAGCGCCACGGCCATGGTCAGTCCCGCCCACCACAGCCGGGTGCGCGGCGGGACGGCGCGGTGGAAGGGCAGCGCGGCCACCAGCAGCAGCGTTCCGGTGCCGACGAAGACGGCGGGGGAGGAGAAGGAGTACGTCCCCGGCAGCAGCCGCGCGAACAGGTCCGCCCAGGTCACCGGCCGGAACTCCTTGACCCACCCCGGGTAGGCCCGCCCGGAGCTGAGGAACAGGGGCAGGAGCACGGGTGCCGAGAGCGCGATCCCGAGCACGGTCGTCCCGGCACCCCGGGCGATCACCGCCAGCCGGGTCCGGACACCCTCCCGGGTGAGCACCACCCGTACCAGCAGCACCAGCGCGGCACCCAGCGTCGCCATGTAGGCGGTGTAGAAGTTCGCCGTCCAGCAGACCGCGACGACCAGCGGCGCGAGCAGGAACCGGCGCCCGCGCAGGGCCCATTCACCGGTCAGGCACAGCAGGGGGAAGGCGATCAGCCCGTCCAGCCACATCGGGTTGTAGGAGGCCTCGATCACCGACCAGCCGCACAGCGCGTACGAGGCCCCGAGCAGCCCGGCCGCCCACCAGGGCCCGCGGCGCTGCGTGCGCAGCAGCCAGGCCATCGCCGCCGCGGCGGCCGACATCTTCACCACGGTGACGACATAGACGGCGAGGTCGATGTCCGCGCGCGGGAAGAGCCCGACGAGGACGGCGAAGGGGCTGGTCAGATAGGTGCCCAGGTCCGGCAGGAAGCTCATGCCGTAGCCGGAGCGCCAGTTGAACAGCAGCCCGCCCTCCGCGCGGCCGTGCAGGAGGTCCCACAGCTGCGCGTGGAAGGGGACGAACTGGTTGCCGAGGTCGTTGATGCTGCGGTGGCGCGAACCGTAGGGGAACACCCGGGCGGCGGCGTCCCCGGCGCACACGGACACCGCCGTGAGCAGGGCGGCGAGCGCCGATCCGAGCAGACTCCGGCGGCGCGGTGAGGGACGCGGCGAGCGGTGCGTTGTCGACATGGTGCGCCGACCTTGGCAGGGCCGGGTGACCGAAGGGTGGCCTCAGGGTTGCCGGTGGCCGATCCGGCCGTCGCCCCGGGCGCGGGGGTCCCCAGAACGGGTGACGGGTGGCGCGCCGGACCCGCCGGTGCCCGCCGGCTCACTTATGAACGGTGCGTGTTCGGTCCGCGCGTGAATCGTTGGTCGAACCGGTGGTCCGGATCACCGTGACCTCATAACATCGATCACCGCACGGCCCTTTGTGCACCGACGCACAATCTCCCGGCCCTGGAGGCTCCTTTGCACCGTCGCACAGCGCTCTCCGTCTCCGCCGCCCTGCTCGTGGCGGCGCCCCTGCTGTCCGCCTGCTCGGGCGAGCCCCGTCCCGGCACCGCGGCCGTCGTGGGCGGCGAACGGATCACCACCTCCGCGCTCCAGGCCCAGGTCAACGACGTCCGCGCGGCGCAGAACCGTTCCGGGCAGGCCGCCGCCGAACTCATCGCGAGCACCCCCCACCTGGAGCGGCAGAAGCTCGACGCCCTCCTGCAGAGCCGGATCATCGACAAGATGGCCGACACCGCCGGGCTCACGGCCACCCAGAAGGACATCGAGGACGAACGCAAGGCGTACGTCGACGAGAACGGCGGCGAGGAGCAGTTCGAGGCGCTGCTCCTGCAGAAGGGGGCCATGGCCCCCGGCCAGGTCGACCGCTTCCTCCGGGACCGGGTGCTCCTGACCGCGCTGACCGCCAAGTACGGAGCCGGGAAGCTGGAGGATCCGGCCCGGGCGGCCGTCAAGGCGCTGCACATCGAGGTGAACCCGCGCTACGGAGCCTGGGATGCCAAGGAGATCAAGCTGGGCACCGGGGAGACGCCCTGGATCACCCAGCGGACGCGGCCCGAGGCGGCCCCGGCCGGAGCCTGACGCTCCGGGGTCCCCCCGGACCGCGGGCCGGCGCGCCGGAGGTAGGTTCGGAGGGTGACCGACCACTCCGAACCCACCGCCGCCGCCGAGCCCACGGGCCGCATCGTCCTGCTGACCACCAGCCACCGGGTCGCCCCCGGCGTGCTGTCCTGGCCGGCGTGGCAGACCCTGCACGCCGCGGACCGGGTGCTGTGCGCCGACCCCGGCCACCCGCAGCTCCCGTACCTGCGGGAAGCGGGCATCGAGGTCGCGTTCGAGAGCCCGGACGCGCACGCGCTGGTCGAGGCCTGCGCGGGCGGCCGTACGGTCGTGGTGCTCCCGGGCGGCGAGGGCGACCAGCGGCTCACCGACGGACTGGCCCGGCTGGCCGGCTCGGGCCGGGTCTCCATGCCCGACCTGGAACTGCTGCCGGGCTCCTACGACCTGCCGGGCGCGCGCCTGCTCGACCTGGTCCAGGTGATGGACCGGGTCCGGCGCGAGTGCCCGTGGACCTCCCGGCAGACCCACCGGGGGCTGGCCAAGTACGCGATCGAGGAGGCGTACGAGCTGGTCGAGGCCATCGAGGACGGGGACCGCGAGGAGCTGCGCGAGGAGCTCGGCGACGTGCTGCTCCAGGTGGTCTTCCACGCCCGGATCGCCGAGGAGGCCGGCGGGGACGGCGAGGACGCTGCCGAGGCCTTCTCCATCGACGACGTGGCCGGGGCGCTCGTCACGAAGCTGATCCACCGGCACCCGCACGTCTTCGGCGACGCGGAGGCCGAGACCCCGGAGGACGTCAACGCGCACTGGCAGCGCACCAAGGCGGTGGAGAAGCAGCGGGAGTCGGTCACCGACGGGATCCCGGTGGGCCAGCCCGGCCTGGCACTCGCAGCCAAGCTCGCGGGCCGGGCCCGTACGGGCGGCGTGGCCGTGGAACTGCCCCGCGGCGAGGGCATCGGGTACGAGCTGCTGGAGCTCGCGGCCCGCGCCGAGGCGGAGGGGATCGACCCCGAGACCGCGCTGCGCGCGGCGGCCCGCGCCTACCGGGACGCGATCCGGGCGGCCGAGGGCGTGGCGGAGCCGGGCGACACCCCCTGACACCCCGCAGAGACTCCTTGCTCCTTCAGTACGTCCTCGGCGCACGGGCCGAGGGGTCGTGCCAGTGGGGCGCCGGGCGGTCCAGGAACCACTCGCCGAATCCCAGCGGGCGCTCCCCGTACCCGTGGCCCCGGGCCGGCACCGCGTCGTGGAAGAGGCGGCCGGGGCGGGCACCCAGCTCCTGGAGGAGATGGGCTGTCTCGTCGACGAACGGCGGCGGACCGCTGAGGTAGACGTCCTGGTCCGGCCACAGACCCCGGTTGCCCAGCGCGGTCGCCAGCCGGTCGGTGGCCTGGTTGCGGTGCCGCCCGGGCGCGGGCGTGATGTAGGTGACGGCGAGCCAGCGGCAGCGGGCGGCGTACGCGTCGATGAGCGGGCGGTCGTAGAGGTGCGCGCCGTCCCGGGCCACCACGAAGAGCCGTACGTCCTGATCGGGGGGACACTCCGCGAGATCCTCCAGGAGGGCCCGGATGGGCGCCCAGCCGGTGCCGGCGGCGATCAGGCTCACCGGGCGGTCCTCACGGCGGAAGGTCAGCTGCCCGCCGGCGGCGCCGAGCCGCAGCACGTCGCCCGGCCGGGTCTCGCGGACCAGGGCGGTGCTCAGCCGCCCCCGGTCGACCCGGCTGACGTGCAGGTCGAGGGTGCCGTCGGGGCGGGGGGCGTTGCCGATGGAGTACGTCCGCCAGGTCGTCGGGACCCGTTCGCTGCTCACGCTCGTGTACTGGCCGGGGAGATAGGGGAAGGGAGCGTGCGGCAGCAGGGTCAGGACGCCTATGTCCGGTCCGTACTGGAGGTGGCGCACGACCTCCGCGTCCCACCACGGCGGGTCCTCGCTCGCGTCGGCGCCGGCGGTCATCGCGTCGGCCATCACCTGGTAGGCCTCGGCCCAGGCCTTCTCGACCGGCGGGGTCCAGGCCTCGCCGGAGGTCTCCGCGAGCGCGGCGAGCAGGCTGGCGCCGACGGCCGCGTAGTGCTCGGGGCGGACCAGGAACTTGCGGTGGTCGCGTCCCAGGTCGCGCAGGTAGGGGCCGAGGTTCTCGTCGTCGAGGTGGGATATCACGTGGGTGAGCGCGGCGAAGAGCCGGTCCCGCTGGCGTTCCATGTCGTGGAGGGAGGCCGGGAAGAGGGCGCGGACTCCGGGGTTGTGCCAGAAGAGGTGGGTGTAGAAGAACTTGACGGCGTGCTCGGCCCGTCTCTCCACCACCGCGAAACTGCTTTTCAAGATCCTGACATCCACAAAACCGAAAGTAGGAATGCCGGAGAAGTTCAGGTCAAGGGATGGCCGATCTACGGACAGCCGCGACGAACCACGCATATCGGATGGGGGTTCGGTGCCGGGATACGGTCATCAGGTGCACGAGCAGACCTCCGGAACCCCCGCCGAACATCCCGCGGACACTCCCGCCGACACCCCTTCCGCCGAGGGCCCCACCCTCTTCGACTGGGAGTTCGCGACCGACCCCTACCCGGCCTACGCCTGGCTGCGCGAGCACTCCCCGGTGCACCGCACCAAGCTGCCCAGCGGGGTCGAGGCGTGGCTCGTCACCCGGTACGCCGACGCCCGCCAGGCCCTCGCCGACCAGCGGCTCAGCAAGAATCCGGCGCACCATGCGGAGCCCGCGCACGCCAAGGGCAAGACCGGGATCCCGGGGGAGCGCAAGGCGGAGCTGATGACCCACCTGCTCAACATCGACCCGCCGGACCACACCCGGCTGCGGCGCCTGGTGTCGAAGGCCTTCACCCCGCGCAGGGTCGCCGAGTTCGCCCCGCGGGTGCAGGCGCTCACCGACCATCTGATCGACGGGTTCGCGGCGAAAGGTGAGGCTGATCTCATTCACGAGTTCGCCTTCCCGCTCCCCATCTACGCCATCTGCGAGATGCTCGGGGTACCGCGCGAGGACCAGGACGACTTCCGCGACTGGGCCGGCATGATGATCCGCCACGGTGGCGGTCCGCGCGGCGGGGTCGCCCGGTCGGTCAAACAGATGCGGACCTACCTCGGTGAACTCATCCACCGCAAAAGGGATGATCTGGGTGACGACCTGATCTCCGACCTGATCCGGGCGAGCGATCACGGCGACCATCTGACGGAGGGCGAGGCCACCGCCATGGCCTTCATCCTGCTTTTCGCCGGTTTCGAGACCACCGTGAACCTCATCGGCAACGGGGTCCACTCCCTCTTCATGAACCCCGCGCAGCGCGAGCGCCTCCAGCTCTCCCTCGCCGCCGGGGAGAGCGGGCTGCTGGCCACCGGGGTCGAGGAACTGCTGCGCTACGACGGCCCGGTGGAGCTGGCGACCTGGAGGTTCGCGACCGAGCCGCTGACCCTCGGCGGCATGCGGATCGAGGCCGGCGATCCGGTCCTGGTCGTCCTCGCGGCCGCCGACCGGGATCCGGAGCGCTTCGCGGACCCGGACACCCTCGACCTCTCCCGGACCGACAACCAGCACCTCGGATACGGGCACGGCATCCACTACTGCCTGGGAGCTCCGCTCGCCCGGCTCGAAGGACAGACCGCGCTCGCGACTTTGCTGACGCGTCTGCCTGATCTGGAACTCGCCGTTCCACCCCAAGACCTGCGCTGGCGCGGGGGGTTGATCATGCGTGGGCTGCGCACTCTTCCCGTTCGATTCGCGGCTCAAAACACTTACGCGAAAGCTGATTAAAAGTCAGGTTCGGCTTGAACTTGTGACAATCGTTCGAAGGCCGCTAGGTTCTGCCGTTACCCCGCTGTTATATGCGAAAGGTGATCGCTCATGCTCTCCGGGAACGGCCGTCACAGACGCCCCCGCCAGGTCCCCGCGCTGGTCGTCACAGCCGGAGTCACTGGCTCTGCGCTGGCCATGCCGCTGTTGGCCGCCACCAGCGCCACCGCCGCCGACACGTCCACGTGGGACAAGGTCGCCGAGTGCGAGAGCGGCGGCTCGTGGAGCGCGAACTTCGGCAGCGGCGCCTACGGCGGACTCCAGTTCACCCAGGAGGAGTGGCAGAGCGCCGGCGGGCTCGACTTCGCCGAGCGCCCCGACCTGGCGAGCCGTTCCCAGCAGATCGCCGTGGCCGAGCGGGTGCTGGGCTCGACGGGGCCGCAGGCGTGGCCGCTGTGCGCGGCCTCCGCCGGCCTGGTCCGGGAGAGCCCCGCCGCACAGGTGGACCCCGGTCTGCCCGGCAGCCAGGGCCCGATCGCACCCGCGCCGTCCCGCCCGGACGACGCCGTTCCGTCCACCGGGGGCGGCAAGCCGTCCACGGACTACGGGTCCCCGACCCCGGCCCCGGCTCCGAGCCCCTCCAGCACCCCGTTCCTGATACCCGACGCGCCGTCCGTCGGACTGCCCGTCATGCCCGCGCCGGACATCCCGACGACGCCTCCGGCCGACCCGACGGCTCCGGCCGTACCGGGCGGTCCGACCGGCACGCCGACCCCCGTCGACCCGACGGCGCCGACGCCGCCGGTGGACCCGACCGCGCCCACCACCTCGCCCGTCACGCCGGGTCTGCCCCCGGTCGACCCGACGGCCCCCGGGGCCCCGGCGGTCCCGCAGACCACCGGTGCCACTCCCGTCGAGGGCAGTGGCAAGCACCGCGGTGCGCCGGAGACCCCCTCCGGTGCCGCGTCGGACCCCACCTACACGGTCCAGGCGGGCGACAGCCTGGCGACCATCGCGGTTGCCAAGGGCGTAAAGGGGGGCTGGAACGGTCTCTACCAGGCCAATGAGCAAGTCATCGGCGAGGACGCCGATCTCATCAAGCCGGGTCAGAACCTGGACCTAACTCCGCAATAAGGACAGTTCAGTTATCCGGAAAGAGTCGAATGTCGGATTTCTGTAAGTGAGACATGTGTCTCTTCAGGTCAACTGGCGTGTCCCGCCCCGGGGCTTGCGCAAACCCCGTCCTCACCTGCGCAAACACCCCTGCGGTGAGCGCAAGTAGGGGCCGTTTCTCCCCGATGTTCCTCGTTGAACATCGGGGAGAGACCTGTCTACCTTCTGAATCGCTCGCCACCGCGAGCTCCTTCGACCGCATCGCCGAATCCTGCCGGCGGACGGGGGGAACAGTCGTCGCGTCAAGCGCCGAAGGCAGGAGCGGGGGAACCAAGGTAGGTGCCGGGAGCGGCCGTTGAGAGACGGTCACGCCACCGGCTTGGGGTTAAGACGTGCGCTAGGTCGCACGGCCGGGCAACTCACTCGCCCGAACCCGACAGCTCACCTCGTAGGCGTCGGTGAGGAGAAACTCCATGCTGCTTTCCGGCAAGGGCAAGCACCGTCGCGGTACTGCAATCGAGCGGTCTGTCCGGATCGTCACGCTCGCCGGTGTCGCCGGTGTGGCCGTGGCCGCCCCGCTGATGGCCGCGGGCACCGCCAGCGCCGCCACCACGTCCGAGTGGGACAAGGTCGCGCAGTGCGAGTCCGGTGGCAACTGGTCCATCAACACGGGCAACGGCTACTACGGCGGCCTGCAGTTCTCGCCCTCCACGTGGGCCGGGTTCGGTGGCAAGTCGTACGCCCCGCAGGCCAACCAGGCCTCCAAGTCGCAGCAGATAGCCGTCGCGGAGAAGGTCCTCAAGAGCCAGGGCAAGGGCGCCTGGCCGTCCTGCGGCAAGGGTCTGTCGAACTCCGCCTACACCGGTGGCGGCTCCGAGGCCCCGGCGTCGTCGAAGCCGCAGTCCAAGCCGCAGTCCAAGCCGCAGCCGAAGGCCGAGAAGCCGAAGGTCGAGACCAAGGCCGCGCCGAAGGAGACCAAGCGTCCCCAGGCTCCGACCACCCGCTCCGAGCGTGCCGAGGCTCCCTCCGCGCCGAAGACCGGCAACGGCTCGTACGAGGTCAAGCCGGGCGACACCCTGGGCACCATCGCCGAGGCCAACGGCGTCAAGGGCGGCTGGGAGAAGCTCTTCGAGCTCAACAAGGACATCGTCTCCGACGCCGACCTGATCTTCCCCGGCCAGAAGCTGAAGCTCAGCTGAACACTGCGGCAGAAGCCGCCGAAACCTGTACGCGGCGTCAGCTGACCCCGTGCAGGATTTCCACCGCCCGGCGCGTGCCCCACGCGCCGGGCGGTGTTGCGTGTGGCCCCCGAAGGCCGATGATCAAGCTCCCTATGTCCCGGAAGAGGGGTATTCGGTCCCTTTTTCGTCCCAGGGTCCGGGCGGTCGGGCGGCCCAGTGCCCGGAGCCGGTTAGGCTCTAGGCGGCAAGGCCATCCCACGGCCTGACACGCCACCGCACACTCAGCGTCACATCCCAGAAGGAGATGCTCGTGCCGTCCATCGACGTCGTCGTAGCCCGGGAAATCCTGGACTCCCGAGGCAACCCCACGGTCGAGGTCGAGGTGGGCCTCGACGATGGCAGCACCGGCCGTGCTGCAGTTCCGTCCGGCGCCTCCACCGGTGCATTCGAGGCCATCGAGCTGCGTGACGGTGACCCCAACCGTTACTTCGGCAAGGGTGTCGAGAAGGCCGTCCTCGCCGTCATCGAGCAGATCGGCCCGGAGCTCGTCGGCTACGACGCCACCGAGCAGCGTCTGATCGACCAGGCCATGTTCGACCTGGACGCCACCGACAACAAGGGCTCGCTCGGCGCCAACGCCATCCTCGGCGTGTCCCTGGCCGTCGCGCACGCCGCGTCCGAGGCCTCGGACCTTCCGCTCTTCCGCTACCTCGGCGGTCCGAACGCGCACCTGCTGCCCGTTCCGATGATGAACATCCTCAACGGTGGGTCGCACGCCGACTCCAACGTGGACATCCAGGAGTTCATGATCGCCCCCATCGGCGCGGAGTCCTTCTCCGAGGCGCTGCGCTGGGGTGCCGAGGTCTACCACACCCTCAAGAAGGTCCTGCACACCAAGGGCCTCTCCACCGGCCTGGGCGACGAGGGCGGCTTCGCCCCGAACCTGGAGTCCAACCGCGCCGCGCTCGACCTCATCATCGAGGCCATCAAGCAGGCCGGCTACACCCCGGGCACGGACATCGCGCTCGCGCTCGACGTCGCCGCGTCCGAGTTCTACAAGGACGGCCAGTACGAGTTCGAGGGCAAGTCCCGCTCGGCCGCCGAGATGACCGACTACTACGCCGAGCTCGTCGAGGCGTACCCGCTCGTCTCCATCGAGGACCCGCTGTTCGAGGACGACTGGGACGGCTGGAAGACCATCACCGACCGCCTCGGCGCGAAGGTCCAGATCGTCGGTGACGACCTGTTCGTCACCAACCCGGAGCGTCTGGCCCGCGGCATCGAGGAGGGCTCCGCGAACGCCCTGCTCGTGAAGGTGAACCAGATCGGTTCGCTGACCGAGACCCTGGACGCCGTCGAGATGGCCCAGCGCAACGGCTTCAAGTGCATGATGTCCCACCGCTCCGGTGAGACCGAGGACGTCACCATCGCCGACCTCGCCGTCGCCGTGAACTGCGGTCAGATCAAGACCGGCGCCCCGGCCCGCTCGGACCGTGTCGCCAAGTACAACCAGCTGCTGCGCATCGAGGAGATCCTCGACGACGCCGCGGTGTACGCGGGCCGCTCCGCCTTCCCGCGCTTCAAGGGCTAATCACCCCCCTGAGGGGCTGGCCTCCGTACGTCCCCGCACTCGGTCCCGTACCGTGTGCGGGGACGTATTGCGTAGTGCGTACCAAGGGGAGGCGGACCAATGGCCGGGAACCGGGATCGGTTCTCCACCTTCTCCACCGCGACCAGGCTCAAGCAGCTCGGCGAGCGGACCGCCGCCCACGTCTACCGGTCGCAGTCGCGGCGTCAGGTCCGCCGCAGCCGGCTCACCGGCCGCGCCGCGCTCCTGGTGCTCGTCCTCTGTACGCTGGTCGTCGCCCTCGCGTATCCGATGCGCCAGTACGTCTCCCAGCGTTCGGAGATCGCGAAGCAGCAGCGGGCCGCCGCGGCCGCGCGGGACCGCCTGGAGCGGCTCCGCGACGAGAAGGCCCGCTGGCAGGACGACGCCTACGCGGAGCAGCAGGCGCGCAAGCACCTGCACTTCCTGCGCCCGGGGGAGGTCGGCTACATCATGAGCGACCCCGGGGCCCAGCCCACGCAGCCGCACGGGACCGGCCACGCCGGCTCCGACCGCCCCTGGTACTCCAACGTCTGGGACGGCGTCGACAAGGCCGACCGCCCCGGCGAGTGATCCGTACCGCAGCACCCATCCACGAGAACGAAGAGACTTCCTCCAGGCATGCAGACGCCCCCGCCCCAGACCGACCGGACCGAGCCGACCGACGCGGACATCGAGGCGTTCGAGCAGCAGCTCGGCCGCCCGCCGCGCGGGCTGCGCGCCATCGCGCACCGCTGCCCCTGCGGGCAGCCGGACGTGGTGGAGACCGCCCCGCGGCTCCCCGACGGCACCCCCTTCCCGACGCTGTACTACCTGACGTGCCCGCGCGCGGCCTCCGCGATCGGCACGCTGGAGGCCAACGGCGTGATGAAGGAGATGCAGGCCCGGCTCGCCGAGGACAAGGAACTGGCCGCCGCCTACCAGGCCGCCCACGAGGACTACATCCGGCGGCGCGACGCCATCGAGGTGCTCCAGGGCTTCCCGAGCGCCGGCGGCATGCCGGACCGGGTGAAGTGCCTGCACGTGCTGGTCGGCCACTCCCTGGCCGCCGGCCCCGGGGTGAACCCGTTCGGTGACGAGGCCCTGGCGATGCTGCCGGAGTGGTGGGCCAAGGGTGCCTGCGTCGTCCCGTGCGGGGAGAAGAAGACGGACGACAAGGAGCCGGGGGCGTGACCCGGGTCGCCGCCGTCGACTGCGGTACGAACTCCATCCGGCTGCTGGTGGCGGACTGCGACCCGGCCACCGGCGAGCTGACCGAGCTGGACCGCCGGATGACCATCGTCCGGCTCGGCCAGGGCGTGGACCGCACCGGGCGCCTGGCCCCGGAGGCGCTGGAGCGCACCTTCGCCGCCTGCCGCGAGTACGCGGGCGTCATCAAGGAGTTCGGCGCGGAGCGGGTGCGCTTCGTGGCGACCTCCGCCTCCCGGGACGCCGAGAACCGGGCGGACTTCGTCCGGGGCGTCCTGGACATCCTGGGCGTCGAGCCCGAGGTGATCTCCGGTGACCAGGAGGCGGAGTTCTCCTTCACCGGCGCCACCAAGGAGCTGACGGCGCACGAGCACCTGGAGCGGCCGTTCCTGGTGGTGGACATCGGCGGCGGCTCGACCGAGTTCGTGGTCGGCGAGGAGCACGTACGGGCCGCGCGGTCCGTGGACATCGGCTGCGTCCGGATGACCGAGCGGCACCTGGTGGTGGACGGGGTCGTCACCGACCCGCCGACCGCGGAGCAGGTCGCCGCGATCCGGGCCGACATCGAGGCGGCGCTGGACCTGGCCGCCGAGACCGTCCCGCTGGCCGAGGCGCGCACGCTGGTGGGCCTGGCCGGCTCGGTGACCACGGTCGCCGGGATCGCGCTGGGGCTGCCGGAGTACCTCTCGTCGGCCATCCACCACTCCCGGATCTCCTACGAGCAGGTGCGGGAGATCAGCGAGCGGATGCTGACGTCGACGCACGCCGAGCGCGCGGCGATCCCCGTGATGCATCCGGGCCGGGTGGACGTGATCGGGGCGGGCGCGCTGGTGCTGCTGGCGATCATGGAACGCATCGGCGCTTCCGAGGTTGTCGTGTCGGAGCACGACATCCTCGATGGAATCGCTTGGTCCATCGCCTGAACGACCTTCGAAGCAGCTTGTGAGGGGCTCTCGGGCCCGTGATCCACATCAAGTTCGTGAAGTTCTTCACAAGGAAAAAGGGTCTGTGAGGCCGACGGAAGGGTCCTTCGGGGCCCTCCGGAGGCCCTCAGGCCCTTTTTCGCGTGCGTTCGTGCGATCGGCGGAGGCGACGGGATCCGCGTCGGAGGTATGGACGAACCCCTGTGGTCCAGTCCGCTTTCGGCCTAGGAGGCCAGTTCAGGACGGGTGAACAACGACTCCGGACGCCTTCTGGTTCCCGTCGCGCACCATGACCTCGGTCACGTGGGCGGCGGAGTGTAGCAGAGGGTCTCCCAGTCCTTGTGAAGGGGCTCACGAGCGACACCCCATTGGGTGCTGGATACTCGTTCCATGAGCACCACGGAGCGTCCCAGGATCCTCGTTGTAGGAGGTGGGTACGTAGGCCTGTACGCAGCCAAGCGCATCATGAAGAAGATGCGCTACGGCGAGGCGACCGTCACGGTCGTCGACCCGCGCTCGTACATGACCTACCAGCCCTTCCTCCCTGAAGTGGCCGCAGGCAGCATCTCGCCTCGGCACGTCGTCGTCCCGCTGCGACGCGTGCTGCCCAAGGCAGAGGTTCTCACCGGCCGGGTCACCAGCATCGACCAGGACCGCAAGGTCGCCGTCGTCACGCCGCTCGTCGGCGAGGCGTACGAGCTGCCCTTCGACTACCTGGTGATCGCGCTCGGCGCCGTCTCCCGCACCTTCCCGATCCCCGGCCTCGCCGAACAGGGCATCGGTATGAAGGGCGTCGAAGAGGGCATCGGCCTGCGCAACCACGTTCTCGAGCAGCTCGACAAGGCCGAGTCCACGACGGACGAGAACGTCCGCCGCAAGGCCCTCACCTTCGTCTTCGTCGGCGGCGGCTTCGCCGGTGCGGAGACCATCGGTGAGGTCGAGGACATGGCCCGGGACGCCGCGAAGTACTACTCCACGATCAAGCGCGAGGACATGCGCTTCATCCTGGTCGACGCGGCCGACAAGATCCTTCCCGAGGTCGGGCCCAAGCTCGGCACCTGGGGCAAGGAGCACCTCGAGTCCCGCGGCATCGAGATCTACCTCAGCACCTCCATGGACTCCTGCGTGGACGGCCACGTGGTGCTGAAGAACGGCCTCGAGGTCGACTCCAACACCATCGTGTGGACCGCCGGCGTCAAGCCGAACCCGGCCCTGGCCCGCTACGGCCTGCCGCTCGGCCCCCGCGGCCACGTGGACGCCCAGCCGACCCTCCAGGTCACGGGCACCGACTACATCTGGGCCGCGGGCGACAACGCCCAGGTCCCGGACGTGGCCGCCCGCAAGGCCGGTGTCGAGAACGCCTGGTGCCCGCCGAACGCCCAGCACGCGCTGCGTCAGGCCAAGGTCCTCGGCGACAACGTCATCTCGGGCATGCGGGGCTTCCCGCAGGCCGAGTACTCGCACTCCAACAAGGGTGCGGTGGCAGGCCTCGGCCTCCACAAGGGCGTCGCGATGATCGTCATGGGCAAGACGAAGATCAAGCTCAAGGGCCGGCTGGCCTGGTACATGCACCGTGGCTACCACGGCATGGCCATGCCGACCTGGAACCGCAAGATCCGTGTCTTCGCCGACTGGACCCTCGCGATGTTCCTCAAGCGCGAGGTCGTCTCCCTCGGTGCGCTGGAGACCCCCCGCGAGGAGTTCTACGAGGCCGCCAAGCCGGCGCCGGCTCCGGCCGCCGCCGCTGCCCCGGCCGCGAAGGCCAAGGCCTGACCTTTGTGACCGGCAGGACCTGAGCTCCACCTGCCTCACGTGCTCCATCTGCTCCACCTGTACGACCTGTACGACCTGTACGACCCCGAAGGGGCCGCCCGCCATCCGTGGTGCGGGCGGCCCCTTCGGCGTACCCGGGGCCCGGGATGGGTAGACGGAGGGGTCGGAGCTTTTGTGGAGGTGCGCCATGACCGACGCCGCGCCGCGGCTCGCCGTTGTTGCCGAGACCCTGCTGGGTGCCCCGCTGCCGGTACGCGTGCGGGCCTGGGACGGCAGCGAGGCCGGCCCGCCCGACGGCCCCGTGCTCGTCATCCACGACCGCCGCGCCGTGCGGCGGATGCTGTGGAGGCCCGGGGAGCTGGGGCTGGCCCGCGCCTGGGTGGCGGGCGAACTGACGGTCGAAGGCAATCTGTTCGACCTGCTGGACCGGGTGGCGGGCCTGCTGTGGGAACGCGGGCCGGACCTGCCGCCCGTCGGCCCCGCCGTCTCCACGGCCCAGACCGGGCCAGGGCCGCTCGCGGCCCTGGGGAACCTCGCGCGCCGCGCCGGGCTCCCCGCGCTCTCCGACCTGCCGGGGGCGCGGTGGCGCGACGCCGCCCACCGGGCGGCCGCGCGCGAGCTGATCGCCCTCGCCGGACCGCTGCCGCCGCCCCCGCCCCCCGCCGAGGAGGCGGACCGGCGGGGCGGGGCACGCCACAGCAAGAGCCGTGACCGCCGGGCCGTCAGCCACCACTACGACGTCGGCAACGACTTCTACGAACGGGTCCTCGGCCCCTCGATGGTGTACTCCTGCGCCTACTGGAGCCCCGGCTCCACCCTGGAGCAGGCCCAGCACGACAAGCTCGACCTGGTCTGCCGCAAGCTCGCCCTGCGGCCCGGGGACCGGCTGCTCGACGTCGGCTGCGGCTGGGGCTCCATGGCGCTGCACGCCGCCCGCGAGTACGGCGTCCGGGTCACCGGGGTCACGCTCTCCCGCGAGCAGGCCGTGTACGCCCGTAAACGGGTCGCGGACGAGGGACTGACCGACCTGGTGGACATCCGGATCCAGGACTACCGGGACGTCAAGGACGGACCGTACGAGGCCATTTCCTCCATCGGGATGGCCGAACACGTCGGGGCCGACCGCTACCGCGACTACGCCCGCACCCTGCACGCCCTGCTGCGCCCCGGCGGGCGGCTGCTGAACCACCAGATCGCCCGTCCGCCGGAGCCGGACGAGGAGGCGTACCGGGTCGACGAGTTCATCGACGCCTACGTCTTCCCCGACGGCGAGCTCTCCCCGCTCGGCACCACCGTCGGCGAACTGGAGCGGGCCGGCTTCGAGGTCCGCGACGTGGAGGCGCTGCGCGAGCACTACGGGCTGACCCTGCGGGCCTGGGTGGCCCGGCTGGAGGAGCACTGGGCGGAGGCGGTCCGGCTGACCTCGCCCGGGCGGGCCCGCGTCTGGCAGCTCTACATGGCGGCCTGCGCGCTCGGCTTCGAGCGGGGCCGGCTCGGGGTCAACCAGGTGCTCGCGGTACGGCCCACGGCCTCCGGGGACGCCAGGCTGCCGCTGCGGCTGCGCACCTGGGACGCAGAAACGGTCTAGCAGCCCCATGGGAACCCCCATGGGAACCCCCACGGGAACGCGGAAGGGCCCCAGGCGATGCCTGGGGCCCTTCCGCGTCCTGCGCCGCTGCCGCGGGTGCTACTCCGTCTTGATGGCGGTCAGCATGTTCAGGCGGGCGGCGCTGCGGGCCGGCCACATGGCGGCCAGGACACCGACCACGGCGGCCAGCAGGAGGAAGATGCCGATCCGGTCCCACGGGAGGATCAGTTCGTAGTTCGGCATGGACTTCGCGATCGTGGTGCCCACGGCCCAGGCGAGGAAGACGCCGATGGCGACACCCAGGACCGCTCCGAAGAGCGAGATCACCACGGCCTCCAGGCGGATCATGTTCTTGACCCGGCCCCGGTCGAGACCGATCGCCCGCAGCATGCCGATCTCCTGGGTCCGCTCGAAGACGGACATGGCCAGGGTGTTGACCACGCCGAGCACCGAGATGACCAGTGCCATGCCGAGCAGGCCGTACATGATGTTCAGCATCGTGTTGATCATGCCGCCCATCTCGTTGCGCATGTCCTGCTGGGTGGCGACGGTGATGGCCGGGTTCTTGCCGAGGGCGTCGACGACCTTCTGCTGGGCGGCCTTGGAGGCCCCGCCGTCGACGTTGACGTACACCTCGGGGATGTACATCTCCTCGCTGTGCTCGGAGAGGATCTTGTTGTCGATGACGTAGGGGGAGAGCAGGCCCTCCATGTCCTTGTAGATCGCGCCGACCTTGACGGACGCCTCCTGGCCGTCGTCGTACTTCAGCTTGATCGGGGTGCCGACCGTGAACTTCTGCTTCTTGGCGGTCTTCTCGGCGACGGCGACCTCGCCCTTGCCGAGGCTGTCGAGCGAGCCGCTGAGGACCTCGACGTTGAGGAGCTGGCCGATGGTGGCCGGGTTGACGCCGGAGGCGGCCCGGAAGTCGCCGTCGACCAGGAAGTAGCCGGCCGTCTGCGGGGAGACCGCCTTGATGCCGGGGGCCTTGGCGAGGGTCTCGGCCACGGACTTGTCGAGGCTGCCCGCGTCGGAGGACATGGAGACCCGGTAGTCGGCCTTGAGCTTCTCGGTGCTCATCCGGTCGACGACCTTGCCGACGGTGATGCCGAGCACCGACAGCGTGGTGACCAGGGTCAGCCCGATCGCCAGGGAGGCGGCGGTGACGGCGGTGCGGCGCGGGTTGCGGACGGCGTTCTGGGAGGCCAGCTTGCCGGGGATCCCGAACAGCTTCTCCAGCAGCGGGCGGACGGTGCCGATGACCGGCTTGGAGAGCAGCGGCAGCAGCACGATCATGCCGATCAGCATGAAGAAGGCGCCGGCGCCCATGGTCATGCGGCCCGAGTCGCCGCCCGTGGACACGCCCAGGAAGACCAGGCCGATGCCGCCGAGGCTGATGATCGAGCCGAGGATGTTGCGTACGAGCAGGGACTTCGAGGTGGCCGGCAGGTGGGCGCTGCCCATGGCGGCGACCGGGGCGATCTTGCCGGTGCGCCAGGCCGGCAGCACGGCGGCGACGGTGGTGACGACGACGCCGATGACGAGGGCGGCGGCGACGGTGCCGGGGGCGATCACGAGTGCGCCGCCCGGCAGCTTGGCGCCGAGGGAGCCGATGACGGAACGGATCCCGATCGCCAGGCCGATGCCGCTGACCAGGCCGACGGCGGCCGACAGGACGCCGACGACGAGGGCCTCGCTGAGCACGGAGCGCATGACCTGACCGCGGTTGGCGCCGACGGCGCGCAGCAGGGCCAGCTCCTTGGTGCGCTGGGTGACCAGCATGGTGAAGGTGTTGTAGATCAGGAAGACGCCGACGAAGAGCGAGATGCCGGCGAAGACGAGCAGCATCGTGCTGAGGTTGCTGAGGCCCTTCTCGATCTGCTTGGCCTGATCGGCGGCGAGCGCCGCGCCGGTCTGCGCCTTGGCGTTCTTGTCGAGCAGCGGCTTGATGTCGGCGAGCAGCTTGTCGGCGGAGGTGCCGTTCTTCGCGCCGACCGACAGCTCCTGGAAGTAGCCGGGCTTGAGGTAGAGCTCCTGGGCGACCTTGGTCTCGAAGAGGACCAGGCTGCCGCCGGCCTGGACGGCGCCGTCCTCGGTGGTGAAGACGCCGGCGAGGGAGTACTCCTTGACCGGGCCGTTGGTGGCGACGCGGACCTTGTCGCCGACCTTGTAGTTGCCCTTGTCGGCGGTGGCCTTGTCGAGGGCGATCTCGTCGGCCTTGGCCGGGCCGGCGCCCTGGGCGAAGGTGTAGCGCGGGTCCTTGCCGTCCTTGACGGGCGTGTAGTTGGCGCCCTGGTTGGACCAGCCGGAGCCGATCAGCTTGCCGTTCTCGTCGCCGACGCCGGCGAAGCCCGCGACGCGGCCGGAGACGGTGTCGACGCCCGGGAGCGCCTTGATCTTGTCGAGGGTCTGCTGGCCGAGGCCGGGCTCGCCCTCCTTCTCGCCCTGCTCGTTGCGGCCCTGGCCGTACGAGGTGACCGAGACGGCGATGCCCTCGTAGCTCTTGGCGGACTGGCCGGAGAGGGACTTCTTGAGGGTGTCGGTGAAGACGAGGGTGCCGGAGACGAAGGCGACGCCGAGGGTGACGGCGAGCACCGTCATCAGCAGCCGGGCCTTGTGCGCGAGGACGTTGCGCAGGGCGGTACGGAACATGGGGGATCTCAGTCCTGGGGCTGGAAGTCTGGAGGAGGGGCGGGGAGGGAGATCCCGGGTCAGCTGGTGCGGCCCTTGGCGTCGAAGGCCTTCATCCGGTCGAGCACGCCGTCGGCGGTGGGGCTGTGCATCTCGTGGACGATCTGGCCGTCGGCGAGGAAGATGACGCGGTCCGCGTAGGAGGCGGCGACCGGGTCGTGGGTGACCATCACCACGGTCTGGCCGAGCTCGCGCACCGAGTTGCGCAGGAAGCCGAGGACCTCGGCGCCGGAGCGCGAGTCCAGGTTTCCGGTGGGCTCGTCACCGAAGATGATCTCGGGGCGGGAGGCCAGGGCGCGGGCCACGGCCACGCGCTGCTGCTGGCCGCCGGAGAGCTGGGTGGGGCGGTGGGAGAGGCGGCCCGAGAGGCCGACCATGTCGATCACGGAGTCCAGCCACTGCTTGTCGGGCTTGCGGCCGGCGATGTCCATGGGGAGCGTGATGTTCTCCAGGGCCGTCAGGGTCGGCAGCAGGTTGAAGGCCTGGAAGATGAAGCCGATCTTGTCCCGGCGGAGCTGGGTGAGCTGCTTGTCCTTGAGGCTGCCCAGCTCGGTGTCGCCGATGCGGACGGAGCCCTCGGAGAAGGTGTCCAGGCCCGCCACGCAGTGCATCAGCGTGGACTTGCCCGAGCCCGAGGGGCCCATGATCGCGGTGAACTGCCCCTGCGTGAAGTCCACCGTGACGTTCTTCAGCGCGACCACCTGGGTCTCGCCCTGGCCGTACACCTTGGAGAGGCCGGTGGCGCGGGCGGCCACGGCCTGGGCGGTGTGCGGGGCGTAGTTCATGGTGGTCACGGGACGGCTCCTCGGTCTGCGGTGCGGGGACGTTTCCATCCTCACCGCGGGTACCCCCGCTCCGGATCAGCCGCCGTGCCTGTTCCTCGCCCCGCTGGAGTCTGACTGCGGGCGGGCTCGTGTCCTCCTCTGGTATGACAGGAGCCTGATCCGCGGGCGGTGGCCCGGGGTGGCGGGGAGGGTGGCGCGGGGGGTGGCGTGGGCCATCGAAATCCCGTCATTCCCGTACAGGTGATGATCGCCGTCCAGAGCGGGCCGACCGTGCATTCTGGGGTCTGACGAACCCTCAAGCGCCAATAAAATCAGACAACATCGGAAAGTTCGCAGGTTGGCAGGGGGAGCGATCCGGATAGGCTCGGCTCAGCGTTCAAGGCTTTTTCACGGGGGCCGCCACGCCTTGCCCGGATGGTGGAATGCAGACACGGCGAGCTTAAACCTCGCTGGCCTTCGGGCCGTGCCGGTTCAAGTCCGGCTCCGGGCACCATCAATGGCACGGCGCCCGGCCTGCAGGGCCGACCTTCCCGGGACTTGACCGTTTCCGGGGGCCGGGAAGACGGGGGAACACCGCACGTCGCGAGCGCCTTCCGCGCACGTAGTAGGGCCGAAGCCTTCCGCGACGGCGTCGACGAGGCGCGGACCCGCCGGCCGCCGGGCCGGGTGAAGTGCGAAGGGCGAAGGGTACGCCGCGGGCGCGCGCGCCCCGGCTCGTGACCGGGACCCGGGCCGTCTGCGCCGAGCCGGTGCGTTTCCGGTCGGCGTACGGGGGCCTCCGCGAGACGCTCCCTTTATTTACTGCGCTCCGCCGCGGCCTCTCCTAAGATCCTCCTCCAGCAGTAGGGTGCTTTTTTTGCGAGCGCATTACTCTTGTTGCAAGGCCGCGCTCGGTGGCCACGGAGGAGTGAGATGAGGAGCAGTAACCCGGTCTTCTCGCGACGGGGGTTCAGCCGCGACAACGGTGGCTACGCGGGCTTTGACGCGCAGCCGCAGCAGGCCGGGACCAACCCGTACGCGACGAACCCGTACGCGGCCGACCCGACCACCGGCATGCCCCAGGCCCCGGCCCGCGCCAACGTGATGACCATGGACGACGTCGTGAGCCGTTCGGCCATGACGCTCGGCACGCTCATCGTGACGGCGACCCTCGCCTGGGTGGCACTTCCGGTCGACCCGGACAACCTCGGCATGTCCTACGGCATCGCCATCGGCGCAGGCCTCATCGCCTTCGTCTTCGCGATGATCCAGTCCTTCAAGAGCAAGCCCGTCCCGGGCCTGATCCTGGCCTACGCGGCGTTCGAGGGCGTGTTCCTCGGCGTCATCAGCGCGGCTGTCAGCACGTACCTCGGCCCCGGCGTGGTCATGCAGGCCGTGATGGGCACGATGTGCGTCTTCGCCGCCGTGCTCTTCGCGTACAAGATGCGCTGGATCCGCGTCACCCGCCGCTTCTACGGCTTCGTGATGGCGGCGGCGCTGGGCTTCATCCTGCTCATGCTCGTGAACTCGCTGTTCGCGGTCTTCGGCGGCGGTGACGGCCTCGGCTTCCGCAGCGGCGGCCTCGGCCTGCTGTTCGGCGCCATCGGCGTCATCCTCGGCGCCTGCTTCCTCGCCCTCGACTTCAAGCAGGTCGAGGACGGCATCGCCTACGGTGCCCCGCGCGAGGAGGCCTGGCTGGCGGCCTTCGCCCTCACCATGACCCTGGTCTGGATCTACGTCGAGATGCTGCGCATCTTCTCGATCCTCTCGGGCGACGACTAGCAGGACCCGCGGGCCGGCCACCGGACCGCGCACGGCATGGGGAAGGCCCCGCGAGCACACCGCTCGCGGGGCCTTCCCGCATCCAGGGTGCGGGAACGGTCGGGTATCGGGGGAGAGGGGGGCTCAGCCGAACCGGCGTGCGGCTCTGCGCAGGTCGTACTCGTGGATGATCGCCTTGGCCTGGCCGTACGACAGCTCGTGCGCGCCGCGCAGCCAGCTGACCTTCTCCTCGAACCGGACGAGTGAGGGGCCTTCGTCGACGGTGCGGAGCCAGTCGGAGACTTCACGACCGGTGGTCTGGGGGATTCTGTCGATCATGTTGCGGTGTGTCTGTTCGGAGAACTCTACGGACATGGGCGCCTCCGGAGGTATCGCCGTGCTGTTCTCTTCACGCCACCGTGCCGGAGAGTTCGCCCGTTGGCAATGGTGCCCGGGCGGCGCGTAAGGTCGGCCGGGTGCTTGATACTTCGCCCCTGACCGCCGTCGTGGAACGTTTCGCCGACCGGCTGCGGGCCGCGCCGCAGAGCCGCCTGCAGCAGGGTGCCGCGGCTGCGGCCCTGGACCTGGCCCGCGAACTCTCCGTACGGGCCCAGCGGATCGAGACGCCCGGGCAGGAGCCGAAGGAGGTGCCGGACGCCGGCATCTTCGTGGTCGGCGATCAGGTGGCGGTGACGGGGCTGGACCTCGCCGAAGCACTGCGCGCCGCGGCCCCGGACAGCGCGAAGGCCCCGTCCGAGGTGCTGGACGAGGCCGTGCGGCTGGTGGAGCAGGCGGAGATCAGAGCGATGCGATGACGCGGTCCGCGAGGATGTAGACGTTGCTCTCGGGGTCCTCGGCGTCACCGCAGGAGAAGGTCAGCGCGTAGGCGCCCGAGATGCCCGAGCCGCCCAGCAGGACCGGCGCGGTGCCCGAGCGCAGGGCCTCGGCGAGGCGCTCCGCGGTCTCCCGGTGCCCCGGGGTCATGCACAGCGTCGTGCCGTCGGTGAAGACGTACACGTCCAGCGTGCCGAGCGGGCCCGGGCGGACGTCCGCGAGGGCCGTACGGGCCTCCGCGAGCTCCTCCAGGCGGTTCACGGTGCGCTCGTGGTCGGCGCCGGGGTGCGAGGCCTGGACCGGTACGAAGTCGGGGTGCGAGGGGTGGCGCCGGCGTGCGGCGGCCAGCTCGGCCGAATCCTCGGGGTAGCCGGGGAGCTCGTCGAGGATCTCCTCGCCGAGTACGGGCTCCAGCCCCACCAGGTCGGCCTGCCGGGGCAGGAAGACCGGGCTGTCCTCGCCGAGCCCGGGCAGGCCGCCCAGCAGCGAGGGGGCGTCGGCGGCGTCACGGGCCTCCTGCGCGGCCCAGAAGGCCCGCGCCTCGGCGAGCTCGCGCTCGCGCTCCTCGGCGAGGGCCTCGGCCACGGCGGCTCGTATCTCCGCGGCGGGGGACTCCACGGCGCTGCGGGCGTGCGGGACGGTCGCACCGCGGGGGTGGACCGGCACCGCCAGCTCGGTGCGCAGGGCGGTGACCTGCTTGCGCAGACCGTGGACGGCGTGCAGCGCAGCAGCGCCCACGGCGGTGGCAGCGGCCGTGGTCAGCAGCAGGGCAAGAGACATGGCGCTCACTGACTAACTCCTGAGGTGATTCGATCCCCCGACTTCCTACATCAGAGTGTCCCGACCTGGGAATGGCGTGCAGTGCATTACGTCACGAAATGGACAGGGCTTTGGTCACACCCGTCGCATCCGTACCTGCCCTGACCTGCGTAAACATCGATCCCCCAGGAGATAGGTCACATCCTGGGGGAAATTTGGTCACAGGTCGGCCGCGACCGGGTTAGACCCGGCGTCAGTACGCCGCAAGGGATCCGGCCGGATCCCTTGCGGCGCCTGGGGCCCGCTCTTGATCGAATTAGCTCAGACGCTCGATCTCTCGGTCGCTCTGATCTTCGCCACCGCTGCGGGCAGGTGCCGCCCCTCGCCACGCGGCGGAGCCGCACGTCGACACGGTCGGGGCAGCCCCTACCCTCCGCTACGGCTCAGCTCAGACGCTCGATGACCATGGCCATGCCCTGACCGCCACCCACGCACATCGTCTCAAGACCGAACTGCTTGTCGTGGAACTGCAGGCTGTTGATCAGAGTGCCGGTGATGCGCGCACCGGTCATCCCGAAGGGGTGACCGACGGCGATGGCTCCGCCGTTGACGTTCAGCTTCTCCAGCGGGATCTCCAGGTCCCGGTACGACGGGATGACCTGGGCCGCGAAGGCCTCGTTGATCTCGAAGAGGTCGATGTCGCCGACCGTGAGGCCGGCCCGCTTCAGGGCCTGCTTCGACGCCTCGACCGGGCCCAGGCCCATGATCTCGGGGGAGAGGCCGGTGACACCGGTGGAGACGATCCGGGCCAGCGGGGTCAGGCCCAGCTCGCGGGCCTTGGTGTCGCTCATGATGACCAGCGCCGCGGCGCCGTCGTTCAGCGGGCAGCAGTTGGCGGCCGTGACCAGGCCGTCGGGGCGGAAGACGGGCTTGAGGCCCTGCACGCCCTCCAGGGTCACGCCGGCGCGCGGGCCGTCGTCCCCGGAGACGACCGTGCCGTCCGGGGTGGTGACCGGGGTGATCTCGCGGGCCCAGAAGCCGTTCTTGATGGCCTCTTCCGCGAGGTTCTGCGAGCGGACGCCGAACTCGTCCATGTCCTGACGGGTCACGCCCTTGATGCGGGCCAGGTTCTCGGCGGTCTGGCCCATCGCGATGTACGCGTCCGGGACCAGGCCGTCCTCGCGCGGGTCGTGCCAGCCGGAGCCGGTCGACTCGGCGACGGCCGCCGTACGGGCCTCGGCCTCGGCGAAGAGCGGGTTGTGGGTGTCGGGCCAGGAGTCCGAGTTGCCCTTCGCGAACCGCGACACCATCTCGACGCCGGCCGAGATGAAGACGTCGCCCTCGCCCGCCTTGATGGCGTGCAGGGCCATGCGGGAGGTCTGCAGCGAGGAGGAGCAGTAGCGGGTGATGGTGGTGCCGGGCAGGAAGTCCATGCCCATCTGCACGGCCACGATGCGGGCCAGGTTGTTGCCCTGCTCGCCGCCCGGCAGGCCGCAGCCCAGCATCAGGTCGTCGATCTCGCGCGGGTCCAGGCCGGGGACCTTGGCCAGGGCGGCCTGGATGATCGTCGCGGTCAGGTCGTCCGGCCGCACGTCCTTGAGGGACCCCTTGAAGGCGCGCCCGATGGGGGAGCGGGCGGTGGAAACGATGACGGCTTCGGGCATCGGGACTCCAAGGGTGTGTTGCGGCTCTGAGCGGGACCGCAAGCGAAGTTACCGCCCCGTACGGTCCAGGTCACCGGCCGGGGCGTGTGACACGGGCCGCACTCGCCCCGCGGGACCCCCCTCAGGGCTCTCAGGGAACCACCGGCTCGGCCGGGTCCGTGGCCGGCACCCGCCGCCGGCGGCGGTGCTTGAGCAGCACCCAGGGGCCGCGGGCGGCCGTGACCTCCGTACCCGCCTGGCCCGCCGCGGCCGACGCGGCCTTCGCCACCGGCAGCATGTCCTCGTCCCGGGACACGTCCAGCCGGTCCGACTCCGGCCACAGGCCCAGTGTCGCGCAGAGGGTCGGCAGCACGGCCATGGCGGCGGTCGCGTACCCCTCGGCCGACGGGTGGTAGGAGTCCGGGCCGAACATCTCGCGCGGGTTCGCGGCGAACTCCGGGCCCAGCAGGTCCCCCATGGAGACCGTACGGGCACCCAGCGCGACCACTCCTATGGTCTGCGCGGCGGCCAGCTGGCGCGAGACCCGGCGCGCCAGCCAGCGCAGCGGCTGGTAGACCGGCTCGATCGTGCCCAGGTCCGGGCAGGTGCCGACGACGACCTCGGAGCCGGCCAGGCGCAGCCTGCGCACGGCCGCCGTGAGCAGCCGCACCGACTGGGTCGGCGGCATCCGGCGGGTCACGTCGTTCGCGCCGATCATGATCACGCACACGTCCGGGGCCGGCCGGTCCCCGTCCAGCAGCAGGCCCACCTGCCGGTCCAGGTCGTCCGACATGGCACCCGAAAGGGCCACGTTGCGCAGCTCCACCGGCCGCTCGGCCACCGCCGCCAGCCCGGAGGCCATCAGGGCCGCCGGGGTCTGCCGGGCCCGCCGTACGCCCAGTCCCGCGGCCGTGGAATCACCCAGCATGCCCAGGCGCAGCGGGCCCGGGCTCTGCTCCGGCCCGCCGAACTCGCTCCCGTACAGCCCGTCGGCCCGCGGTGGCTCCGGCAGCCCGGATCCCACGGCCCGCCTGGCGAACTGCATCTCGGCCACCACCAGCCCGACCGCGGCGGCCCCGACCAGTCCGAGTCCGCCTCCGCCGTACGCTGCCCCCGCCGCGATCCGGCGGGCTGTTCTCGCCCTGGACATCCTTCAGGCCACCTCCTCGCGTCTCATTGACCCCTACCTGCCCCGTACGAGCGGTCGGTCAATCCCTTTCCGCATACCCTGGCCGGACCTCCCGGAGAACCCGTGGAGTCCCCTCCTTGGAGAACATGGTGCAATTCCACGACTCGATGATCAGCCTCGTCGGCAACACCCCGCTGGTGAAGCTCAACCGTGTGACCGAAGGCCTGCAGGCCACCGTCCTTGCGAAGGTCGAGTACTTCAATCCCGGTGGATCCGTGAAGGACCGGATCGCCGTACGGATGATCGAGGCCGCCGAGCAGAGCGGAGCCCTCAAGCCCGGCGGCACCATCGTGGAGCCGACCAGCGGCAACACGGGTGTAGGACTCGCCATCGTGGCCCAGCAGAAGGGCTACAAGTGCATCTTCGTCTGCCCTGACAAGGTGTCCATGGACAAGATCAACGTGATGCGCGCGTACGGCGCCGAGGTCGTGGTCTGCCCGACCGCCGTCGACCCCGAGCACCCGGACTCGTACTACAACGTGTCCGACCGCCTCGCGCGCGAGCCCGGCGCCTGGAAGCCCGACCAGTACAGCAACCCGAACAACCCCCGTTCGCACTACGAGACCACCGGCCCCGAGCTGTGGGACCAGACGGACGGGAAGATCACCCACTTCGTCGCGGGTGTCGGCACGGGCGGCACGATCTCCGGTACCGGCAACTACCTCAAGGAGGTCAGCGGCGGGAAGGTCAAGGTCATCGGCGCCGACCCCGAGGGCTCGGTCTACTCCGGCGGCTCGGGCCGCCCGTACCTGGTCGAGGGCGTCGGCGAGGACTTCTGGCCGACCGCCTACGACCCGAACGTCACCGACGAGATCATCGCGGTGTCCGACAAGGACTCCTTCCAGATGACCCGCCGCCTCGCCAAGGAGGAGGGCCTGCTCGTCGGCGGTTCCTGCGGCATGGCCGTCGTGGCCGCGCTCAAGGCCGCCGAGGGCCTCGGCCCGGACGACGTGGTCGTCGTCCTGCTGCCGGACAGCGGCCGCGGCTACCTCAGCAAGATCTTCAGCGACGAGTGGATGGCGGGACACGGCTTCCTGGAGGAGGCCGGCCCCGCCGCGCGCATCGGCGACGTGCTGAACGACAAGGAGGGCGGCATCCCCTCGCTCGTCCACATGCACCCCGAGGAGACCGTCGGCGAGGCCATCGAGGTCCTGCGCGAGTACGGCGTCTCGCAGATGCCGATCGTCAAGCCGGGCGCCGGTCACCCGGACGTGATGGCCGCCGAGGTCATCGGCTCCGTGGTCGAGAAGGAGCTCCTGGCGGCGCTGTTCGCCCAGCGGGCCTCCCTGACCGACCCGCTGGAGAAGCACATGAGCTCCCCGCTGCCGCAGGTTGGCTCGGGCGAGCCGGTGTCCGAGCTGATGGCGGTGCTCGGCGAGGCCGACGCGGCGATCGTGCTGGTCGAGGGCAAGCCCACCGGTGTGGTGAGCCGTCAGGACCTGCTGGCCTTCCTGGCCAAGTCAGCGAAGTAGCCTGCGGCCCGCCCCGGGCCCCCGGCCCGTGGCACGCCGTGGCACGGCCTTCGCGCAATCGGTACGGGCATGACACGTGACGGCAGCACCCGCTTAACACGGCTCCGGCACAGTGGTGGTTGTCGGCAGGGGAGACCGGGAGACCGGGACCCGGCCGGCACCACGGAACGGCGTGTGCGTACCTCCGGAGCGGCTCCCGGACCGCGCGTACGCCACGGACGCGGACGGCCCTGACCCGGCCGTGTCCTTCGCGGGGACCGCCGTCGTCCCGCCCCTCGGGCGACCGAGGGTGCGGCGGTCCCCGCGCAATCCTCTTCGGGGCTCGGTTCGCCTCCGGGGCGCCTTGTGCCGGCTCGTGACGGCGTACGTGCTCGAAAACCGCTCGTGCCTCACGGTTTCCTCCGCGCGTTCGCCCTCACTCCCCGGCGCGCCCCTTCGGCTCGCTCGCCTCTGCGGCGGTGGCTGCGGGCCCGGGGTCAGCCCCGGGGATCCTGCGGACCGCGCCGGAGGCGACGGGCGTGGATGAAGTTCACGCCCACGATCCCCGCCCAGGCGACGATCAGCCCCGGCAGCCGCGCCTGCGCGACGGCGATCGCCGACAGCGGGATCGCCAGGACCAGCGTGACGATCGCGAAGCCGAAGCGTTCGCCGAAGTTCCCGTCCCCCGGCACGGCGGAAGGGGCCCGGCCGTCACCGCGGGCCGCGGACAGGCGCTCCTCCGCGAGCCGGCGCCGGACCTGCGTGTCGACCTTCTCGACGAACGAGTCCACGAGCGCGGCCTCGTACTCCGGACCCAGCTCGCGCCGGGCGTCCATCGTCGCGTCGAATTCCTTCTTCAGCTCTTGGGCATGCGCGTCCATGCCCCCACCGTAGGAAGCCCGGCAGGCCCCGGCACTGGGGTTAGCCCCCCTATCCGGATCGCGGGCACGGCTTGCCCCGCTGCATAACCGCATGCAGAGTGCTCCGTGACTGAATATCTCACCGGGACGGAGGGGACGGGATGAGTGACAGCCCGGCCGCGCGGCTGCAGAAGCTGTTCGAGGGGCACCGGCTGACGCCGACCCAGCGGCGGATCGCGCACTGCATGGTGCGCGGGGCGGCGGAGGTGCCCTTCCTGTCGAGCGTCGAGCTCGCGGAACTGGCCGGGGTGAGCCAGCCCTCGGTGACCCGGTTCGCCGTGGCGCTGGGCTTCGACGGATATCCCGCGCTCCGCCGCCACCTGCGCGAGGTGGCCCCCGCCGAGCGGCCCGAGGCCGCGCACGAGGACTCGTACAACGAGTACCAGCAGGCCGTCCTGGGCGAGATCGAGAACCTGCGGCAGCTGGCGGCGATGCTCGCCGATCCCGCGCCGGTCCAGCAGGCGGGGCGGCTGCTCGCGGCCTCGGCCCCGCTGCTGGTGCTCGGGCTGCGGGCGGCCTCCTCCCAGGCGCGCGGGTTCGCGTACTTCGCGTCGAAGGTCCACCCGGACGTACGGCTCCTCGACGAGGGCGGCTCGATGATGGAGGACCGCATCGACGCGGCGGTCTACGAGGGGGCCTCGGCACTGCTCTGCTTCGCGCTGCCCCGCCACCCGCGGGAGGTCGTGGACACGCTGGAGCGCTCCCGGCGGGCCGGCCTCACCGTGGTCACGGTCGCCGAGTCGGCTTTCGCGCCCGTGGCCCGCCACTCGGACCTGCTGATTCCGGCGCAGGTCGGCACCGGGCTGGCCTTCGACACGGCGTGTGCGCCGATGCTGCTGGGCCGGGTGCTGCTGGAGTCGATGGCGGACGCCCTCCCGGACGCACAGGCCCGCCTGGAGGCCTTCGACGCGCGGGCCGCGGCGCGGGGCCTGTTCGTGGAGTGAGCCTCAGCGGTAGTTGAGCTCCGCCAGCTCGGTGGCGAGGCGGTCGCGCAGCGCCGGGATGCGGGCGAGCAGCGGCAGCAGGGCGTTGCGCGCGGCGCGCAGGACCGGGTTCCGGGTGGTCGCGGCCCGGGTCATCCGGTGCGTGAGGGCCACCACGCGCCGGGCGACGGGGCGCCGCCGGGCCTCGTAGCCGTCGAGGTCCCCGGTGGCCAGGGCGCGGCCGAGGGCGTAGCCGTCCTGGATGCCGGTGTTCATGCCCTGACCGCCGGCCGGGCTGTGCACATGGGCCGCGTCCCCGGCGAGCAGCAGCCGTCCGGCGCGGTACCGGTCGGCGACGCGGTGGTGGATCCGGAACCGGGAGGACCAGACGAGTTCGCGGACGGCGGCCCGGCCGGGGACGCGCTCGTCCATCAGGGCCCGGACGAAGGCGAGGTCCGGTTCGGCGGGGGCCTCGGCGACGGCGGCGACGATCCGGTAGTGCCCTGCGGGGAGCGGGGCGACCACGGTGGGCCCGTCGGCGCCGAAGGCGAGCGTGACCTCGTGCGGGCCCGGGGCCCAGTCCATGGCCACGTCGGCGAGGACGAAGGACTCTCCGTACGCGCTGCCCTCGAAGGCGATGCCGGCGGCCCCGCGGACCACGCTGTGCATCCCGTCGGCGCCGACTGCGTGGGCCGCGCGCAGGGTTTCGCCGGTGGCGGTGGTGAGGGTGACCCCGTCCGCGTCCTGGGTGACGGAGGTGACCTCGTAGGGGCGGTGGACGTCGCCGCCCAGGGCGCGCAGGCGCGCCAGGAGCACGGCCTCGGTCTCGTACTGGGGGACCATCAGCGCGTACGGGTGGGCCGTGGGCAGGCCGTCGAAGTCGATCGCGGCGAGCGGGCGGGCGCCGTCGCGGATCCGGAACCGGGAGACGCGGACGCCGCGGCCGATGAGGTCGCCGGAGAGGGCGCCGCTCGGGTCGAGCTCGTCGAGGACCTCCAGCGTGCGGGCGTGCACGACGGCGGCGCGGGAGGTGTTGGCGCCCTCGGTCTGCCGGTCGAGGAGGACGAAGTCGATGCCGGCCTCCGCCAGGGTCACGGCGAGGGCGAGGCCGGTGGGTCCGGCGCCGACGACGGCCACGTCCGTACGGGTCGGGAGTGCGGCGGTGCTGGTCATACGAGCCTCCTCCGTCAGGCCAACGCTTGTTGGCCAACAACTGTTGGTATGAGGGTGCGCCTGTTCCGCTGGTATGTCAACGCTTGTTGGCCTACGCTTGTTGGCATGACGGCGCGACGAACCTCGGACCTGACCAAGACGGCGATCCTGCGGGCGGCCCGGGAGCGCTTCGCCGCGCAGGGCTACGAGCGCACCACCATCCGCGCCGTCGCGGCGGACGCGGAGATCGACCCGTCGATGGTCATGCGCTACTTCGGCAGCAAGGAACAGCTCTTCGACGCCGCGCTCGCGGTGGACCTGCGCCTGCCCGACCTGGGCGCCGTGCCGCCCGGGGAGCTCCCGGCCGCCCTCGTGCGCCACTTCGTGGACCGGTGGGAGGGCGATCCGGCCGACGACGCCCTGCTGGTGCTGCTGCGCTCGGCGGTGACGAACGAGCAGGCCGCGGCCCGGATGCGGGAGGTGTTCGCGGCGCAGGTCGCCCCGGCGCTGGCGGCGGCCGTCGGCCCGGAGCGGGCCGCGGCCGCGGCGGGCCTGGTCTCCGCGCAGCTTCTGGGCCTGGCCCTGACCCGCTACCTCCTCCGGCTTCCCGCGGTGGTGGCCCTGACCCCCGAGGGCGTGGTCCAGGGCCTGGCCCCGGCGCTGGCGGCCACCCTTTGCGCCTGAGGGCCGGGGTCCGCGGCGGAGCCCCGGGGAGGCCCCGCGCAGCGGCTACAGCAGGGCGTCACCGTGGGTGCCGCCCGCTTCGGCCACGATCTCGGCGAGGCGCTGCGCCGGCCTGGCGAGGCGGAAGCGGACCTCGCCCTCCGGGTCCACCGTGAAGCCGTGGACCGCCGGGCGGGGCAGGCTGTTGTAGCCGTAGTGGGCCGTGAAGAAGTACGCGCCGGTGTCCGGGACGCCGATCAGGTCGCCGGGGGCGAGCCGGGGCAGCTCGCGGGCGGCCGCGAGCAGGTCCCCGGCGAAGCAGGCCGGGCCCGCGATGTCCTGGGCCACGGGGTCGCCGGTCTTCGGGGCGCCCTTCGCGTCGTAGGGCAGGATCCGCACCGGCCAGGCCGCCGGGGCGTACGCGGTGCGGGTCGCCACCTGGACCCCGGCGTGGGTGAGCGCGATCGGCCGGGACCCGCTGGTCTTGGTGTACTCGACCCGCGCCAGGACCAGGCCGTGCTTGGCCAGCAGGGACCGGCCGAACTCCGTGACCAGGCCGTACGAGCCGTCGAACAGGGCGGGGACCGCCTCGCGCAGGGCGGTCACGTACTGCGCGTGGGTGGGGGTCTCCTCGTCCGAGGCGAAGTTCACCGGCAGGCCGCCGCCGATGTCGAGGGTGTCGACCTGGCGCCGCCCGGCCGCCGCGTTGATCTCCTCGGCGAGCGCGTGCAGGTCCCGTACGCCTTCCGCGATCAGGGCCAGGGGTACGCCCTGGGAGCCCGAGTGGATGTGCAGGCGGGTCAGCCACGGCCGGTCCAGGTAGGCCCGTACGAGCCAGGCGCGGGCGCCGGGGTCGCGCAGGGCGATGCCGAACTTCGAGGTCGCGGTGGCCGTGGACAGGGCGTCGATGGCCCCGGCGCCGGTCTGCGGGTTGATCCTTAGGCCGATCGGGGCCGTCGGGGGCGTGGCCGCCCGGCCGACGAGCGCGTCGAGGCGTTCCAGCTCCTGGGGGTTGTCGGCGTTCACGGCGATGCCCAGGGCCAGGGCCTCGCGCAGCTCGGCCGGCGTCTTGGCGGGGGAGTCCAGGACGGTCCGGGCCGCGGGGACGCCCGCCGCCCGGGCCAGCGCCAGCTCCCCGGGGCTGGCCACCTCGCAGCCGAGCCCTGCGTCGGCGAGCAGCCGCAGGACCGGGACGAGCGGGGCGGCCTTGACGGCGAAGGCGTGCAGGACGGGGGTGCCGGGCGCGAGGGCGGCCGTGAAGGCGCCGGTGAGGGCGGCGGCGGAGGCCCGGATCCCGGCGACGTCCAGCAGGCAGGCCAGGGGCTCCGCGCCCTCGCCCCCGCCCACGAGGCCCTGCTCCACGGCGGCCCGTACGGCCAGGTCCCGGCGCTCGGCGGCGCTCGTGGCGCCGCCCTCGTCCTCCGCGTGTACAGCCATGCCGGCCATCCCATCATCCGACAGGGCCGGCCGCAGCTGTTGACTGAATCTATTCAGGGCGGGAGGATGTGAATAGATTGACCAACATCGGAGGAGGCACCGCCATGTCAGGACCCCGCCCCGTACGTGCCGCGCGAGGCACCGACCTCAGCACCCTGGGATGGCAGCAGGAGGCCGCCCTGCGGATGCTGCAGAACAACCTCGACCCCGAGGTCGCCGAGCACCCCGACAAGCTCGTCGTCTACGGCGGCACCGGCAAGGCCGCCCGCGACTGGCGCTCGTACGACGCGATGGTCCGCACCCTGCAGACCCTCAAGCAGGACGAGACGATGCTGGTCCAGTCCGGCCGCCCGGTCGGCGTGATGCAGACCCACGAGTGGGCGCCGCGCGTCCTGCTCGCCAACTCCAACCTCGTCGGCGACTGGGCCAACTGGGAGGAGTTCCGCCGTCTGGAGCACCTGGGCCTGACCATGTACGGCCAGATGACGGCCGGCTCGTGGATCTACATCGGCACCCAGGGCATCCTCCAGGGCACCTACGAGACCTTCGCCGCCGTCGCGGCCAAGAAGTTCAACGGCACCCTCGCGGGCACCATCACCCTCACCGCCGGCCTCGGCGGCATGGGCGGCGCCCAGCCGCTGGCCGTCACGATGAACGACGGCGTCGCGATCTGTATCGACGTCGACCCGCGCGCCATCGACCGCCGCATCGAGCACCGCTACCTGGACGTCAAGGCCGACAACCTGCGCCACGCCCTCCAGCTGGCCGTCGAGGCCCGTGACGCCCGCAAGCCGCTCTCCATCGGCCTCCTCGGCAACGCCGCCGAGCTGCTCCCGCAGATGCTGGCCGAGGGCGCGCCCATCGACATCGTGACCGACCAGACCTCGGCCCACGACCCGCTCGCGTACCTGCCCGTGGGCGTCGACTTCGACGACATGGCCTCCTACGCCGCCAAGGACCCGGCCGGCTTCACCACCCGTGCCCGCGAGTCCATGGCCAAGCACGTCGAGGCCATGGTCGGCTTCATGGACGCCGGCGCCGAGGTCTTCGACTACGGCAACTCCATCCGCGGCGAGGCCCAGCTGGCCGGCTACGACCGCGCCTTCGCCTTCCCCGGCTTCGTCCCCGCCTACATCCGCCCGCTGTTCTGCGAGGGCAAGGGCCCCTTCCGCTGGGCCGCCCTGTCCGGCGAGGCCTCGGACATCCACAAGACCGACAAGGCCATGCTGGAGCTCTTCCCGGAGAACGAGTCCCTGCACCGCTGGATCAAGATGGCCGGCGAGCGCGTCCACTTCCAGGGCCTGCCCGCGCGCATCTGCTGGCTCGGCTACGGCGAGCGCGACAAGGCCGGCGAGCGCTTCAACGAGATGGTCGCCGACGGCACCCTCGCCGCGCCGCTGGTCATCGGCCGCGACCACCTCGACTGCGGCTCGGTGGCCTCCCCGTACCGCGAGACCGAGGCCATGCTCGACGGCTCCGACGCGATCGCCGACTGGCCGCTGCTCAACGCCATGGTCAACGTGGCCTCCGGCGCCTCCTGGGTCTCCATCCACCACGGCGGCGGCGTCGGCATGGGCCGCTCCATCCACGCGGGCCAGGTCACGGTCGCCGACGGCACCCCGCTCGCCGGCGAGAAGATCCGCCGCGTCCTCACCAACGACCCGGGCATGGGCGTCATCCGTCACGTCGACGCCGGCTACGACATCGCCGAGTCGGTCGCCGACGAGCGCGGCGTCCGCGTCCCCATGCGTGAGGGCGACGACGCGTGACCTTCCACGACATGTGGGCCGAGCTCGCGCCCATCGGCCGCGACGCCGGCACCGGCGGGTACCGCCGGTACGCCTGGAGCGGGGCCGACGCCGACTGCCGGACCTGGTTCCAGGAGCAGGCCGAGGCGCGCGGGCTCACGTACGAGACCGACCGCAACGGCAACCAGTGGGCCTGGCTCGGCGACCCCCTCGCGGGGGACGCCGTGGTCACCGGCTCGCACCTGGACTCCGTCCCCGACGGCGGGGCCTTCGACGGCCCCCTCGGCGTGGTGTCCTCCTTCGCGGCCCTGGACGAGCTCCGCAGCAGGGGCGCGGAGTTCTCCAGGCCGCTGGCCATCACCAACTTCGGTGACGAGGAGGGCGCCCGCTTCGGGCTCGCCTGCGTCGGCTCCCGGCTCGCCGCCGGACAGCTGACCAAGGACAAGGCGTACGAGCTGCGCGACGCCGAGGGCATCTCCCTGCCCCAGGCCATGGAGGCCGCCGGATACGACCCCGAGGCCATCGGGGCCGACCCCGAACGCCTCGGCCGTATCGGCGCCTTCGTCGAGCTGCACGTGGAACAGGGCCGCGCCCTGGACCTGTCCGGGGACCGGGTCGGCATCGCCTCCGCCATCTGGCCGCACGGCCGCTGGCGGTTCGACTTCCGCGGCGAGGCCAACCACGCCGGCACCACCCGGCTGGTCGACCGCCGCGACCCGATGCTCACCTACGCGGCGACCGTGCTGGCCGCCCGTACGGAGGCGGCCCTCGCCGGGGCCGTCGCCACCTTCGGGAAGATCTCGGTCGAGCCCAACGGGGTCAACGCCATCCCCTCGCTCGTGCGCGGCTGGCTCGACTCCCGGGCCGCCGACCAGGCCACCCTCGACACGGTCGTCACGGCCATCGAGAAGGCCGCCCGCGAGCGCGCCGACCAGGACGGCATCGATCTCGGCATCGTCCGGGAGTCCTTCACCCCGGTCGTCGAGTTCGAGCACGCCCTGCGCGACGAGATGAACCGGATCCTGGGCGGTTCGGTCCCCGTCCTCGGGACCGGGGCGGGACACGACGCCGGAATCCTCTCCGCCGCCGTCCCGACCGCCATGCTGTTCGTGCGGAACCCGACCGGCGTCTCCCACTCCCCGCGGGAGTTCGCCGCCGAGGACGACTGCGTGGCCGGTGTCCTCGCCCTCGCCGACGTACTGGAAGGCCTGGCATGTCGTTGACGACGTACTGGCTGGAGCACGCCTGGCTCGGCACCCATGTCGAGCCGGGCGTGGCCCTGGAGGTAACCGCAGACGGGCGGATCGGCGCCCTGCGCACCGGGGTCGAGACCCCGCCGCCCGGCGCCGAGGTGCTGCGCGGCCTCACCCTCCCCGGGCTGGCCAACGCGCACAGCCACGCCTTCCACCGGGCCCTGCGCGGCACGGTCCAGGTCGGCTCCGGCACCTTCTGGACCTGGCGCGACCTGATGTACAAGGTCGCCCAGAACCTCACCCCCGACAGCTACTTCGCGCTCGCCCGCGCCGTCTACGCCGAGATGGCGCTGGCCGGCATCACGAACGTCGGCGAGTTCCACTACGTCCACCACGCGCCCGGCGGCGCCGCGTACGCCGACCCGAACGCGATGGGCGAGGCCCTGATCGAGGCCGCCGCCGCGGCCGGCATCCGGATCACGCTCCTGGACACCGCGTACCTGTCCTCGGGCTTCGGCGAGGCACCCAACAGCCACCAGCTGCGCTTCTCCGACGGCACCGCCGAGGCCTGGGCCGAGCGCGCGAGTGCCCTCAAACCCCGTGAGCACGCCCTGATCGGCGCCGCGATCCACTCGGTCCGCGCGGTCCCCGCAGCCGAACTGGCCACCGTGGCCGGCTGGGCCGAGGAGCGCCGGGCGCCCCTGCACGTCCACCTCTCGGAGCAGACCGCGGAGAACGACGCCTGCCAGGCAGCCCACGGACGCACGCCGACCCAGCTGCTGGCCGACCACGGCGTGCTCGGCCCGCGCACCACCGGCGTCCACAACACGCACCTCACCGACACGGACATCGCCCTCCTCGGCGGGACCACCACCGGCACCTGCATGTGCCCCACCACCGAACGCGACCTCGCGGACGGCATCGGCCCGGCGACCCGCCTCCAGCACGCGGGCAGCCCGCTGTCCCTGGGCAGCGACAGCCACGCCGTGATCGACCTGCTCGAAGAGGCCCGCGCGATGGAGCTGAACGAGCGCCTGCGCAGCCGGACCCGGGGCCACTGGACGGCGAACGCCCTGCTCGCCGCCGCCACCGAGGACGGCCACGCCGCTCTCGGGCGCCCCGACGCGGGCCGCCTGGAGGCGGGCGCGCTCGCGGACTTCACCACGATCGCGCTGGACTCCGTCCGCACGGCGGGCCCGCCGGCGCGGCTGGGTGCCGAGACGGCGGTGTTCGCCGCCACCGCCGCCGACGTCCGCCACACGGTCGTGGCCGGCCGCCACGTGGTCCGCGACGGCCACCACACCCTGGTCGGCGACGTCCCGACGGCCCTGTCCGAGTCCATCGCGGCCCTGCGCCGCTGACCGTTTCCTGGGGCACCGCCCCAGACCCCGCGCCTCAAACGCCGGCGGGGCTGTATTTCAGCCCGTCCGGCGTTTGAGGACCGGGTCCGGGCAGAGCCCGGTGCTCTGAGAGGAACCCCCATGACCACGACCGCCATCACCAACATCGGCAGCCTCGTCACCAACGACCCCTCCGTCGGCGACGGAAGCCCCCTCGGCCTGATCGAGAACGCCGCCGTCGTCATCGACGGCGACAAGGTCGCCTGGGTCGGCCCCGCCGCCGACGCGCCGGCCGCGGACGAGAGCTTCGACGCGCAGGGACGGGCCGTCATCCCCGGCTTCGTCGACTCCCACTCCCACCTCGTCTTCGCCGGTGACCGCACCCAGGAGTTCAACGCCCGGATGTCCGGCCGCGCCTACTCCGCCGGCGGCATCCGCACCACCGTCGCCGCCACCCGCGCCGCCACCGACGCGGAGCTGGAAGCGGGCCTGGTGCGGCACCTCGACGAGGCCCGCCGCCAGGGCACCACCACCTTCGAGACCAAGTCCGGCTACGGCCTCACCGTCGCCGACGAGGCCCGCGCCCTGCGGATCGCCGCCGCGCACACCGAGGAGGTCACCTACCTCGGCGCGCACATCGTCTCCCCCGACTACGCCGAGGACCCGGCCGGCTACGTCGACCTCGTCACCGGCGAGATGCTGGCGGCCTGCGCCCCGTACGCCCGCTGGGTGGACGTCTTCTGCGAGAAGGGCGCCTTCGACGGCGACCAGGCCCGCGCGATCCTCACCGCCGGCGCCGCCGCCGGGCTGATCCCCCGCGTGCACGCCAACCAGCTCTCCTACGGGCCCGGTGTCCAGCTCGCCGTCGAGCTCGAAGCGGCCTCCGCCGACCACTGCACCCACCTCACCGACGCCGACGTGGACGCCCTCGCGCAGGCGGCCGGCACCACCGTCGCGACCCTGCTGCCCGGCGCCGAGTTCTCCACGCGCGCCCAGTGGCCCGACGCCCGGCGCCTGATCGACGCGGGCGCCACCGTCGCCCTGTCCACGGACTGCAACCCCGGCTCCTCCTACACGAGTTCGATGCCGTTCTGCATCGCGCTCGCCGTCCGTGACATGCGGATGACCCCTGACGAGGCCCTCTGGTCGGCCACCGCCGGCGGCGCCCGCGCCCTGCGCCGCGAGGACATCGGCCTCGTGGCCCCGGGGGCCCGCGCCGATCTGGCCCTGCTGGACGCCCCGAGCCATGTCCACCTCGCCTACCGGCCGGGCGTACCGCTCGTTTCCGGGGTCTGGCAGCGGGGCCGCCGCGTGCACTGACGAACGGTCAATCCCGGGTTGTCCTTTGTCTTCCCTCCGTAAGCGCCCGGGCTTACCTTGAGCCACCGATCTGATGTGTCGTCAGTTTTCTGTGGCCCGAGGGGAAGACGAAGGTGTCCGACCGCAAACGCTCCACCGCGCTCGCGCTGGCCTCCGCGCTGGCCGGATCGGCGGTGCTGTTCACCGCCCCCGCGGCCCATGCCGCAGTCGTCGACGTCGCCTACGACTGCAAGACCCCGATCGGGGACAAGTCGGCGGTGTCGCCCATCGACATCAAGGCCGTCAAGGAGGGCGACGGCTACAAGCTGACGATGTCCTTCCAGAAGGGCGTCTCGTCCAGCCCCATCGAACTCGGCAAGGGTGCGATGAACCCCAGCGCCGTCATCCTCGTCGACGGCGCCGAGAAGGTGTCCGTACCGGTCTCGGGCCCGCCCAACCCGGAGGCCGTGCCCCCGGACACACCCATCAAGATCACCGACCTCTCGGGCACGTACACGCCCAAGAAGAGCGGCAAGGTCACCTTCACCGCCGGGGTGCTCACCATCATGGCGATGAGCACCACGACGACCTGCACCCCCGGCAACAGCCCGAAGCCCTCCCTGGAGCTGGACGTCACGGCGCCCGGCGGCGGCGGGAACACGCAGTCCGGCGCCGACACCACCGGCGACACCCTCCCGCAGACCGGGCCCACCGATTCCGCCCTGGCCCTCGGCACCCTCGGCGGCACCGTGCTGCTCTCCGGCGCCGTCGGCGTGCTCTGGCTGACCCGGCGCGGCCGGCGGGCCGGGTCCTGAACGGAGCACCCCGGTCATGCCCGTGCTCCCCGCCCTGAGGCGCGCCGCCGCCGTCCTCCTGCTCGCCGCCACCACGCTGTACGCGGCCCCCGCGCGCCCCGCGGCCGCCGACGAACCGGGCTGGACCGCCGAGCCCGCCGCCGGAGCGGCGGCCACCGTCCGCCCGTACTTCTACCTGGCCGGTGCCCCCGGCACCGTGCTGGAGGACCGCCTCGCCCTGGCCAACACCACCGACCAGGAGCGCACCGTCTCGCTGCGCGGCGCCGACGCCTACAACACGGCCGACGGCGCCTTCGCGGTCCGCCCGGCGGCACCCGGGACCGGGGCCACCGGCGCCACCAGGGCCACCGGCGCCACCGGGGCCGGCTCCTGGATCAGCTTCGGGGCCGCCACCACCGTGAAGGTCCCGCCCCGCACCCGTGCCGTGGTCCCCTTCACCCTCACCGTGCCGCCCGCGTCCCCGCCGGGCGACCACCCCGCCGCCGTGATCGCCACCGAGGGCGGCCACGAGGTCGGCGTACGGGTCCACCTGCGGGTCGGCGGCCCCACCCTGGCCGCCCTCACGGTCGAGGACGTCGCCGTACGGGGCCGCGGCCCGGCCACCGTCATCGCCTACACCCTCGTCAACCGCGGCAACGTGGCCCTCGTCCCCGAGCTCCGGATCCGCGCCGAGGCCCTCGTCGGCGAGGTGTCCGACCCGCCCCGCGGCCGCACCCTGCCGGTGGAACTGCTGCCCGGCCAGCGGGTGGAGCTCACCGAGCCCTGGCCCGGCGCCCCGGCCCTCGACCGGGTCCGCGTCACCCTCACCGTGACCGCCCCCGGCGGCGCCCGCGCGGTGGCCACCGGCTCGCGCTGGCTCGTCCCCCGGGGCCTGGCCGGCTGGACCGGGGCCGGCCTGCTCGGCCTCGGCGCGGCCACCGCCGCCGTGCTGTACCTCGTACGCCGCCGACGGCCCGTACCGGGACCGGGACCGGGATCGCACCCGGCGCCGGACGCGCCGTCCGCGGCCGGACCGGCGACCCCTGCACCGCACCACGAACTGACGGGAGCCGCCAGGTGAGAAGAGTCGGAGCCCTGCTGGCCGCGGGGCTGGCGGTGTGCGCCCTCGCCCTGTTCCCCACGGGCCCGGCCGCCGCCGCCGAGGGCAAGCCGGCCGTGGCGCTCTCGCTCCAGGAGGCCGCCAAGGGCACCGGGATCACCGTCACCGGTACCGGCTGGCCGGCCAGGACGCTGGTGATGCTGCTGGTCTGCGGCCAGAACATGATCGGCGGCACCAACAGCTGCGCCAACGCCGACGGCGCCGCCGTCTCGGTCGCCGCCGACGGGAGCTTCACCGGCCGGCTGCCCGTGGTGGCACCGCCCAAGCCGTGCCCCTGCATCGTCAACGTCACCTCCGTCAACGGCGACCAGTCCACCGTCGCGACCCCCCTGAAGATCACCGACCACCCGGTCGCCGAGCTGCCCGCCGAATCCGGCACGGGCCGCCTCGCGGTGCTCACCGGGGTCCGGCTGGAGGGCGAGGACGGGGTGCTGACCTGGTTCGGCGCCCCGCCCTCCCGGAAGTTCAAGGTCACCGTCGGCAATCTCGGCCCGGTCCCGGTCAAGGATCCGGTCTTCCAGCTCGGCACCGCGCACGGAGTGTTCGCCCCGCTGTGGGAGGAGGCCCGCTGGAAGGGCACCATCCCGCCCGGCGGCAAGGCGGAGATCGCGCTCGACGCGGGCCTCGCCGCCGGCGCCCACGGCGACTACACGATCTCCCTCAAGTACGGCGAGACCGTGCTGGCGACGCAGCCCTGGGGCGTGGACCGCCCGTACGGGGTGCTGCTCTTCTGGGGCCTGCTCCTGCTGGTGATCCCCGCCGCGGTCTTCCGCATCGGCATGGCGATCGTCGACCGGGTGCGGCCGCGCGCCGCGCCCGCCGCCGGCCGCCACCGCGGTACGGGTCCCCTGGACACGACCGCCGCCGCGGCCGCGGCGCCGGCCTCCGCCGTGACGGCCCGGCTGCCGCGGATCGGGGCCCTGCGGCCCCCTGGGCCGGACCCGGGACCCGACCGCACGGACCCCCAGACCACCACGGCGGTCCTGCCGTGGTTCACCCCGGACAGCGCGCCGGGCACAGCACCACAGGCGTCCGCACCGTCTGAGAACCGTTCGACGACGAAGGGACATTCGTGAAAACCCAACGGAGGGTGAGCGCGGCCGTGATCGCGCTGCTGCTCGGCGGCGCCGGTATCGCCATCGGAGCCACTCCCGCCCAGGCCGCGGAGACCAAGTTCAACGTCAAGTGCGTACCCCCGGCCGGGGGCGGCAGTCCGGTGGAGGGGGAGACCACCGCCAAGGTCACCGCACCCGCCTCGGCGAAGGTCGGCGACGAGGTCGACGTGTCCTGGGAGACGGTGAAGCCGGCCTCGAACAACACGGACCTGATGGACATCCCGCAGGACGCGGTCCAGCCCACCGGCTGGATCACCGTGGGCGGCGGTGGCGGTGAGCTGAAGGTCGTCGGGGAGAAGAAGAACCCGCCGATCCCGAAGAAGGCGCCCATGGTGATGTCCGTGATGAAGGGCAAGCTGAAACTCGCCAAGGCCGGGAAGATCACGCTGACCCCCGGCAAGTACGACGTGGCCGTCACCTTCTCCTTCGGCACGTTCGTCACCAAGTGCGCCCCGACCGGCAGCGTGGGCGTCGGGGCCACCATCGACGTGGCGGCCGGCTCCACCGGCGGTACGACGACAGGCGGTACGACGACCGGTGGTACCACCACCGGCGGTTCCACGACCACGGGCGGTTCCACGACCACCGGCGGCTCGACGACCACCTCGGGCGGCTCCGCCTCCGGCGGCGGGGGCGGCCAGACCGACTTCCCGGGCAAGGCGGTCGAGGTGGCCTTCGACTGCGGGCCGGTCGTCCCGGGGGGCATCAAGACCCCGGTCACGATCAACGCGAAGAAGAACGGCGGCAGCTACGACCTGACGGTCAAGACCGCCAAGGGCGCGATGGCGGCGCCCATGGCCCTGCCCGCGGGGGCGCTCAAGCCCTCGATGGACGTGAAGCTCGGCGGGGCGGACAGCGGCACGGTCAAGGTCTCCGGCCCGGCCAACGCGGAGCCCATCCCGGACAAGGCCCCGGTCAGCCTCAGCGACATGACCGGCACCTACAAGCCCGGCAAGAGCGGCAAGGTGACGCTCAGCCCGGACCAGCTGACGATCGACGTCACGATGGCCCCCGGCGCCACCCCGATCAACGTCCCCTGCAAGGCGACGAGCAGCGGGGTCTCGCTGGAACTGGACACCGCCGCCCAGCCGGGCGGCTCCGGTTCCTCCACGGCCTCCGGCAGCACCACCTCGGGCGGCCTCGCCGAGACCGGCGCGGAGGACGAGGGCGGCATCAAGGCCCTGGCCCTGGTCGCCGGCACGGTGATCCTGCTCGGCGGCGCGGTGTTCACCTTCACCCCGTGGCGCCGCCTGCGCGGCACCCGCTGACACGCGAAGCGGCCCGGCACACCTTCCGGTGTGCCGGGCCGCTTCGTCGTACAGGGGCGCGAAAGCGTCAGCCCATGCCGCCCATCAGGGCGTTGACCTTCTTGCGGTACATGAAGATCGCGAGGCCGGCGAGCGTCGCGGCGACCGCCTGGAAGAGGATGACCCCGACGCCGTTCAGCTGCACGTCGGCCAGACCCATCAGACCGGTGATGCAGTCACCGGCGGTGACGGCCAGGAACCAGACGCCCATCATCTGGGAGCCGTACTTCTGCGGCGCCATCTTCGTGGTGACCGACAGGCCGACCGGGGAGAGGCACAGCTCGGCGAGCGTGTGCATCAGGAAGATGAGCACCAGCCACCACATGGTGACCTTGGTGTCGTTGCCGGCGGTCTGGCTCAGCGGGAGGGCGAAGACGAAGAACGAGGCGCCGACGATGACCAGGGCCACCGAGAACTTCACGATGGTGCTGGGCTCGCGGTTGCGGCGGGCCAGCGCCACCCAGGCGGCGGCGAAGACCGGGGCCAGGGCCACCACGAAGAGCGGGTTCAGCGACTGGAAGATGGTGGTCGGGACTTCCCAGCCGAACAGGGCGCGCTCGGAGTTCTTGTCACCGAAGAGCGAGAGCGTCGAACCGCCCTGGTCGTAGATCATCCAGAACACGGCGGCGGCCACGAAGAACCAGATGTAGGCGCTCATCCGGGTCTGCTCGACGGCGGACAGGTCCTTGTCCCGCTTGATGCGGACGAGGACGGCGACCGGGATGAGCAGACCGGCGATGGTGATCGGGTACAGCGCCCACTTGATGGTGAACATGTCCGCGGCGACCACGGCGCCGTAGAAGACGACGACGGCGGCCAGGACGGCCAGGGCCTTGACGATCACGGCCTTGCGCTCGACCGCGCTCAGCGGGTTCGGGACGATGCTGCTCTGCGGGCTCAGGGTGCGGCCGGCGAGCAGGTAGACCACCAGGCCGACGGCCATGCCGACGGCGGCCAGCGCGAAGCCGAGGTGCCAGTTCACGGTCTCGCCGACGATGCCGATGCCGACCGGTGCGAGGAGGGCACCCACGTTGATGCCGATGTAGAAGATCGTGAAGCCGCTGTCACGGCGCGGGTCGTCCACACCCCGGTACAGGTGGCCGACCATCGTGGAGATGTTGGCCTTCAGCAGACCGGAGCCGACCGCGACCAGCAGCAGACCGACGAAGAACGCGATCTGGCCGGGCAGCGCGAGCGACACGTGGCCCGCCATGATCACGACACCGGCGATGGCGACCGTCTTGCGGGCGCCCCAGACACGGTCACCGAACCAGCCGCCGGGCATGGCCATGAGGTAGACCATGGCCACGTAGACGGAGTAGATCGCCGTGGCCGTCGCCGCAGTGAAGCCGAGGCCGCCACCCTGGCTGCCGGTCGCGGCGTCGACACCGCCGGAGACCAAGTACAGGACGAGAAGCGCACGCATGCCGTAGTAGGAGAAGCGCTCCCACATCTCGGTCATGAACAGCGTGGCCAGGCCGATCGGGTGGCCGAGGAGGGTCTTCTCGTGAGCGGGGCTCGGAGAAGCCGTCGTCAGGCTGGAAGCCATGGTCGATCCTTGCTTGCTCGGGACGCATCGGCTTCGTGAGCTCATCCGCGCCCGGTGGGGGGTGGCCGGCAACCGGCGGACGGATCTCCCACCCCACGCCTCGGGGCCCGCCCCACGGGGGTGGGGGCGGCAGGACATCCGTAACCGGGATCCACGCCCTCCCGCGCATCATCACGCGAGGGGCCCGGCCAACAGGTCATTCACTGTCGTCAAGACGGGCCGGGCCGGCCCCCCAGAGGGCCGTCCGTCCGGTTCAGGACAGAAATAGAGACCTTTGCGCTGCTTTTCGGCACAAAGGTCCCTGAGGTATTGCATCAGGCGTCTCGCCACCATACGACACGACACTGCGGCATATGAAAGGACTTGAGAGATGGATCACAAGGCGCGCCGGGAACCGTTCGACCATATTCGAAGGCGCTTAGTAGTTCATAAGCCCAGATAGAGAGGGGTCTTCCCACGGGCCTCTGCTTTCAGCCGCCGCGGACTACCATCACCCACATGACGCGTGTACTGCTCGCCGAGGACGACGCATCCATCTCGGAGCCCCTGGCCCGCGCCCTGCGCCGGGAGGGGTACGAGGTCGAGGTCCGGGAGGACGGCCCCACCGCCCTGGACGCGGGACTGCAGGGCGGCGTCGATCTCGTCGTCCTCGACCTGGGACTGCCGGGTATGGACGGCCTGGAGGTCGCCCGCCGGCTGCGCGCCGAGGGCCATGGCTTCCCGATCCTGGTCCTCACCGCCCGGGCGGACGAGGTCGACACGGTCGTCGGCCTCGACGCCGGCGCCGACGACTACGTGACCAAGCCCTTCCGCCTGGCCGAACTGCTCGCCCGGGTCCGGGCCCTGCTCCGGCGCGGTGCCACCGAGGCCCTGCAGCCCCCCGCCACCCACGGCGTGCGGATCGACGTCGAATCGCACCGGGCCTGGATGGGGGAGGAGGAGCTCCAGCTCACCGCCAAGGAGTTCGACCTGCTGCGGGTCCTGGTCCGCGACGCGGGCCGGGTCGTCACCCGCGACCAGCTCATGCGCGAGGTCTGGGACACCACCTGGTGGTCCTCCACCAAGACCCTCGACATGCACATCTCCTGGCTGCGCAAGAAGCTGGGCGACGACGCCGCCAACCCCCGCTACATCGCCACCGTGCGCGGCGTCGGGTTCCGCTTCGAGAAGAGCTGACCGCCTCCTCCTCCCCACCTGGGGCATGCTCTAGGGCATGCGCCGCCGCCTCATCAATTCCACGCTCGCCGTGGTGCTCGTCGTGATCGCCGTCTTCGGGGTCTCCCTCGTCATCGTGGAGACCCGGACCATCACCAGCAGCGCCCAGGACCGCATCGAGTCCGAGGCGCTGCGGCTCGTGGGCATCGTCGAGGCGAACGTCCTGGAGAAGAAGCCGATCGACCCCGTGGCCCTCGGCGAGCAGCTGGACGCCGGCCACCACGCGCGGATCACCGTCCCCGGCCAGCCGGCCGTCGACGTGGGCGCCCCGATCCCCGACAGTGTGATCCGCGGCACCGCCCGCGGGGAGCAGGGCGAGGTCGTGGTCGTCGAGGAGTCCCGCTCCACCGTGACCCGCGAGGTCGGCCGGACCCTGGCCGTCGTCGGCGCGGTGGCCCTGCTGGCCGTCGTGGCGGCCGTCCTGCTCGCCGTACGGCAGGCCAACCGGCTGGCCTCCCCGCTCACCGACCTGGCCGAGACGGCGGAGCGGCTCGGATCGGGCGACCCGCGGCCCCGGCACAAGCGGTACGGGGTCCCCGAGCTGGACCGGGTCGCGGACGTGCTGGATTCCAGCGCCGAGCGGATCGGCCGGATGCTGACAGCCGAGCGGCGCCTGGCCGCGGACGCCTCCCACCAGCTGCGCACCCCGCTCACCGCGCTCTCCATGCGGCTGGAGGAGATCACCGTCACCGACGACCTGGCGACCGTCCGGGAGGAGGCGACGATCGCCCTGACCCAGGTGGAGCGGCTCACGGACGTGGTGCAGCGGCTGCTCACGAACTCGCGGGACCCGCGGACGGGCTCGGCGGTCCCCTTCGACCTGGACGAGGTCGTCAAGCAGCAGGTCGAGGAGTGGCGGCCGGCCTACCGCAGCGCGGGCCGGGCCATCGTGCGCTCCGGACGGCAGGGCGTACGGGCCGTCGGCACCCCGGGCGCGGTCTCGCAGGTCCTGGCCACCCTGGTGGAGAACGCCCTGATGCACGGCGGCGGCACGGTCGCGCTGCGCACCCGGGTGATCGGCAACCAGGCGGTGCTGGAGGTCACGGACGAGGGACCGGGCGTCCCGCCGGACCTCGGCAACCGGATCTTCGAGCGGGCCATCAGCGGCCGCAACTCCACCGGGATCGGCCTCGCGGTGGCCCGGGACCTCGCGGAGGCGGACGGCGGCCGCCTGGAACTGCTCCAGACGCAGCCGCCGGTGTTCGCGCTGTTCCTCAGCCGGACGGCGCCGGAACGGGCCGAACCGCAGGCCACGGTCCGCTAGGGGGTGTCTTGCCGATCATGCCGGGCTCGCGGGGCCTGGTGCCGCGCCTCGCCGCGTTGTCCTCGGTCGGCGACGCTCCGCGTCGCCTCCCTCGTCCGCCTTGCGATCCACGGCACCAGGCCCCGCTCCCTGATCCGGCCTGATCGACAAGACACCCCCTAGGCCGTACACGGCCCAGGACGGCTTGTCCTAGTTGTTCGCGGGTGCCGGCTCGGGGACCGGATCCGGCCTGCGGTCCGGCTTCGGCAGGGGCGCCGGCTCCGGCATCGGCTCGGCCGGCTCCTCCGGCGCGGGCAGGGCCTTGAAGACCCACGTCCGGTACGACCAGAAGCGGAACACCGTGGCGGTCCCGATGCCGATGAACTTGAACACATTGCTGGCGACCGGGCCGTCCCAGCCGAACCCGTAGGTGGCGGTGTAGAGGACACCGCTCTCGATGACCAGGCCGATGCCGCTGAAGGCGGCGAACAGGACGAGCTCGCGGGTGCGGCCGCTCTTGGCGCGGTCCCGGTAGGTGAAGTAGCGGAAGCCGATGTAGTTCGTGGCGATGGCCACGACGGTGGCTATCACGCTCGCGCGCACCACCTGCAGGTCGGTGGTGTTGCGGATCAGGTTGAAGACGCCCAGGTTGACCAGGACACCCAGACCGCCGACCGCCCCGAACTTGGCCACCTCTCGTACGAGGCCGCGTACACGTTCGACGACAGATCCGCCAGGCGTGCTCATCAGTAGGTCAGTCCTGTCGGTCACCGCCCGCTTACGGGGCGTCCGGTGTTCTCCGTCAACCCACCCATGCTAAGTGTCCCCCCTGCGCTCCGTCTGTGCCTTCCAGCACCCTGCGACGCACGGCACACGGGCGGATCGGGCCAGGGCACGTCCGGATGGCGGAATACCGGCGGATACCCTGGAGGAGTGACGTTCCCGGTAGTCGGTATGGTCGGCGGCGGCCAGCTCGCCCGCATGACCCACGAGGCGGGCATCCCCCTCGGCATCAGATTCAAGCTCCTCAGTGACACCCCGCAGGACTCGGCGGCCCAGGTCGTGAGCGATGTCGTCATCGGCGACTATCGCGACCTGGAGACGTTGCGCGCCTTCGCGCGCGGCTGTGACGTGATCACCTTCGACCACGAGCATGTACCCATGGAGCACCTTCGGGCCCTGGAAGCGGACGGCATCCCCGTCCGCCCGGGGCCCGACGCTTTGGTGCACGCCCAGGACAAGGGGGTGATGCGCGCCAAGCTCGACGAGATCGGCGCGCCCAGCCCCCGCCACCGGATCGTGAGCGATCCGGACGACGTGGCCGCCTTCGCGGAAGAGGTGGGCGGCTTCCCCGTCATCCTCAAGACCGTGCGGGGCGGGTACGACGGCAAGGGGGTGTGGTTCGTCCGCACGCCCGAGGACGCGGCGGCCCCCTTCAAGGCGGGCGTCCCGGTCCTCGCGGAGGAGAAGGTCGATTTCGTCCGCGAGCTCGCGGCGAACATCGTCCGCTCCCCGCACGGCCAGGCGGTGGCCTACCCCGTCGTCGAGTCCCGTCAGGTGGACGGCGTCTGCGACACGGTGATCGCCCCGGCCCCGGACCTCTCGGAGGCCCTCGCCGGCGAGGCCCAGACCCTCGCCCTGCGCATCGCCAAGGAACTCGGCGTGACCGGCCACCTGGCCGTGGAACTGTTCGAGACCACCGACGGCCGGATCCTGGTCAACGAACTGGCGATGCGCCCGCACAACAGCGGCCACTGGACCCAGGACGGCGCCGTCACCTCCCAGTTCGCCAACCACGTGCGCGCGGTCCTGGACCTCCCGCTGGGCGACCCGCGCCCCCGCGCCAGGTGGACGGTCATGGCGAACGTGCTGGGTGGGGACTACCCCGACATGTACGCGGCGTACCTGCACTGCATGGCGCACGACCCCCAGCTGAAGATCCACATGTACGGCAAGGACGTGAAACACGGTCGCAAGGTCGGCCACGTCAACACCTACGGCGACGACCTGGACGATGTGCTGGAGCGCGCACGCCACGCTGCCGACTACCTCAGAGGAACGGTCACCGCATGAGCACCACCTCCGCAGCCCCCGTCATCGGCATCGTCATGGGCTCCGACTCGGACTGGCCCGTCATGGAGGCGGCCGCCCAGGCCCTGGACGAGTTCGAGATCCCCTACGAGGTCGACGTCGTGTCCGCCCACCGGATGCCGCGCGAGATGATCGCGTACGGGGAGCGGGCCGCCGACCGCGGGCTGAAGGCGATCATCGCGGGCGCGGGCGGAGCCGCCCACCTGCCCGGCATGCTCGCCTCGGTCACCCCGCTGCCGGTCATCGGTGTGCCCGTGCCGCTGAAGTACCTCGACGGCATGGACTCGCTGATGTCGATCGTCCAGATGCCGGCCGGAATCCCCGTCGCCACCGTCTCGATCGCCGGGGCGCGCAACGCGGGCCTGCTGGCCGTACGGATGCTGGCCGCCCACGACACGGAGCTGCTGGCCCGCATGAACGACTTCCTGCAGGAGCTCAACGACCAGGCCACCGAGAAGGGCAAGCGGCTGCGCACGAAGGTCGCGAGCGCGGAGTCCTTCGGGTTCGGCAAGTGAGCGCGGCGCAGCGTCTGGACGAGGCGCGCGAGCTGTTGGCCGAACACCCCGTCGTGGACGGCCACAACGACCTGCCCTGGGCGCTGCGCGAGCAGGTGCGCTACGACCTGGCGCGCCGGGACATCGCGGGCGACCAGTCCGCCCACCTGCACACCGACATCCCCCGGCTGCGCGCCGGAGGGGTCGGCGCCCAGTTCTGGTCCGTCTACGTGCGTTCCGACTACGCCGGTGACGAGGCGGTCAGCGCCACCCTGGAGCAGATCGACGTCGTCTCCCAGCTGATCGACCGTTATCCCGGAGACCTCGTACGGGCGCTGACGGCGGACGACATGGAGGCGGCCCGCGCCGACGGCCGGATCGCCTCGCTGATGGGTGCCGAGGGCGGCCACTCCATCAACAACTCGCTGGCCACCCTGCGCGCCCTGCACCAGCTGGGCGTGCGGTACATGACGCTCACGCACAACGACACGATCGACTGGGCGGACTCGGCCACCGACGAGCCCCGGCACGGCGGTCTGACCGACTTCGGCCGCGAGGTCGTCCGCGAGATGAACCGCGTCGGCATGCTGGTGGACCTCTCGCACGTCGCGGCGACGACGATGCGGGACGCGATCGAGGTGTCGGCCGCTCCGGTGGTCTTCTCGCACTCCTCGGCCCGGGCGGTCTGCGACCACCCGCGCAACATTCCCGACGACGTGCTGGCGATGCTGCCGGCCAACGGCGGGGTGGCGATGGCCACCTTCGTACCGAAGTTCATCCTTCCGGCGGCCGTCGAGTGGACCCTGGCCGCCGACGAGAACCTGCGGGCGCACGGTCTCCACCACCTGGACACCACCCCCGAGGCGATGGCCCTGCACCGGGCCTTCGAGAAGGCGCGCCCGCGCCCGGTGGCCACGGCCGCGACGGTGGCCGACCACCTGGACCACATGCGCGAGGTGGCCGGCATCGACCACATCGGCATCGGCGGGGACTACGACGGCACGGCCTTCACCCCGTCCGGCCTGGACGACGTGGCGGGCTACCCGAACCTCGTCGCCGAGCTGCTCACGCGCGGCTGGTCCAAGGCCGACCTGGCGAAGCTGACCTGGACCAACGCGGTACGCGTGCTGCGCGACGCGGAGTCGGTGGCCCGCGACCTGTCGGCCTCCCGGGGCCCGTCGAACGCGGTGCTCCGGTAGCGGACGCGGTGCCCGGCGGGCGCGGTGACAGGGTGTGACCTGCGGGTTCACCCGAACGCTGCGTCCGCCGGGCGGCCCTGGGCTCCCGCGTGTCACGGTGGCACCATCTCTCCCTGCTGCCGCCGAGACCGGAGCCAATGCCATGGCCGACCTGCAGGATGAACCCCACTCCGTGGGCATCGGAGCCGAAGACCTCCCCGCACCCGCGGTAGCGGTGGCGGCGGGCGCCCTCGACCGGGCCGTCGCGCTGCTGGCCGTCCATCCCGTGGCCGACGGGTGCAACACCCTGGTCTGGACCCTGCACCAGAGTCCGTACCACGACATCGAAACCTCGGACACGGGCGTGGACACCGACATCCCGCGGCTGCGTGCCGGGGGAGTGGGGGCCCAGTTCTGGTCCCTGCTCGTGCCGTCGGCGCGGGCGCGCGAGGACGCCTCCGGCGACCAGGTGCTCTCCGAGACCCTGGACCAGATCGACACGGCGCTGACCCTGATGCGCCGTTACCCCGACAGCCTGTGCCTGGCCCTCAGCGCCGACGATCTGGCGGACGCCCGCAACCGGGGCCGCATCGCGTCCTTCCTGGGCCCGGTGCCGGGCCGCACGCTGACCGACTCCCTGGGCGCGCTGCGCGCCTTCCACGCGCTGGGCGTACGGATCCTCGCGCCCGCGGGAGCGCCCTGGGCGCAGGAGGAGCTGACGGCCTTCGGCCACGAGGTGGTCCGCGAGGCGAACCGGCTGGCGATCCTGCTGGACCTCACGGGCTGCCCGCCGGCGGTCGCCTGCCGGCTCGCGGGGGCCTCCAAGGCCCCGGTGATCATCTCGAACACGGCGGCGGCGTCGCTGAACCCGCATCCGGGCAATGTGACCGACGAGGTCCTGGCCGCACTACGGGAGGCCAACGGCCTGGCGATGGTCACCTTCGACACCGCGCGCACCGGGGACTCCCTGCACGCGGTGGCGGACCACCTGGACCACGTACGGGCGATCGCGGGCCCGCACGGCGTCGGACTCGGCGCCACCTTCGGCACCGGACCGGGCCACCCCCGCCCGACGGGCCTGACCGACCCCTCGGGCTATCCGCGGCTGATCGCGGAGCTGCTGGAGCGCGGCTGGCCGGAGTCCGAGGTGGCCCTGCTGACCTGGGGCAACGCCCAGCGTGTCCTGCGCGACGCGGAATTCACCGCCCGCGCCGCCCACCACAGGCAGGGCGCCTAGGGGGTGTCTTGCCGATCATGCCGGGCTCGCGGGGCCTGGTGCCGCGCCTCGCCGCGTTGTCCTCGGTCGGCGACGCTCCGCGTCGCCTCCCTCGTCCGCCTTGCGATCCACGGCACCAGGCTCCGCTCCCTGATCCGGCCTGATCGACAAGACACCCCCTAGGACCACCACGATGCCCGGACGCACCGCGCCCCGTCCCGGTGATCCGGGACGGGGCGCGGCTCCTGATGTTCCTAGGGCTTCCCGCCGTGGGGGCCGGGCCTGTCTCCTCGGCCCTCGTGCCCGTGCTCGACCTTGAGGTTCTCGATCTCGGCGAAGTCGATACGGGTCCTGGCCTCGGTCGTCTTCGGATACTTGACGAAGACCGACCCCTTGCCCGCCTTCTCGTCGTACTCCTCGTACAGCACGGCCTCGGGCGAGCCGCCGCGCACGATCAGCGCGTCGCCCTTGGGGGGACCGACCTTGCTGGGGGGACCTCCGTCGACGGACAGCTGGGCGTCGGCCGTGTCCTTGACCGTGAGGTCCACCGTGTCCGCGCCGCCGCGTGAGAGGACACCGATCCGCTCGGTCTCGCCGGTGGTGATCCTGAGGCCGAGCAGCGGCGTCAGGGCCGGGGTGCGGAGCATCGGCAGGGCCTCGACCCGGAGCGTGGTGAACACGTCCACAACACCGCGGATCAGGTCCTGCCGCGTGGTGCCCACGATCGAGACCTCGTCGTCGCCGCCGTCGGGGCTGACCAGGACATCGCCCACCACGTGGGAGAAGTTCAGCACCTGGGCGGAGTTGGAGCGCACCAGCCGCCCGCTGTCGCTGCCGGTCGGGGTGAAGGTCAGCTGCTCGTCGGCCGTCCCGCCCTGAACGGTCACGCCGTGACCGTTCGCGTCCAGGTTCACCACGGGGATCCCGCGGATGCCGACGAAGCCGCCCGGGATGCCGGGGTAGCCCGTCACGGTCTCCTGGCCGACGTGGACGAGCAGATCCGTGGTCGCGCCCGTGAGGGTGAGCGAGTGCTGGGCGATGGTCACGGCGAGCGACGGCGATGCCGGGCTCACGTTGCCGGCAAGGTCCTCCAGCCCCACGGCGAAGTCGTACTTCCCGTCGTCGAGCGCGGCGCTGACGACCTCGTACGTGCCGCCCGAGGTGACGGTGTCCTTGCCGACCACGGTCGGGCCGGCGGTCCCCGCCGGATCCGCGGTCAGCCGCACCAGGGCGTTGGGCTCGGCCGACGGGTCCTGGAAGGCGGGCTTGCCGATCGTCGTGATGTTGTCGATGTCGTTGCCGCCGGTGTCGCTCGACGCGAGCAGGTCCGGGGCTGCCGGACGGGCGGGGGCCGTGGTGTCGAGCGTGACCAGCAGCCGGTGTGCGCTCTGCGCACCCGAGCCGACGACGTGGGAGACGCCGGCGGCCTGCGGGTCGTCGGACGGGTCGACGATCACCACCTCGGCGGTGATCTGGTTCTCCCCCTCCACCAGGACGGGGTCCAGCTGGATCCGGTACAGCCCCGGCTTCGTGACCGGGTTCACCGGCTGTGCGAAGCCGACGGGTTCCCCGTCGCGCGCCACGGCCACCTTGTAGCCGGGGGCGTCGTCCGCGAGCGTGGCCGTCGCGTTCTGCGGGGACAGCGCGATGCCCGCGGCCCGCAGCTCCGAGTCGTCGACCCGGAGGAAGAGCTCCGGTCCGGCGATCCGGGTGACGTCGTCGTTGTCGAAGCGGCCCGAATCGGACCCGCGCGCCAGATCGAGCCCGAAGGGCTCGGGGGCCGCGCGGTTGACGACGCGGAGGTCGTACGTGGCCTGCGCCGGATCGGTCGGCGAGGCGTCACCCGGCCGGGTCGGGTCGGCGATGCCGGCGTCGCTGACCGCGACGAAGTACGGCTCGTCCTTGACGACGGGGAGGGCGAGCCGGCTGGTCGAACTGCCGGGCCTGGTCGTGGCGACGGTTCCGGTGGCGACCTTGTTGCCGAACTTGTCGTACGCGCGGACCTGAAGCCCGGAGATCACCTCGTTGAAGGCGATCTCGGTCTGCAGGTGCCCGGTGCGGCGGGGTTCGATCCGGAAGAAGTCGACGTCGGTCGGGCTGTGCAGGGTGAGCCGCGGCTTCGTGACCCTGTTGTCCGTGCCGAGCGCGGTGGCGACGGCGGTGTCGATCGAGTCGTTCGGCTCGAAGGTGTCGGCGAAGGCCCCGAGCAGCGAGAACGTGTCGTAGTAGGTGGTCTGGGCGCCCTGGGCCGGGTTGGTGCCCGCCGGCGGCGTGGCGTTGCCGGTCCACGTCGCGTAGCCGATCCCGTCGACGGCCCACACACCGTTGTACTCGCCGATGCGCAGGGTCTGCTGGGCGGACGCGGTCACGGTGCCGCAGTTCGTGTTGTTCCCGAAACGGCACCGGGCGTTCAGGTCGGGGTCGAAGGCGGCGTCGCTGATCCTGAAGTCCTGCGACCAGGTCGCTCCGCCGTCCCGGCTCGTCGTCCCGTAGAGATCCAGCAGGAAGTTGTTGTTCCCGTTCGGCCCGGTGCCGCCGTTGCGCCTGCCGCTGCGGGTGTCGTACCAGTGGGCGACGATGTTGCCGTCCTGGTCGATGTGCGCGGTGGGCATGACGGCGAGGGTCTGCCCCGGTCCGTGATCGATCCTGGCGGGCGCGGCGAAGGTGACGCCGTTGTCCGTGGAGCGGGCGATGCGGACGTCGCCGTCGTCGCCGTTCCCGAAGTTGTTGTCCGGGTCGTCGTTGGCAACGACGTAGACGTTGCCGGGCCGGGCGGGGTCGGGCAGTACCCAGGGCTGCATCGAGCCCTGGAGCCAGAAGTCCGTGCCGGGAATGTCGCCCGCGCCGTTCTGCACGTTGCAGGAGACGCTCGCCTCTCCGGCCGTGAACGCCGTGGTGCTCGGCGGGACGGGGCCGTTGGCGAAGTCGGCTCCGCCCGAGCCGTCACGCAGGACCTGCACGGTGCCCTGGGTGGCCACACCGTCGGTCCCCTCGTTGCAGATGTTGGCGTGGTAGGCGACGTAGAGGTCACCGTTCGGGCCGACGGCCGCGTGCGAGGGCCAGCTGTTCCCGTCCGCGGCGACGGACAGGACGTTCGGCGTCGACCACATGGTGCCGCCGTTGACGGACCGGGAGAACTGGATCTGCCACGGGGCGCCGAGGTTCGACCAGACGACGTAGAGGTTGTCCCGGTAGGGGCTGGTGGGGTTGGTGTCGGCCACCAGCCACTGCTTGTCCTGGTTGTTCGGGCTGTTCCCGCTCACCTGGACGGGGGTGTACGTCTGGTTCCCCGCCGTCGTCAGGTCGTTGATCCGGGCGACCCCGACCCCGAAGCGGCCCGCGGTGGTGTTGAAGCTCGTCGAAAGGTGGGTGACGAACAGCCGCCCCTGCGAGTCGAAGGCGAGGGACGGGTCTCCGGAACAGGGGACGGTCGTCGTCCGCGTGACCGGGAAGCCGTCCTTGCCGAAGTTGTTGTCGATGCGGACCGTGCATCCCCGCATGACGGCCACCTGTGACGGTCTGCGGGGATTGGCCGCGGCGTTGTGCGGCTCGAAGCCCGTCTCGAGCGCCTGGTCGTCGCCGGCGTGAGCGGGCGGCGCGGCTCCGACGAACAGAAGACCCTGCAACACGAGGAGCATGCTGCCGACCATGGTGAGGACGCGCCGTTGAACTCGGCTGTTCAGCATGCGACCCCTCGGGTTCCGCTCATCCCTCTCCTTCCGACCCGGCCGCGGCGCCTGCACCCGGCGGCCTGTGGATCTTGCGAGAGGGACTGTGGCAGCACGCCGCCATCGGCCCGGGAGGGTCAGCGACCGCGTCACGGGAATTCACCGGAATACCCACCGGAACCACCCGTACGGAGTCCCCGCCCGGTGCGTCCGGCCCCGCCTGCGTTCGAGGCGCTCTTTTCAGCCTTGCCGGCGATCGAGGCGCGGGGTCCGGGGCAGCGCCCGGCAACGGCGCCGCACCAGCACCCCGGATCCGCACGGCCCCGGGATCCGCACCCAAACCCCGGCCCGAGGGCTACGCGCGCGGGCGGCCCATCGCCCGGTAGGTCCAGCCCGCGGTCCGCCACTTCACCGGGTCCAGCGCGTTGCGGCCGTCCAGGACGAGCCGGTCGGTCACCACACCGGCCAGCTCCGCCGGGTCGAGGTCACGGAACTCGCGCCACTCGGTGAGGTGGAGGACGACCTCCGCGCCCCGGGCCGCCGCCAGCGCGGAGTCCGCGTAGCCGAGGGTCGGGAAGACGCGGCGGGCGTTGTCCATGCCCTTGGGGTCGTAGACGGTGACCTGGCCGCCCTGGAGGTGGATCTGCCCGGCCACGTTCAGCGCGGGGGAGTCCCGTACGTCGTCGGAGTCCGGCTTGAAGGTGGCTCCGAGCACGGCGACCCGCTTGCCGAGGAACGAGCCGCCCACGGCCTCCCGGGCCAGCTCGACCATGTGCCCGCGCCGGCGCATGTTGATGGAGTCGACCTCGCGCAGGAAGGTCAGCGCCTGGTCGGCGCCCAGCTCACCGGCGCGCGCCATGAAGGCCCGGATGTCCTTGGGCAGGCAGCCGCCGCCGAAGCCGATCCCGGCGCGCAGGAACTTCGCGCCGATCCGCTCGTCGTAGCCGATCGCCTCCGCCAGCTTGACCACGTCGCCGCCGGCGGCCTCGCAGACCTCCGCCATCGCGTTGATGAAGGAGATCTTGGTGGCGAGGAAGGAGTTCGCGGCGGTCTTCACCAGCTCCGCGGTCGGGAAGTCGGTGACCACCAGCGGGGTCCCCTCCGACATCGGCGTCTCGTACACCTCGCGCAGCAGCTTCTCGGCGCGCTCGCCCTGGACGCCGATCACGATCCGGTCCGGGTGCAGGGTGTCGTCCACCGCGAAGCCCTCCCGCAGGAACTCCGGGTTCCAGGCCAGCTCCACGTCCGCGCCCGCCGGGGCCAGCTCCGCGAGCTTCACCGCGAGCCGCTCCGCCGAGCCCACCGGCACCGTGGACTTGCCGACCACCAGGACCGGCCGCGTCAGGTGCGGGGCCAGCGAGGCCATCGCGGAGTCCACGTAGGACATGTCGCAGGCGTACTCGCCGTGCTTCTGCGGAGTGTTCACGCAGACGAAGTGGACGTCGCCGAAGGCGCCGACCTCCTCGAAGGAGGTGGTGAACCGCAGCCGGCCGGTCGAGCCCGGCAGCCCGGCCACGTGCTTGGCCAGCAGTTCCTCCAGCCCCGGCTCGTACATCGGGACCCGGCCCGAGGCCAGCATCTCGATCTTCTCGGGCACCACGTCCAGCCCCAGCACCTCGAAGCCCAGCTCCGCCATCGCGGCGGCGTGGGTCGCACCGAGGTATCCGGTGCCGATCACAGTGATCCTGAGGGGGGCCATGGGTGCTCCAGAGGTGCGGGGCCGTTTGCGGCCACTGAGCATAGTCGGGCCCACCAGCGGGGACGTTCCCCAGGAGACCCCCGCTGTCACCCATCTCACGTGGCCCGTCCATATCGCCATCCGTGACCGGACCACTAGGCTTGGGTTACTTAACGGTAGTTAGCATCACGCATCACCCTGGGGAGTGAGAGATCTTGGCGGGTTCTGCCGACTTCGACCTGTACCGCCCGGCCGAGGAGCACGACATGCTCCGCGAGTCGGTCCGCTCGCTCGCCGAGGCGAAGATCCTGCCGTTCGCCGCAGCGGTCGACGAGGAATCCCGCTTCCCGCAGGAGGCCCTGGACGCCCTGGTCTCCAGCGACCTGCACGCCGTCCACGTGCCCGAGACCTACGGCGGCGCGGGCGCCGACGCCCTCGCGACCGTGATCGTGATCGAGGAGGTGGCCCGTGTCTGCGCCTCCTCCTCCCTCATCCCGGCCGTGAACAAGCTCGGCTCGCTCCCGGTGATCCTCTCCGGTTCCGAGGAGCTCAAGGCCAAGTACCTCGGCCCGCTGGCCAAGGGCGACGCGATGTTCTCGTACGCGCTCTCCGAGCCGGACGCGGGCTCCGACGCCGCCGGCATGAAGACCCGCGCCGTGCGCGACGGGGACTTCTGGGTGCTCAACGGCGTCAAGCGCTGGATCACCAACGCGGGCGTCTCCGAGTACTACACGGTCATGGCCGTCACCGACCCGGAGAAGCGCTCCAAGGGCATCAGCGCCTTCGTCGTGGAGAAGGGCGACGAGGGCGTGTCCTTCGGCGCCCCGGAGAAGAAGCTCGGCATCAAGGGCTCCCCGACGCGCGAGGTCTACCTCGACAACGTCCGGATCCCGGCCGACCGCATGATCGGCGCCGAGGGCACCGGCTTCGCCACCGCGATGAAGACCCTGGACCACACCCGCATCACCATCGCGGCCCAGGCGCTCGGCATCGCCCAGGGCGCCCTGGACTACGCCAAGGGCTACGTCCAGGAGCGCAAGCAGTTCGGCAAGCCGATCGGCGACTTCCAGGGCGTGCAGTTCATGCTCGCGGACATGGCCATGAAGATCGAGGCCGCCCGCCAGCTGACGTACTCGGCCGCCGCCCGCTCGGAGCGCGTCTCCGCCGGAGGCGCCCACGAGGACCTGACGTTCTTCGGCGCCGCGGCCAAGTGCTTCGCCTCCGACGTGGCCATGGAGGTCACCACGGACGCCGTCCAGCTCCTCGGCGGTTACGGCTACACCCGTGACTACCCGGTGGAGCGCATGATGCGCGACGCCAAGATCACGCAGATCTACGAGGGCACCAACCAGGTCCAGCGGATCGTCATGGCCCGCAACCTGCCGTAGGGCCCGGCTCCGCCGAAACACGTGGCTCCCGGCGTGCTGCCGGGGGCCACGTGCGACGCGGCCGGCGGCGCACCCTAGGCTGTGCGCCGGTCGGCCCCCGGGCGCGGGGCTCAGGGGGGAACGCAACGTGCTGTCCGCAGAACGTCAGATATCGGGGATGCTCCGGCAGATCGCCCGTCAGCAGGACGTCATCGAGATCGGCCCCCAGGGCTCCCGCCCGAAGGCGGCCGCCCTCGTGTACATGGCGGAGCAGTACGGCTACCTGTACGGCGAGGCGCACGCGACCGGGTACAAGGACTCGCACATCCTCCTGCGGATGTACCGGGACCCGAGCCCCGAGGCGCGCTCCCGCGAGGCGGCCACCCTCACGGCCCATCCGCGGGCGGGGATCGGCGGGACGGTGCCGGGGCTGGCGCCGGGGTCGCTGAAGCCCGTCCCCGAGGCGGCCGGCGCCGTGGCCGTGCTGAAGGACCTCATCGCCTTCGACCTCGCGGCCCGCTACATCACCGACCGACGCCAGAAGGTGATGTGCTACCTCGCCTGCGTGCTCGTGACCGCGGTCCTGCTCGCCACCGGCCCGCTCGTCGAGGCGGTGGCCTCCGGCGTGAGCCTCGTGCTGATCCTGGCCGTGGCGCTGAAGGCGGGTCGGATCCACCGGGAGAAGCTGGCCCGGCGCCTGACGGAAGCCGGGCTCTTCGCGGTGCGCGACGAGCAGGGCAGGCAGCGGTTCCTGCGCCCGGGGCAGCAGTTGCCCGGCCACGCGAACCCGTTCGCCGCCTGAGGTCCTGGCCTGCGGCGCAGGCGGACGCACACACCGCCCATGGGGGGCACCCGCATGGGCTAAATTTGGACCTTCGTACGCCGGAATCGGTTGGGGAGAACGCAATGACGGAAGCGATCCTGCTGGTCGGCGGACAAGGGACGCGCCTGCGCCCCGTGACGGTGAACACGCCCAAGCCGATGGTTCCCACGGCCGGTGTCCCGTTCCTCGCCCACCAGATAGCCAGGGCCGCCGCCGCCGGTGTCACGCACATCGTGATGGCCACCTGCTACCTCGCCGAGGTCTTCGAGCCCTACTTCGGCGACGGATCCGCATTCGGCCTCAGCCTCGAATACGTGGTCGAGGACGAGCCCCTCGGGACCGGCGGCGCCATCCGCAACGCCGGAGCGCGCCTGACCGGCGGCCCGGACTCCTCGGTCCTCGTCTTCAACGGCGACATCCTCACCGGCCTGGACATCGCCGGTCTGGTCGAGTCCCACGAGGCGGCCGACGCCGACGTCTCCCTGCACCTGGTCCGCGTCGACGACCCGCGCGCCTTCGGCCTGGTCCCCACCGACTCCGAGGGGCGGGTGCTGGCCTTCACCGAGAAGCCGCAGACCCCCGAGGAGATCATCACCGACCAGATCAACGCCGGCTGCTACGTCTTCCGCCGCAGCGTGATCGACTCCATCCCGGCCGGCCGCCCGGTCTCCGTCGAGCGCGAGACCTTCCCCGGCCTGCTCGCCGCCGGGGCCAAGCTGCACGGCGTCACCGAGAACACCTACTGGATGGACCTCGGCAAGCCCGAGTCGATCATCCAGGCCTCCGCCGACCTCGTACGCGGCGTGGTCTCCTCCCCGGCCGTCCCCGGACGGCGCGGCGAGTCCCTGGTCCTGCCGGGCGCCGAAGTGGCGGCCGGGGCCAAGCTGTCCGGGGGCACCGTCGTGGGCGCGGGCGCCCGGATCGAGGCCGGAGCGGTCGTCCAGGGCTCCATCGTGCTCGACGGCGCCGTCATCGGCCCGGACGCCCAGGTGAACGCCAGCCTGATCGGCGCCCGCGCCTCGGTCGGCGCGCGGACCGTCCTCGACGCCGCCGTCATCGGCGACGGCGCCGCCGTGGGGGCCGACAACGAACTGCGCGGCGGCGCCCGCGTGTGGTGCGGGGCGCAGCTGCCCGCCGCCGCCATCCGCTTCTCCCCGGACGCCTGACCGGACGTCCGGTCCCGGACCGGGGAAGGGAGTACGGCCGACGGGCCGCACTCCCTCACCGCCGTCAGTTGCCGCGGACGGTGACCTTCTCGTCGTTCTGGATCTGCTTCACCAGCTGCTGCACCTTCGCCTTGTCCCAGACGAGGTTGCCGCCGCGCTGGCCCGAGATCGGCATGTTCATCGACACGCCGTCACCGCCGTTGACGCCCTTCATCGCGAAGAACATCTGGCCCATGTCGTACAGGCCCATGTCCTTGTCCACGATGAGGGTGTCCAGGCCCGCGCCCAGCATCGGGTAGAGCGCGAACGGGTTGAGGATCGTCGACGGCGTCGCGGCCTGGCTCGCCAGCGCCGACAGGAACTTCTGCTGGTTCTTCGTCCGCTGCAGGTCGGACTCGGCGAAGGCGTACCGGGTCCGTACGAAGGCCAGGGACTGCTCGCCGTTCAGGGTCTGCTTGCCGGCCTTGAAGTCGGCGCCCGACTTCTCGTCCTTGAAGCCCTCCTCGATGTTCAGCTCCACACCGCCCAGCGCGTCCACGATGTTCGCGAAGCCGGCGAAGCCGATCTCCGCATAGTGGTCGATGCGCAGGCCCGTGTTGTGCTCCACCGTCCGCACCAGCAGCTCGGGGCCGTCCTCCGCGTACGCGGCGTTGAGCTTGACCCGGCGCCCCTGGGCGGGGAACGTCTTGCCGGACTGCGAGCCCACGAAGGACGGGATCTCCACGTCCGAGTCGCGGGGCAGCGAGATCATGGTGTTCCCGCTGGAGCACTTCGCCAGGATCATCATCGAGTCGGTCCGCTTGCCCTCGGCCGAGCCGGTGTGCAGCTTCTTCTTCTCCTCGGCGGTCATCCCCTCGCGGCTGTCGGAGCCCACGATCAGGTACGTCGTGCAGTCGCCCTCCTTCGGGCGCTCGATGACCTTGGAGAGGTCCACCTCGCGGCGCACCTTGGAGTCGGCCCAGAAATAGGTGGCGACCGAGGTCACCAGCAGCGCGGAGACCAGCACGATCGAGCCGACCTTGATCCGCTTGCGCCAGTCCGGTGCCGGGCCGGGCGCCCGCCCGGGGCGGCCGGGTCCGGACGGCCCGCCGGGGCCTCCCGGCCCACCGGGGCCGCCGCCCTGCGGCGCCCCGTAGACCTGGCCGGTGTTGTAGCCGCTGTCGTAACCGCCGTACGTGTCGTGGCCGCCCGCCTGCTGCGGGGGCACGCCGTACGCCGGCGGCGGGCCCGCCGGGCGCTGCGGGGGCCGCGGAGGCTGCTGCGGCTGCGGCTGCCGCTGGATGTGCCGCATCCGCTGCACACCCTCGGGCTGCGGCTGTGCGCTGCCGCGCCCGTACGCGTCGTCACGACCTTCTGGCCAGTCATTCATGCGCCAAGAATGCCTGCCCGGAGGCCTGCTCCGACAGCCCGGTCCACATTCCGTACCGCTGCTGTTGCAGAGCTGATGCCTCCCTGACCCAACTAAGGTGTGCGTATGACACAGATACCGGGCGAGCTGCCCGGGAAGCCCACCGCAGCCTCCCGGACGACCCTCAGCCACATCATGACCGCCAACGACACCAACCTCCTCGGAACGGTGCACGGCGGCGTGATCATGAAGCTGGTGGACGACGCGGCGGGCGCCGTGGCCGGCCGCCACTCCGGCGGCCCGGCAGTCACCGCCTCCATGGACGAGATGGCCTTCCTCGCGCCCGTGCGCGTGGGCGACCTCGTCCACGTGAAGGCCCAGTGCAACTGGACCGGCCGCTCCTCCATGGAGATCGGCGTACGCGTCCTCGCGGAGCGGTGGAACGAGTCCACCCCCGCCACCCAGGTCGGCACCGCCTACCTCGTCTTCGCCGCGGTCGACGCCGACGGCAAGCCCCGCGAGGTCCCGCCCGTCCTCCCGGAGACCGAACAGGACGAGCGGCGCTACCAGGAGGCCCAGATCCGCCGCACCCACCGGCTCGCCCGCCGCCAGGCGATCATGGCGCTGCGCGAGGAGCGGTCGGCCCAGGGCTTCGACGACTGACGACCCGGTCCGCGCAGTCCCCGGCCTAGTCCCCGCAGACCACCTGGTCGCCGGTGACCACCCCGAAGGTGCCCTGGTACGGGTCCTCGGCGCGCACCGGAACCACCTTGCGGTAGTCCGCGCCCGCGACCACCAGCACCGTCCGGCCCTGGCCCGCCACCGCCCGCAGTTCGCTGCCCGGCAGCGCGGTCGCCACCGACCGGGCGGAGCGGTCCCAGCGGGGGTCGTATGTGATCACCGTGCGCTTGACCTCGCGGCTGGCGCCGTTGCCCGGGGCCTGGGTGGTGTCGAAGCCGGTGGCGCGCAGCGCGGCGTCGACCCGGCCGCCCAGGCCGTCGATCCGGGTGCCGTTCTCCACCTGGACCCGGACCTGGGGCGGCGGCACGTCCACGGGCACCGCCGCGGGCGGGCCTCCTTCGGCCTTCCCGGGCCGCGCCGGGGCCAGCGGCCGGTCCTGGCGCAGCGCCTCGAACAACTTGGCCGCCTTCGGCTCGTCCCACTTCACGGTGGACCCGATGCCCTTCACGGGGAAGGACGGGCTGCCGATGGGCACCGAGGCGAACTCCGAGGAGGACGGGGTGAAGTCCCGCATCGCCTGTCCGAGGGCCAGCATCTGCTCCGAGCCGAAGTCCTTGTCGGCCCGCACGGAGCCGAGAAGGGTGGAGCTGACCTCCTTGAACTTCACCGGGTTCAGCAGCACCCCGCCCCCGGTCGCCTGCTTGATCAGGGCGGCGACGAACCGCTGCTGGCGCTGCATCCGGCCGAGGTCGGAGGCCCCGTCGACATGGCGCGAGCGCACGTACTGCAGGGCCTGTCCGCCGCTGAGGCGGTGGCTGCCCGGCAGCAGGTCGAGGCCGGTGTTGCGGTCCCGCATGGTCTTGGCCGTGCAGATTTCCACGCCGCCCATCGCGTCGACCGTCTTCATGAAACTGGTGAAGTCGACCTCCAGGTAGTGGTCGATCTTCACCCGGGTCATGTTCTCCACGGTCCGCACCGTCAGGTTGGGCCCGCCCTCCGCGTACGCCGCGTTCAGCCGTACGGGATGCGCCTTGTGCGCCTTGCCGGTGACGAGGTCCCGGTGCGCGGGCACCTCGGCGTAGCTGTCGCGGGGCAGGCTGATCACACTGGCCCGTTCCTTGTCGGCCGACAGGTGCACCAGCATGATCGTGTCCGTGCAGTGGCAGGGCGCGCCGCCCAGGCGGTACTCGCGCTTCTCCTCCGGGGAGATCTTCTCCCGCCCGTCGGTGCCCACCAGCAGGAAGTTGAGGCCGTGTCCGGCCTGCGGGCGGTTCTTCATGTCCTTGAACGGGTCCACCCGCTCGATCCCGGTGTCCAGGCCGGTCATCACGGCGTGCCCGACGGCCCCGGAGCCGAGCACCGCCACCGACAGCCCGGCCGCGAGCCGTACGCCCCACCGGGGCCGCCCGTCCCGGTGCCGGGCAGGACCGCCTCCGCCCCGTCGCGCGCGCTGCGGCCGTGGCGGCCCTTCGGGACGGGCGGGACGGTGCGGCTGGGGCACGGTGGACACCTCCGCGGGGCAGCAGGGAGACCGGTCGGGCCGGCCGGCCGGATCAGCTGATTCGGCAGAACAGTAGGCCCATACGATCAGCTGCTGTCCTTACCGGTCGCTCGGCGCGCAACCGGTTCCCCCGTACGCGGTAACGTGACACCGATACCCGACCTTGAAGGACCACATGCCCGCCCAGCAGCCCGCAGTCTCGGTGATCATGCCGGTGCTCGACGAGGAGCACTACCTCCGCGATTCCGTCCGCCACATCCTGGAACAGGAGTACGCGGGCGAGATGGAGGTGGTGATCGCGCTCGGGCCGTCCACGGACCGCACCGACGAGATCGCCGCAGAACTCGTCGCCGAGGATCCCCGAGTCCACACCGTCCCGAATCCCACCGGCCGGACCCCGGCGGCGCTCAACGCCGCCATCCAGGCCTCGCGTCACCCGATCGTGGTGCGCGTCGACGGGCACGGCATGCTGTCGCCGAACTACATCGCCACCGCCGTCCGCCTCCTGGAGGAGACCGGCGCCCAGAACGTCGGCGGCATCATGCACGCCGAGGGCGAGAACGCCTGGGAAGAGGCCGTCGCCGCCGCGATGACCTCGAAGATCGGTGTCGGCAACGCACCGTTCCACACCGGCGGCCAGGCGGGACCGGCCGAAACCGTCTACCTCGGGGTCTTCCGCCGCGAGGCGCTGGAACAGCAGGGCGGTTACAACGAGGAGTTCATCCGCGCCCAGGACTGGGAGCTGAACTTCCGCATCCGCGAAGCCGGCGGTCTGATCTGGTTCTCGCCGGAGCTGATGGTCCAGTACCGCCCGCGGCGCTCCGTCAAGGCGCTGGCCAAGCAGTACAAGGACTACGGGCGCTGGCGGCACGTGGTGGCCCGCTACCACTCGGGCTCCATCAACCTGCGCTACCTGGCCCCGCCGACCCTCGTCTGCGCGATCGCCGCGAGTGTGGTCGTGGGCGTGACCGTCAGCCCCCTGGGCTTCGTCCTTCCGGCCGGCTATCTCGCGGCGATCACCGCGGGCTCGGTACCGGCGGGCAAGGGGCTCGGGATCAAGGCACGGGCGCAGATCCCCGTGGCCCTGGCGACCATGCACCTGAGCTGGGGATTCGGCTTCCTGACCAGCCCGCGGGCCCTGGCGGACAAGGTCATCGCGAGCCGCCGTCCGGCCGTGCACCGGGACCCCTCGCAGGTCTGAGACGTACGAAAGGGGCCCGGCCCGGAGGCTGCGTACCGACGCAGCCGCCGTGCCGGGCCCCTTTCGCGTGCGTGCTACCAGGTGAAGCCCGGCTGGACCGCCATGCAGGCGCCCTCGTTGTCGCCGTTGAGCGCGTGGGCGGAGGTCGGGGCCACGGTCGGGGCGGGCGGCGGCGGGGTCGGCGCGCTGCCCGTCCGCCAGTCCTTGCCGACGAACAGGGTGATCCCGGGGACCTCCTCGGACTTCTGCACCGAGGTGGCGGGCAGGCCCAGGGCGGTGGCCACGGCGCCCGCGTCGGCCGCCTGGGCGTCCGTGGCGTAGCGGACGACCGTGGTGTCCTCGGCGCCGGTCTGGGTGTCGGCGGCGGCCTTGGTGAAGCCCTTGCCGGTCAGCACCGCGGCCACGTCGTTCGCACGGTTCTTGACCCGGGTCTCGGCGCCGTCCTTGCCGCCCGTGGCGTTGCGGACGGTGACCACGATCTTCGCGGGAGCCGCGGCCGGGGCCGTGCTCGGGGCCGTGCTCGGAGCCGTGGTCGGGGTGTCGGGTGTGCCCGGAGCCGCGGAGGCGCCCGGTGAGGGGGATGCGCCGCCCTCCTGGGTTCCGGAGCCCTTGCCGTCGAGCGCGATGTCCTCGCGGATCATCCGGAACACGGCCTCGGCCTCGCCCGCCATGGGCTCGACCCGGCCGTCCATGCCGGGCCTGGTGCTGTACACCCACGGCATGGTGGTCATGGTGATCCGGCCCGGGGGCACCTTCTTGAGCTCCATGCTCAGGTCGTACAGCTTGTCGATCTTGTTCAGGCCGTTGTCCACGACCATGGCATCGATCGCCGCCTGCGCCAGGCTGTTGAGCTTCACCGGGTTGGTGAGCTTGGCGTTCTTGCGGAACTCGCGGGCCATCGACGTCATGTACTGGTGCTGGGCGTGGGTGCGGCCGATGTCCGTGCCGTCCTCGAAGCCGTAGCGGGTGCGCAGCCACTGCAGGGCCTGCTCGCCCTGGATGACGCTCGTGCCCTTCGGCAGCTTCAGGCCGGAGCCCTTGCCCTCACGGGTGCGGGAGTGGATGTTCTCCTCGACGCAGACGGGGACGCCGCCGATGGCGTCCGCCATCGAGACCACACCCTTGAAGTCGATCATCATGAAGTGATCGATGGGGATCTTGGTCAGCTCCTGCCAGGTGGCGACCGTGCAACCCGGACCGCCGCGCTGCAGGGACTCGTTGGTCTGCACGAGGCCCTTGCTGGCGGGGTGCACCTTGCCGCCCGGCTCGGTGCACTTGGGCATCATCAGGATCGTGTCGCGCGGCATCGAGACCACCGACATGTTGCTGCGGTCCGCGGACAGGTGCAGCAGCATCTGCACGTCCGCCAGCGGCGGGCCGCCGAAGGTGTCCGTGGCCCCGCCGAGCGACTGGTTGGCCTCGTCGTCGCGCGCGTCGGAGCCGATCAGCAGGATGTTCAGCGGGGTCTGCCCGAAGGCGTTGGGCTTGGACCCGCCCAGCTTGGTCTCGCCGAGGTTCAGTTCGTCCGTGTGGATGCTGCCGTTCAGATGGCGGTAGTACAGGTATCCGGCGGCCGCCGTCCCGAGTATCAGCAGGGACAGCACGGAGGCCGTCCAGCGCAGCACGCGCCGCCGGCCCTGTCTGCGGGTAGGTCCGCCGCCCGCCCGGCGGGCCGCACCGGAGCCGCCCCGCTGTGGGGGCACCGTGCCGGACGCGCCCGCCCCGCCGCCGGGTATCTCCCCGGCGGCCTGGGCGTTCGCCCCCTCCCCTCGCACGCTGCTGCGCCTCACACGTCCCCCTCAAGGTCCTTCTTGGTCAACGGAGTGCCGGTGTCACCGGCCATTCCTGCTACTTGGCGCAGACGGCCTTGTCGGCCTGCGCCTGCTGCACGTCCTCGGGCAGCTGCTGGGGCACCGGGGGCGCCAGCGGGGCGCCCGGCTTGTCGAAGTCCGGACCCAGCGTCAGCTTCATCGGGGTCTTCGCCGGGGCGTCCGCCGTCCCCACCTTCAGCGCTGTCGCGGGCAGGCCCATGATGTCGGCCAACGCCCGGGCCTGGTCGGCCTGGTTGGGGGCGTACTCCAGCTGCGTGGCGCCGACCTTCGCGGGCGCGTTGCCGACGTTGCTGGACTTGGACACGCCCTTGCTGTTCTGCAGCCAGTTCACCGTCGTGGAGGCGGCGCCCTTGGGGCCGCCGCCGTTGTAGATGCTCACCCGTACGTCCGCCGCGGTTGCGCGGTTGCCCTGGAGCAGCGCGTCCTGCTTTGCCTTCGTGTCCGCGTCGGCCGCCTCCTTGGCGGCCTGTTCCTTCTTCTCGACCTCCGTGAGCGAGACGTCCCCCCGGATCATCTGCAGCAGCGGATCGGCCAGGGCGTGATCGACGACGACGGTCGCCTTCTTGCCTTCCGGTTCGGCCGGGTTGTCGAGCACCGGGAGGGTGGTGAAGGTGATGTTCTTCGTGTCGATGCCCTTCAACTCACCGGCCAGATCGGTGAGTTTGCCGATGGACCCGATCCCCGAGTCCACACCCAGCGACTTGGTGGCGGCCTCCGCGAGGGAGAGGAACTTCTTGGGGCTGGTCAGCGTCTCCTTCGACTTCATCTCACGCATCATCGAACCCAGGAACTGCTGCTGGATCCTGATCCGGTCGAGGTCGCTGTTGTTGCCGAAGCCGTGCCGGGTGCGGACGAAGGCGAGGGCCTGTTCGCCCTCCAGGCGGTGTTCGCCGGCGTCCAGCTTGAGGTGGGAACCCTCCTCGTCGTTGACGGGCTTGGCCAGGCACACCGGCACTCCGCCGACCGCCGTGCTCAGCGTCTTGACGGCGTTGAAGTCGGCCATCATGAAGTGGTCGACCTCGATGCCGGTGAGTTCCTTGACCGTTCGCATGGTGCAGCCCGCGTCGCGGCCCTCCTGGCCCAGGCTGGTGTTGAAGCGGGTGCCCTTGGAGGGTGCGATCGTCTTCGTCGATCCGTCCGGCTGTTTCGTCGGGCAGGCCGGGATGTTGGTGATCAGGTCGCGGGGGATGGACAGCGCGGTCGCGTTGGTCCGGTCCTTCGAGACGTGGAACAGGATCGTGGTGTCGGCGTGGCCGACGCTGTCCTTGTCCCCGTAGTTCTCGTTGCCCGCGCCGGTGCGCTTGTCGGTTCCGATGACCAGGATGTTGATCGGCTGGTCCTTCTTGAAACCGCCGGTGCCCGCGCCCGCCACGTCGGTGACGCTGAGGTTGCCGTTCAGGTGGTTGTAGTAGAGGTACGCCGCCACGGAACCGCCGACCAGCAGGAACGCCAGCGTGCCCCCGGTGATGGCCAGCGCCTTCTTACGGCCTCCGCCGCCGAGCTTGCGGGAGCGTCCGCCGCGCCGGCCGCCGGGCGGCGGGTCGCCGCGCCGCGGCTTCGGTACGCCGGGGGAGGGGGCGGTAGGGGTTGAAGGAGCAGACGGTGATCTGCGGGGCGCGGTGACCTTGGGCCGCGCTTGCGCGGCGGAGTCGGCCAGTCGCAGTTCGTAGTTGCCGGTGCGGGGATTGAGTACCCACTGGTCTGCGGGGTCGATCTCGTCCGCCCGCCCACGGCTTTGCGCATCCACGGTTGCTCGAATCCTCCGTCGGTGCCTCGCGACGCGCCTCCCCCAGGCGCACGGTCAACGATCCGGCTGCTGGTGCCCGCCTCTGGTCCGGCCGGGCACCGGATCGCTCACCCTATCCGCCCTGTTCGGCGGCAAACCATGCTGGTGACAAATTCCACTCCCCTTATAACGGGGTGAACCGCCCATCCTGCTCGGTTCGGGCACCGGCTTTTGGGATTGCTTTACCGGCAGTCGGCGTTACCTGCAGTGGTTCCGGTGAAAGTAGGGACGGGTACCTGAGGTGTGACGGTTCCCTCGTCGGTGGAGTCCGTGTCCTGACCCACCTCCGTGCCCGCCCCCCGGCCCTCGGCCGCGGCTGCGCTCGGCGTGGGCTCCGGCGGGGCGACCGTGACCGGCTTGTCCGTCCTCAGCTGCTGGAACAGCCGCTCCGCGTCGGGCTCGACCAGCTCGTCCCGGTTCGGGTCGGGTGCGTACGGCTTGCGAGGCACCGTCAGGAACTTGACCTGATCGGTCGGGATGTCGCGCATGCCCCGCACGAGTTCGTACAGGCCGCGCAGCGAGGCCAGTCCCGGGTCCGTGGTCACCGAGGAGGTCGCCGCGTCCAGCAGCGGGTACAGCCGCGCCGGATTCAGCAGCACCCCGTTGCTCTGCACCTTCTTGACGAGCGAACCGAGGAACTGCTGCTGGCGGTCCATGCGTTCGGTGTCGCTGCCGTTGCCCAGGCTGTGGCGGGCGCGGACGTAGCCCAGGGCCTGCTCGCCCCGCAGCGTCTGGCGCCCGGCGGCGAGCCGCAGCTTCGCCTCGGCGTCGTTCACCGGCTCCTTGAGGCAGACCTCCACCCCGCCGATGGCGTTGACCATCTTCTTGAACCCGCCGAAGTCGATCACCATGTGGTGGTCGACGCGGATCCCGGTCAGCTTCTCCACCGTACGGATCGTGCAGGCGGCCCCGCCCCACTGGAACGCCCAGTTGAACTGCGCGAACCGCTCGGCGGTGCGGCTCCCGTCCACCTGCCGGCAGGAGGGGATGTCCGTCATCAGGTCCCGGGGTATCGACACCGCGGTCGCGCTCCTGCGGTCCTGCGGCAGGTGCAGCAGGATCGTGGTGTCCGAGCGCTGGGTGCCCCCGTCCTGACCGTACTTGGCGTTGTCCTTGCCGGAGCGCGAGTCCGAGCCGATCAGCAGGATGTTCTGGGCCCCGGTGGCCAGGTGCGCCGGGCGCTCGCGGTCGTAGCGCCGCAGCTCGGCCGCGGCCGAGGTGTCCTCGGTGATGTTCCCGTCGAGCTTGTTGTAGAGCCACCAGCCGGTGGCCGTGCCCGCCAGGACCAGGAAGGCCGCCCCGAGGCCGATCCAGCGCAGCAGCCGGCGCCGGCGCCCGCGGGTGCGCGGGGGGCGCCCCGCGGACCCGGCCGCGCCGGTGCCGCCCGGTATGCCTGCGCTGTCCGTCACTGGCGTCCGTCCCCTCGCCGCTACGACTGCGGGCCGTCGGCCGTACGGGTGAGCACGGCCACTGCCGATGCTGCCCCCGGGACGCCGGAGCAGCTCGGGGGCGGGGGTCTGTCTAGAGCCGTACGGGTGACAAATCGCCCGTACCTGCCTTTCACCAGTGTGAGTGACAGGCCTCCGGGCGGCGATCAGACGGTGTGGGTGACGCGCTCGCTCTCGCTGCGCTGGGCCAGCCCGTCCGCCGGGAGCCGGTCCAGGTTCCGGCACAGCACCACGGACCCGCCGGCGGCCAGCGCGGCGTACAGCCCGGCCGAGAGCCCGTCCCAGGTGTCGTAGCCGAGCCCGGTCAGCACCCGCGAGCCCTCGCCGAGGCCGAGCTTCGCCGCGTCCTCGCGGGCACGGGCCACCAGCGCCGTGTGCGTGAGCTCCTCGCCACCGACGACCAGCGCCGGACCTTCGGGATCCACCGGCACGAAGGGCGCGAAGCGGTCACCCTGCCCCGGCACCTCCACCGCGTAGTCCGCGAACCCGGCCGGCGGCTGCGGGAACCGGCCGCCCAGCGGCCGCAGCGCGAGCGCCACCCGCTCACCGCCGCACGCCAGGGCCCGCTCCAGGGTGTCCGGCCCGCTGACGACGAGATCCGCGTCCGCCGGATCCCTGCCCACCTCGGCGACGACCCCGACGGAGGCGCAGGCGAGCAGCCACACCGCGCTCTGCCAGTGCGCCGGCAGCATCAGAGCGAGCCGGTCCCCGGGCTCGGCCCCCAGGTCGCCCTGGAGCAGATTGGCGGTCTTGGCCACCCAATTGGCGAAGGTCGCGACGGACAATTCGACGCGCTCGCCGGTGGCATCGTCGTAGAAGGTGACGAGCGGGCGGCCCGGATCGGCGGCGAGCGCGGATCGCAGCAGGTCGGCAGGGGTGCGGTCAGTGGCGTTCACCCGGCACAGCGTACGCGGGCCCGTCCCCCGTACGGGGGCCGCCGGCTCCTCCGTACGGGGGAGGGGTACGCGTGGCGGGGCGGACGGAGCGTCAGTTCTCGGATGGCGCCGGGCGATCCGCGTGCTCACCATCCTTTTCATGCGTGGATTCCTTGCTTCCTCGATCGGCGTCGCGACGGCCGCCGTACTGGCCCTGCCCCTCGCGCTCCCCACCCCCGCCCTGGCCGAGACCGCCCCCGTAACCCCCGCCGGTTCCACCCAATCGCTGCCGCTCGTCCCGCTGGGACCCTCGGCGACGCGGGCGCCCGGAGTCCCCGGAATGAGCGCCTCCCCGAGCCGCCCCGAGACGCAGGGCCTGACCGCACGCGAGGTCAAGACGTTCTCGCTGGTCGGTGTGGTCTGGGACGACGCGGCCACCGAACTGCACGGCAGGGTCCAGGTGCGGACCCGCTCCACCCGGACCGCCACCTGGTCGGACTGGCAGGACGTCGAGACCCACAACGGCGAGCACGCCGCCGACCCCGACGCGGCGGAACGCGGCTCCGGCCGGATCCGCGGCGCCACCGCCCCGCTGTGGGTGGGCGAGTCCGACGCCGTGGAGGTCCGCGTCCAGGCCGAATCCGGCGCCCCGGCCACCCGCGCCCCCTCCCGGCTGCCCACGGGTATGCGGATCGAGCTCGTCGACCCGGGCGCGGAGACCCCCGCCGCGGGCTCCGACGGCAAGAACACCGGCCCCGACGGCGACGGCAAGGGCGAGGTGGCGGTGCCCGCCATGACGATGGAGACGGCGGAGTCCTCCGCCGCGAACGTCCCGCACGCCTCGCTCGGCGCGAACGAGATCACCGCACTCGACAAGGCCGACTCCACCGCCGACGCGATCTTCGCGAGCGACGGCGAGCTGACCGCCGCGGCCGCCCCGTACATCGGTCCGCGCCCGCGGATCGTCACCCGCAAGGGCTGGGGCGCGGACGAGAGCCTGCGCGAGTCGGGCTTCGTCTACACGAGCACCGTCAAGGCGGCCTTCGTCCACCACACCGCCTCCGGCAACAACTACGCCTGCAAGGACGCCCCCGCGGTCCTGCGCAGCCTGTACCGCTACCACGTGATCAGCAGCGGCTGGCGGGACTTCGGCTACAACTTCGCCGTCGACAAGTGCGGCACGGTCTACGAGGGCCGCGCGGGCGGCGTCTCCAAGGCGGTCCTCGGCGCGCACACGATGGGCTTCAACACCAACAGCATGGGCGTCGCGGTGCTGGGCACCTTCACCTCCTCGGCCCCGCCCGCGGTGGCGGTCGACGCGGTCGCGCGCCTCACGGCCTGGAAGCTCGGCCTCTTCGGCCGGGACCCGCGCGCGAAGACCACCCTGACGTCGGGCGGGGGCAACCGCTACCCCAAGGGCAAGAAGGTGTCGATGAACGTCATCTCCGGCCACCGGGACGGCTTCGCCACCCAGTGCCCGGGCACGAAGCTCTACGGCAAGCTGGGCGCCACCCGCAAGGCCTCGGCAAAACTCCAGGGCCGCCCTTAGCCTCCGGCGGTCCGCAGGCCGGATACGTGCGGCCCCGTCCCCGGGCCTCGGCCCCCGGGGGCTCCGCCCCTTCCAGCCCCTCCGGCGTTCGAGGAGCGGGGTCCGGGGCGGAGCCCCGGTCTTCGAGCCTCGCCAGGGGGCACCTCCCAGCGGTGGCCGGGGGAGATCGAGGCGCGGGAACCGGCGGAGCATCCGGCAGGGCTACGCTCGACGCATGGCCGGCCGCTTCGATCCCCTCACCCGTACCGCCGTGCGCGGCGGCCGCACCGACGTCCCCGCGGGCCCGGGCGGCACCGCCGGCGCCGGAGCCAAGGAACGCCACTGGGCCCCCGACGGTCCCCTGGACCTCGGACTCACCCTCGGCCCCCTCAGGCGCGGCCCCGCCGACCCCACCTTCCGCACCACCCCCGACGGCTCGGTCTGGCGCACCGCCCGTACCCCGCAGGGCCCGGCCACCCTCCGCGTGGCCCGCGCGGGCGAGCAGGTGCACGCCGAGGCCTGGGGCCCCGGCGCCGACTGGTTCCTCGAACAGCTCCCCGTGCTCCTCGGCGCCGGCGACGACCCCGCCGCCTTCGTCCCCCGCCACCGCCTCGTGCACGCCAGCCACCGCCGCCGTCCCGGCCTGCGCCTCACCCGTACCGGCCTGGTCCTCGAATCCCTGATCCCCACGATCCTGGAGCAGAAGGTCACCTCCGACGAGGCCTACCGCTCCTGGCGCCGGCTCGTGAGGCAGTACGGCGAGCCCGCGCCCGGGCCGCAGGACCTCTGCGTCGTGCCCGACGCCCGCACCTGGGCCATGATCCCGTCCTGGGACTGGCACAAGGCCGGCGTCGACGCCAAGCGTTCCGCCACCATCGTCCGGGCCGCCCGCGTCGCGAACCGCCTGGAGGAGGCCGCGGCCATGCCCCCGGCCGAGGCCGTACGAAGGCTGGAGGCCGTCCCCGGCATCGGCCCGTGGACCTCCGCCGAAACCCTCCAGCGCAGCAACGGCGACCCCGACGCCGTGACCACGGGAGACCTCCACCTCCCCGGCATCATCGGCTACGCCCTCGTCGGGGACCGCGACACCGACGACGCGGCCATGCTGGAGCTCCTCGCCCCGTACGCCGGGCAGCGCCACCGTGCCGCCCGCCTCATCCTCCTCGCGGGCCAGTCCCCGCCCCGCCGCACGCCCCGTATGCCGCGCGGTGACATCGGCCGCCTCTGACGCGTCCGGCCCGAAGGCTCAGCGAACCTCGATGAAGTCCGCCGCGGAGCGCCCCGGCCGGTCCGCCGGGGCCGCCGCCGGGTGTCCCACCGCCACCGTTCCCATCGGGTCCCAGTCCTGCGGCAGCTCCAGCACCTCCCGCACCACGTCCCGGCAGAACATCGTCGAAGACACCCACGCCGACCCCAGCCGCTCCCCGGCCAGCGCGACCAGCAGGTTCTGCACGCCCGCGCCCATCGCGACCACGAACATCTCCCGCTCCGCCGTGTCCCGCCGGGCGTGCCCGTAGTGGTGCGCGCCGTCCGTCACCAGACACGGCACCACCAGGTACGGGGCGGCCCGCAGCACGTCCCCGCGCCGCACCCGCTTCGCCACGGACTCCTCGGACTTGCCGTCCGCCCGCAGGTCCGCGACCCACGCGTCCCGCATCGCGTCCAGCAGCCGCACCCGTGAGGCCTCGGACTCCAGCAGGACGAACCGCCACGGCGTCGTGTGGTGGGGGGCCGGGGCCGTCACGGCCGCCGCCACCGCCCGCCGCACCGCGCCCGGGTCCACCGGCTCCGCGGTGAAGGCCCGTACCGTACGGCGCTGCGTCACGGCTTCCCGTACCGCTTCCGAGGTGCCCAGCCGGAACATGTCGTCGGCGGGGGAGCGCACCAGGTCCCGGGCCGAGGAGCCCTCGCCCAGGACGTGGGCCAGCCCGCGCACGACCGCCACCGGCAGCCCGGCCGCCTTGCCCTTGACCAGGTCACCGGCGGCGGCCAGCTCGTCGGCGGTCGCCACCACCGTCGAGCTCAGCGGATTGCCGTGCGCGTCCGTGCCGCCGCGCAGGTCGTCCAGGACCCGCACACCGGCCGAGCCGATCGCCACGTCCGTCAGTCCGGTGCGCCACGGCCGCCCGAAGGTGTCCGTCACGACCACGCCCACGTCCACGGACAGGGTGTCGCGCACCCCGGCGCGGATCGCGGCGGCCGAGCCGTCCGGGTCCTCGGGCAGCAGCAGTACGGTGCCGGGGGCGGTGTTGGAGGCGTCCACACCGGCCGCGGCCATCACCAGGCCCTGCCGGTTCTCGACGATCCGCAGCGGACCCCGGCGCGCGACGACCCGTACGGTCTCGGCGTCGATCGCGGCCTCGCGCGAGTCGGCCTCCACGATCCGGCCCTCGGCCTTGGAGACGATCTTCGAAGTGACCAGCAGGACGTCTCCGTCGCGCAGGTCGGGAGCGGCGGTCGTGATCAGCTTCGCCAGGTCGTCGCCCGGCCTGACCTCCGGGATCCCGTCGAGCGCCCGCACCTCGTACGCGGGCACCCGCGTCACCGGGAGGCCTCCGCCAGCTCCAGTGCGGCGCGGGCCATCTCGGCCGTGGCCTCCACGTCGGTCATCATCAGCGGCACCGCGCGGCAGGTGATCCCGGCGGCCTCGACCTCCGCGACGGCGTCCGCGTCCGAGGTGTCCACGAGCCAGCCGTCCAGCAGCCCGGTCCCGTAGTGCAGGGCGACCGCGGCGGCGGTGGACTCGACACCCACCGCGGCGAGCACCTTGTCGGCCATCCCGCGCACGGGCGCGCCCCCGACGATGGGGGAGAGGCCCACGACGGGCGCCCCGGCGGAGGCCACGGCGTCCCGGATGCCGGGGACGGCGAGGATCGTGCCGACCGAGACCACGGGGTTGGACGGCGGGAAGATGATCACGTCGGCGGCGGCGATGGCCTCCAGCACACCGGGGGCGGGCTTGGCCTGCTCGGCTCCGACGGGTACGACCGCCTCCGCGTCCACCGAGGCGCGCAGCCGGACCCAGTACTCCTGGAAGTGGATGACGCGGCGTTCCCCGGTGCCGGCCTCGGTGATCGCGACGTGGGTCTCGACCCGGTCGTCGGACATGGGCAGGAGCCGTACGCCGGGCTGCCAGCGGTCGCAGAGGGCCTCGGTGACGGCGCTCAGCGGGTAGCCCGCGCCGAGCATCTGCGTACGCACGATGTGAGTGGCGAAGTCGCGGTCGCCGAGGCCGAACCAGGTGGGTCCGACCCCGTACGCCGCGAGTTCCTCCTTGACGGTGAAGGACTCGTCGGAGCGGCCCCAGCCCTGGTCCTCGTTGATGCCACCGCCGAGGGTGTACATCACCGTGTCCAGGTCGGGGCAGACCTTGAGCCCGAAGAGGTGAATGTCGTCACCGGTGTTGCCGATGACCGTGATGTCCGCGTCGGGCACCGCCGACTTGAGTCCGGACAGGAACCGGGCGCCGCCTATACCGCCGGCCAGAACAACAATGCGCATGCAGACAGTCTGTCAGCCGAAGGCTGTCGGCGAGGGGTGGTGGTCGGGCGACGGGTGGGACTGTCAGGCCGATCGACGTCAGGCCGGTACGGACGCGGTTTCGGCCGGGGAGCAGCTGTGCATCGGCATCTCGGTCAGGCCGGGGAAGTAGACGTGCAGGCTGACCGCGCCGTCGAGGGTGTCGTTGACGACCTCGTGGGCGTAGCCGGGGGCGAAGACGCGCTGGGTGCCGGGGCGGTGGGTGGTGCGGCCGCGGGGGGTGTGCTCGGTGAGCTCGCCCTCCAGGACGGTCATGACGCCGGAGGAGGCGCCGTGGTCGTGGAGGCCGCTGCCCTGGCCGGGGACCCAGCTGAGCAGCCAGACCTCGTAACCGGGGCCGGTGCGCAGCCGGTGGTACCAGCGGGTGGTGGCGTCGTACTCGACGAGGTGCTCCCAGGAGGCGCGGTCCTCGGCGATGGAGCGGGCGAGCCCGGCGAACTCGGCGACGGTGGCCGGGTGTTCACGGGCGGGCTGGAGGAGGTGCTGGACGGCGAGGATGTCGCCGGCGATCTGGAGGTCGCTCTCGACCGTCGCGGGAGCGACGGGAGCGGCGGAAGCGGTGGGGGTGGCGCTGTTCGTGCTGTTCATCGTGGGGGGTACCTCGACGGATGTCAGTCGTGCTGGCGGTTGCTGCGGGGACGGGCCGGAGCTCTGAGGAGCCGGGGCTCCGCGGGCATCAACAGCTGCAACAGCAACAGCGAACCTGGGCAGCGCACAGGAACCCACGAATGGGGGTCCGGGTGGTGGCTGCGGGCGCTGACATGCAAACAAGGAGAACGGCTCGGGGGCCTGACTGTCAACCCAATGTCCGGTTTGGGGTAAAAGTTTCACCTCATCCGGTTACCGTGCCCGGAGAAAGGTTTGTGCACTGTGCGGCAGGGGATGTGGCGCTGTGTCGGCGCTCAAACCCGATCCCGACTTCCGTGACCTGAATGTGATCTGCGCCGCTTCTCCGGCCGGACCGCAACCCTGCCCGGAGGTGGCACGTGGAATACGGGTAAAGGCGGCATCCTGTGGCGCCGGTGGCATGTGTCACGATTTTTGGCGATATGAACACTTTCTGCATAGGCTTGGTTCCGCAGAGTGAATAAGGGGCCCAATAGCAGATCTCGGCTTGACTGCCCCGGAGCCACGCACTTGTAATTTCACTCGTGTCGTTACGTAGCAATCAGTGACGACATCGTCACGGGGACGCACAGACAGAGCGAGGGGCGCACATGACCGAGCTGTTTCAGGAACTGCTGGTCGAGGAGGCGGACGAAGAGCTCGGGTGGCAGGAGCGCGCTCTGTGCGCCCAGACCGACCCCGAGTCCTTCTTTCCCGAGAAGGGCGGCTCCACCCGCGAGGCCAAGAAGGTCTGCCTCGCCTGCGAAGTCCGCTCCGAATGCCTTGAGTACGCCCTCGCCAACGACGAGCGATTCGGCATCTGGGGCGGTCTGTCCGAGCGGGAACGCCGCCGCCTGAAAAAGGCAGCGGTCTGAAACGGCCGACGCACCACCGGTCAGGCACCTACCGCACATCGCACGACATATCGAACGCACCGCAGCACGCACCACGGAACGCACCGCAGCACGCACCACGGGACACACCACAGAGCGCACTTCGACCCATGACGGACAGCGCGCCGGCCGGGACGACGAGCGCGACACACAGCACGGCACACGGTCCGCCTCCTGCACCTTCCCCGCAGGAGGCGGACCGCTGTCTTGGCAGCCGTTAGGGTGGGGCGCTGTCCAGCAGCCTCCGAGGGCACACCACCCCCGGACCCCCGGCCGGAGGGCCCGTACCGCGATGTCCCTGCACAGCCAGTCGACGGCCTCCTACCAGGCCCCAGCCACACCCGAGTTCCCCCGGCACGTCGTCACCGCGGTCCTCGTCGCCCATGACGGCGCCCGCTGGCTGCCCCGGACACTCGCCGGCCTCCTCGGCCAGGAACGCCCCGCGCAGAACCACGTCGCCGCCGACACCGGCAGCGCCGACGACTCCGCGCGCCTGCTCACCGAAGCCCTCGGCGACGACCACGTCCTGCACCTCGCCCGCCGCACCGGCTTCGGCACCGCGGTCGACGAAGCCGCACGCTCCGCGGGCACCCTGACCCCCGAGGACCTCCCGTACCTCAAGCGCCCCAGCGGCTGGGACCCCGTCAGCCGCACCTGGCGCGACGACACGTACGACCTGCCCGACCTCCCCCACGGCGAACCCGTCCAGTGGCTCTGGCTCCTGCACGACGACAGCGCCCCCGAACCCGACGCCCTCACCGAACTGCTCCGCGTCGCCGAGGAAAACCCCGACGCCGCCGTCATCGGCCCCAAACTGCGCGGCTGGTACGACAAGAAGCAGCTCCTCGAAGCCGGCGTCACCATCGCCCGCAGCGGCCGCCGCTGGACCGGCCTCGACCGCCGGGAACAGGACCAGGGCCAGCACGACCAGGTCCGCCCGGTCCTGTCCGTCTCCACCGCCGGCATGCTGGTCCGCCGCGACGTCTACGACGAGCTCGGCGGCTTCGACCGGCGCCTGCCCCTGATGCGCGACGACGTCGACCTGTGCTGGCGCGCCCAGAGCGCCGGCCACAGCGTCCTCGTCGCCCCCGACGCCGTCCTGCGGCACGCCGAGGCCGCCGCCCGCGAACGCCGCACCGTCGACTGCGCCGGACGCACCACGGCCGGCCCGCACCGCGTCGACAAGGCCGGCGCCGTCTACACGATCCTCGCCAACAGCTCCGGCCGCGCCCTGCCGTACGTCCTGCTGCGCGTCCTGCTCGGCACCGTGCTGCGCACCCTCGCCTACCTCATCGGCAAGGCCCCCGGCCAGGCCGTCGACGAACTCACCGGCCTGCTCGCCACCCTCCTGCGCCCCGGCCGGCTCCTCGCCGCCCGCAGGGCCCGCCGCCGCCCCGCCGTCCCCGCCGCCGAACTGCGCCCGCTGTTCCCCCCGCCGGGAGCCTCCCTGCGGGCCAACGCGGAACAGCTCGCCGGCTACTTCGGCAGCGACCGCGACACCGCCGCCGCCCCCGCGGGCCGGCACGGCGGAGGCAGCGTCCTCGACGCCCCCGGCGAAGACGGCGACTACCTGGTGGAGACCGAGCGCTTCGCCCGCCTCAAGCGGCTCGCACGCAACCCCGCGCCCCTCCTCCTCGCCGTCCTGGCCGTCGTCTCCCTCGCCGCCTGCCGCGCCCTGATCGGCGGTGGCTCCCTCATGGGCGGCGCCCTGCTGCCCGCCCCCGGCAGCGGCTCCGAACTCTGGGCCGCCTACACCGACGGCTGGCACGCCGTCGGCACCGGCTCCACCGCCTCCGCGCCGCCCTACCTGGCCGTCCTCGGCACCCTCGCCACCCTCCTGTTCGGCTCCACCCAGGCCGCCCTGACCCTGCTGCTCGTCGGATCCGTCCCGCTCGCCGGCCTCACCGCCTACTTCGCCTCCCGGCCGCTCGTCGAATCCCGGCTGCTGCGCGCCTGGGCGGCCACCGCCTACGCCTTCCTCCCGGCCGTGACCGGAGCCCTCGCCGGCGGCCGCCTCGGCACCGCCGTCCTCGCCGTCGTGCTCCCCCTCCTCGCCCGCTCCGCCGTCGCCGCCTTCGACCTCGCCGACGGCGCGGAAGCCACCGACCGGCGGGGCGGCCGGCGCGCGGTGTGGACGTACACGCTGCTGCTCACCCTCACCACCGCCTTCACCCCCGTCGTATGGCCGCTGGCCGCCGTCCTCGGCATCGGTGCGCTGGTCCTGCGGCGCGCGCACTGGAAGGCGTACGGCCTGCGGCTGCTCGCCACCCTCGCCGTCCCGCTCGCCGTGCTCGCCCCCTGGTCGCTGGGCCTGCTCACCCACCCCGGCCGCCTCCTGCACGAGGCCGGACTGCCCTACGGAGCCGGCTCCGCCGACGCCCTCGGCCTGCTCGCCATCAGCCCCGGCGGCCCCGGCACCGGCGCCGGACCGGTCCTCGCCGGCATCGTCCTCGCCGCCCTGGCCGCCCTGCTGCGCACCGACCGCGCCTTCGCCGTCCGCACCGCCTGGGCCGCCGCCCTGGCCGGACTGCTCCTGGCCGTCGTCCTCAACCGCACCGCCTGGGCCGGACCCGCCACCCTCGTCTACGGCCTCGCCCTGCTCACGGCCGCCGCGCTCGGCGCCGACGGAGCCAAGGAACGCGTGGCCGCCCGCAGCTTCGGCTGGCGCCAGCCGCTGGCCGCCCTCATCGCCCTGGCCGCCGCCGCAGGCCCGCTGGTCGCCGCCGCCACCTGGATGCTCGCCGGCGCCGACGGCCCGCTGCAGCGCCGCGACCCCGTACAGGTCCCGGCCTTCGTCGCGGACGCGGGCGGCGACGACAACCAGACCCGCACCCTGATCCTCGACCTGGACCCGCCCGCCACCGTCTCCTACAGCCTCGTCCGGGGCTCCGGCGGCCGCATCGGCGACGCGGAGGTCGCCGCCCGCACCGGTGGCGACGCCCGCCTCGACAAGGTCGTCTCCAACCTCGTCGCCGGCTCCGGCGCCGACCAGTCCAGCCAGCTCAGCGCCTTCGCCATCCGCTTCGTGATGTTCCGCCCCGGCGGCCCCGAGGAGATCCGCCGCGTCCTCGACGCCACCCCGGGCCTCAGCCGCCGCCACCAGCAGGACGGCACCGCCCTGTGGGGTGTCGAACCCTGGCTGCCTCGCGCGGTCATCGTCTCCGGCAAGCAGGGCGAGGCCCCGATCCCGGTCGCCGCCGGACCCGTCGAGGCCCACAGCAAGATCCCCGCCGGTGACGCGGGCCGCGTCCTGCGCATCGCCGACCGGGCCGACGAAGGCTGGCAGGCCACCCTCGACGGCAAGCCACTCAAGCCCAAGACCCTCGACGGCTGGGCGCAGGGCTTCGAACTGCCCGCCGGCGGCGGCCGCCTCGACCTCGTCCACGAGGACTCCCTGCTGCAGACCGCCTGGTACTGGGCCCAGGGCCTCCTCGCCCTGGTCCTGCTGGTGATGGCCCTGCCCGGCCGCCGCGCGGAACTCGACGACGACATGCCGGACGAGGAGACCGCGCTCCCGGACCGGCCCGGCCCGGGCGAGGCCGGCGAGGGCCGCCGCGCCCGCCGGCTGCGCGCCGAGGCCGAACCGGCCCCCGTACCGGTGGAGACCGCGGCGGTCGCCGACCCGTACGCGCAGATCCCGGCACAGCCGGTGTACGGCGACGACAGCTACGCGTACCAGGCCTACGGCGACCAGGGCGGCTACGCGTACGAGCCGCAGCAGCAGGCCCCGTACGACCAGTACCCGCAGTACGGCCAGCAGGCCGGCCACGGCGGGCAGGGCGGCCAGGGCGGGCAGAACGGCCAGGCCTACGAGGACCCCTACCCGCAGCAGCCCCAGCACCAGCCGGTCCAGGACCCGGACCAGCAGCAGTACACCTACCCGTACGAGCCCTACCCGCCGTACGACCAGCGCCCGGACGGGAGCCACCAGCAGTGAAGCAGCGCGCACCCCTGACGCTGGCGGCGGTGACCGCGGCCCTGGCCGCCCTCACCGGCGTCGCCGCCCTCACCGCACCCGCCGCCGACGGGAAGGCGGCCGACGGCAAGGCGGCGGCCGCCGCCCGGATGCCGGTGGAGCGGTCCCTGCTGGTGTGCCCGGGGCCCAGCTCCTCGGACATCGCCGAGACCACGTACACGGCCTTCACCCCCGGCGGGCCCGCCGGCGAGGGCAAGGGCTCGGCCCGGTTGCTCGGCGCGACCAAGGACGCCAAGCCGGTGCTGGAACCCAAGGAGCCGGGCAAGCCCCTCGGGGCCACCGCCAGCGGAGCCGACGCACCCGCCCTCACCGGCAGCGCCGACGGGATCCTCGCCCCCGGCTGGACCGCGCAGCTGACCACCAAGGTCTCGGTCGGCCGGACCCGCGGCGTGCTCGGCGTCGGCTGCACCGCACCCGGCACCGACTTCTGGTTCCCCGCGGTGAGCACGGCCAAGGGACGCGAGGACTACGTCCACCTCACCAACCCCGACGACGCCGCGGCCATCGTCGACATCAAGCTCTTCGGCCCGGACGGTCCGGCCAAGCCCGACGCCGGCACCAGCGAGAGCATCCGGGTCGACCCCAAGTCCACCAAGACCGTCCTGCTGTCCACCCTGGTCCCGGGCGCCCAGCTCGCGGACGCCACCGCCCACGTGACCACCCGCGCGGGCCGGGTGGGCGCATCGGTGCAGGTCGGCGAGGAGACGGTGGGCGCCGACTGGCTGCCGGCCTCCGCCGACCCGGCGGGCTCGCTCGTCCTGCCGGGCATCCCGGCGGACGCCGCCTCCGTACGGCTGGTCGTCTTCGTACCGGGCGAGGAGGACGCGGACCTGAAGGTGCGCCTGGCCGCACCCGGCGGCTCGATCAGCCCGGCGGGCAACGAGCAGCTGCACGTCAAGGCCGGTATGACGGCGGCCGTCGACCTCAAGGACCTGACCCGCGGCGAGGCCGGCTCGCTCCTGCTGACCCCCTCCGACCCCAAGAAGTCCGCCCCGGTCGTCGCGGCGGTACGGGTGGTCCGCGGCAGCGGCGCCAAGCAGGAGATCGGCTTCATCCCTGCCACCGGGCCGGTCGGGGCACGGGCGACCGTGGCCGACAACCGGCCGGAGGAGAACACCACCCTGCTGGCCCTGACCGCTCCGGCAGCCGACGCGAAGGTCAAGGTCACCGCCTCGCCGGGCACCGGCGGCGGCGAGGCGGCCTCCCAGGAGGTCACCGTCAAGGCGGGCACCACACAGACGCTCTCCCTGGCCCCCGCGGGCGGCAAGGGCTCCTACGCCCTCACCGTCGAGACCCTCTCGGGCGGCCCGGTCCACGCGGCCCGCACCCTGTCCCTCCCGCACGAGGGCATCGCGATGTTCACCGTCCAGGGCTTCTCCGACGACCACTCCACCGTCTCGGTCCCCAAGGCCGCCCAGGACCTCTCCGTCCTGACCCGATGACGACCGGATGACGGGGCACCCCCGGTACGCGCCGGCAGGACGGACTCAGTCCTGGCCGTACCGGGGGTCCACCGTCTCCGGCGAGAGCCCCAGCAGCTCCGCCACCTGCTCCACCACGATCTCGTGGACCAGCATCGCCTTCTCGTCCCGCGTCTTCGTACGGATCTCCACCGGCCGGCGGAAGACCACGACCCGGGCGGGCCGCCCCTCGCGCGACTCCGACACCGCGCCCAGCGGCACCGCCTCGTCGTTCCAGCCGCCGTCCGGACCGCCCGGCGGCCCGGGCACGTCACCGATCAGGAACTCCACCTCGGACAGCTGCGGCCAGCGCCGCTCCAGCCGCTCCACGGAATCCCGTACGAGGTCCCCGAACAGCTCCGACCGGCTCGCCGACAGCGGCACCTGAGGAGGGGCCACCGGACCGCGCATCCCGCGCCCGTGCCGGTCCCGCCGACGCGGGCGCGGCTCGGCTCGGGTCCCCGTGGGGGGCTCGGCGGGACAGGGAGGAAGAGGGGTGTCGGTCACCCCCGCAGGGTAGCTCCGAGCACGACACGGGGGAGTGAGCGGCGGTGGAGTCGTCGCGGCCCGGTCAAGAGTGCGGTACCGTCCAACGTCGTGAGCCTTGTACGTCGCTGTTCGCGCACCGCGTGCGGCCGCCCTGCCGTCGCGACACTGACGTACGTCTACGCCGATTCGACCGCAGTTCTCGGCCCGCTCGCCACCTACGCCGAACCCCACTGCTACGACCTGTGCGCCGAGCACTCGGAGCGCCTGACCGCCCCACGGGGCTGGGACGTCGTGCGCCTGTCCGACGGCTCCGGGCCGTCCCGCCCCAGCGGCGACGACCTCGAAGCCCTCGCCAACGCCGTCCGCGAAGCCGCCCGCCCGCCGGGCCGCGCGGCCGAGGCCGGCGGTCCCGGCCAGGGCGGCCCGTCCACCGGCGAGACCCGTCGTGGACACCTGCGCGTCCTGAGATCGCCCGATTCCTGACGCTCCGGTGGCCTGAAGAGCTGCTCCTGGTTCAGGGTAGGTTTTGCTGAACCGCACAGGACCTTCAGGAGGGCAGGCAGTGGCCGCAGATCTTTCGAACATCGTCAAGGCGTATGACGTGCGTGGCGTCGTGCCGGACGAGTGGGACGAGTCCCTGGCCGGGTTGTTCGGTGCCGCGTTCGTGGAGGTCGTGGGGGCGGGTGCGATCGTGATCGGTCATGACATGCGTCCGTCGTCGCCGGGTCTGTCGGCGGCTTTCGCGCGGGGTGCGGCGGCGCGTGGGGTGGATGTGACGTTGATCGGTCTGTGTTCGACGGATCAGCTGTATTACGCGTCGGGTTCGCTGGGTCTGCCGGGTGCGATGTTCACGGCGTCGCACAATCCGGCCCGGTACAACGGGATCAAGCTGTGTCGTGCGGGTGCGGCTCCGGTGGGTCAGGACACGGGTCTGTCGCAGATCCGGGCTCTGGTGGAGAAGTGGTCGGACGAGGGTGCCCCGGAGGTCGTGGAGGGCACGGTGGCGGCACGGTCACGGAGCTGGACTCCCTGCCGGGTTATGCGGCGCATCTGAAGGGTCTGGTGGACCTGGCGTCGATCCGTCCGCTGAAGGTGGTGGTGGACGCGGGCAACGGCATGGGCGGTCACACCGTCCCGACGGTGTTCGAGGGCCTGCCGCTGGATGTGGTCCGATGTATTTCGAGCTGGACGGGACGTTCCCGAACCACGAGGCGAATCCGCTGGATCCGAAGAACATCGTGGATCTTCAGGCGCGGGTGCTGGCGGAGGGTGCGGATCTGGGGATCGCGTTCGACGGTGATGCGGACCGCTGCTTCATCGTGGACGAGCGGGGTGTGGGTGTGTCCCCGTCGGCGGTGACGGCGCTGGTCGCGGCGCGTGAGCTGGCGCGTAACGGCGGTTCGGGCACGGTGATCCACAACTTGATCACTCCTGGTCGGTGCCGGAGGTCGTGCGGGAGAACGGTGGCACGCCGGTTCGTACGCGGGTGGGTCATTCCTTCATCAAGGAGGAGATGGCGAAGACGGGTGCGATTTTCGGTGGTGAGCACTCGGCGCACTACTACTTCAAGGATTTCTGGAACGCGGACACGGGGATGCTGGCGGCGTTGCATGTGCTGGCGGCGCTGGGTGGTCAGGGGGGTCCGTTGTCGGAGTTGGTGGCTTCCTATGACCGGTATGCGGGTTCGGGGGAGATCAACTCGACGGTCGGTGATCAGGCGGCGCGTCTGGTGGCGGTGAGGGAGGCTTTCGCCGGTCGTGAGGGTGTCTCGCTGGATGAGTTGGACGGTTTGACGGTGACGGGTGAGGACTGGTGGTTCAACGTCCGTGCCTCGAACACCGAGCCGTTGCTGCGGCTGAACGTCGAGGCCCGTGACGAGGCCACCCTGGCCAGGATCCGCGACGAGGCCCTGACCCTCATCCGCGCCTGACCCATCCGGCAGGGCTCCGCCCAACCCAGCCCCGCCGGCGTTTGAGGAGGGGGCACCTCCCAGCGGTAGCTGGGGGAAGGTCCGGGCGGAGCCCGGTGCCCGGCGGAGCCGGGTTCCCCGGGGGCGCAGCCCCCGGGGCCCAACCCGCCCCCACGACACCGCACCGCCACGAACTCGGCGGTACGCTGACCTCGCCCCACCCACATGCCCGAAGGGAATCGCCCCATGCCGCTCGAAGCCGGCCTCCTGCAGATCCTCGCCTGCCCCGCCTGCCACTCGCCCCTCGAGGACAAGTCGGCCGACGAGACCGCCCCCGAGCTGATCTGCACCGGTCAGGACTGCGGCCTCGCGTACCCGGTCCGTGACGGCATCCCCGTGCTCCTCGTGGACGAGGCCCGCCGCCCCGCCTGACCCCCTGCCGCGCCGCACAGGCATACGCAGACGCTGAGACCGATTCCGCCACCCTGGATCCGTCAACACCGCCGGAGGCCGCCATGCTCGACGAGTCGCTCCTCGACGCACCGGACGATCTCGCCCGCGTCGACCGCCGGGGCCTGCTCCGCGGTGCGGCCGAGGCCGGAGCCAGAGTCCGTACCGCCGCCCGGCACGCGAACGAGGCCGGTCTCGCCGAGCTGCGCCCCGACGGCCGCCCGCGCTCCGTCCTGATCGCCGGGCCCGGCACCGCCGCCACCGGCGTCGCCGACCTGCTCGGTGCCCTCGCCGGAGCCTCCGCGCCCGTCATCCGGCTGGATCCCACCGGCGTCGCCCACGCGGCCGGCGCACTGCGCTGGGCCCTGCCCGGCTGGGCCGGACCCGTAGACCTGCTGCTCCTCGCCACCACCGACGGCACCGAGCCCGGGCTCGCCGTCCTCGCCGAGCAGGCGTACCGGCGCGGCTGCACCGTCGTCGCCGTCGCCCCCGAGCGCTCACCGCTGAGCGAGGCGGTGGACGGCGCGCACGGACTCCTCGTACCGATGGCCAAGGCCCCGTACCAGGAGTACGACGAGTCCGCCGCGGCCGGACCCGGCGCCCTGTGGGCCCTGCTGACGCCGCTGCTACTGCTCCTCGACAAGGTCGGGCTGATCACCGCCGCCCCCGACACCCTGCAGCTCGTCGCCGACCGGCTCGACCGTACGGCCGAACGCTGCGGGCCCGCCATCGCCACCTACTCCAACCCGGCCAAGACCCTCGCCGCCGAGCTGGCCGACTCCCTCCCGCTCATCTGGAGCGAGGGCACCGGCGCCGCCCCCGCGGGCCGCCGGTTCGCCGCCACCCTCGCCGAGCTCGCCGGCCGCCCCGCCCTGGCCGCCGTGCTTCCCGAGGCGCTGCCCGCCCACGGCGTCCTGCTCGCCGGATCCTTCGCCGCCGGCGCCGACCCCGACGACTTCTTCCGTGACCGGGTCGAAGAGCCCCAGGCCCTTCGCGCCCGCATCGTCCTGCTGCGTGACCGGCCGGCCGGCGGCCTCACCGCCGCCCCCGCCGCACGCGAGCTCGCCCTCAGCCACGACACGGCGGTCAGCGAGCTCGAACCGGAGGAGGGCGTCGAACTGGAGCAGCTCGCCGAACTCCTCGCCGTCACGGATTTCGCCACCGCCTACCTGGCGTTGGCTTCCGGGGGACACAGCTGAGGCACTGAAGTACCCAGCTCTATCCAGGAAGACGACGATGGACCGCCTGACGAACACGATCCGCCCCTACGCCTGGGGATCCACCACGGCCATCCCCACGCTGCTCGGTGTCGAACCCACCGGTGAGCCCCAGGCCGAGATGTGGATGGGAGCCCACCCGGGCGCCCCCTCCCGCATCGACCGGGGAGCGGGCGAGCGGGCGCTCTCGGAGGTCATCGCCGCCGATCCCGAAGGCGAGCTGGGCGCTGCCACCGTCGCCAAGTTCGGCCCCCGGCTGCCCTTCCTGTTCAAGATCCTCGCCGCCGGCGCCCCGCTCTCCCTGCAGGTCCACCCCGACCTGCTCCAGGCCCGGGCGGGCTTCGAGGACGAGGAGCGCCGCGGGGTCCCGATCGACGCGGACCACCGCAACTACAAGGACCCCAACCACAAGCCCGAAATGATCTGCGCGCTCACCGCGTTCGACGGGCTGTGCGGCTTCCGCCCGCCGCTGGAGGCCGCCGACCTCCTCGCGGGCCTGGACGTGGACAGCCTCAAGCCGTACGTCGACCTGCTGCACGCGCACCCCGAAGAGGCCGCCCTGCGCGAGATGCTGACGGCCGTACTGATCGCGGACCGCGCCGAGATGGCCCACACCGTGCACGAGGTCGCCGCCGCCGTCACACGCCTCGGCGGCCGGTACACCCCGTACGCCACGCTGGTCCACCACTTCCCGGGCGACCCGGGAGTCATCGCGGCGATGCTGCTCAACCACGTCCGACTCCAGCCCGGCGAGGCGATGTTCCTCGGCGCCGGCGTCCCGCACGCCTACATCGACGGCCTCGGCGTCGAGCTGCTGGCCAACTCGGACAACGTGCTGCGTGCCGGGCTCACCCCCAAACACGTGGACGTGCCCGAGCTGCTGAAGATCGCCAGGTTCGAGCCGGGCGACCCGAACCTGCTGCGCCCGGAAGGCGACGGCGAGGAGGTCTACGAGACCCCCATCGACGAGTTCCGGCTCTCCCGCTTCCTCCTCGCGCCCGGCGGCGCCTCCCGCGTGCTCCCGCACGACACCCCGCAGATCCTGCTCTGCACCGCCGGCTCCCCGCGGGCCGGCGAACTGGCCCTGACCCCTGGCGAGTCGGTCTTCGTACCGGCGGGCGAAAAGGTCGAACTGACCGGAAGCGGGACGATCTTCCGTGCCACCGTGGTGGTCTGACGTAGCGTCCCTCCCACCGGCTGCAACAATGTGCGGCCGGTAGTCAGTGGCTAGGAAGGACACCCTGCACCCATGAGCGCGTCGGGCGGTACCAAGGCGATCGTGGCGGCACTCGCCGCCAACCTCGCCATCGCTGTAGCCAAATTCGTGGCATTCCTCTTCAGCGGCTCCTCGTCGATGCTCGCGGAAAGCGTCCACTCGCTGGCCGACTCCGGGAACCAGGGCCTGCTGCTCCTCGGCGGCAAGAAGGCCCAGCGCGAGGCGACGCCGCAGCACCCCTTCGGCTACGGGCGCGAGCGCTACATCTACGCCTTCCTGGTCTCCATCGTGCTCTTCACCGTCGGTGGCATGTTCGCCATCTACGAGGGCTACGAGAAGATCCACGACCCGCACGAGATCACCAACTGGTACTGGCCCGTCGGCGTCCTCGTCTTCGCGATCATCGCGGAGTCCTTCTCCTTCCGTACCGCGATCAAGGAGTCGAACGAGATCCGGGGCAAGCAGACCTGGACCCAGTTCGTCCGGCGCGCCAAGGCCCCCGAGCTGCCCGTCGTCCTCCTGGAGGACTTCGGCGCGCTCGTCGGCCTGGTCCTGGCCCTCGGCGGCGTCGGCCTCGCCCTGCTGACCGGCGACGGGATCTGGGACGGCATCGGCACCCTGTGCATCGGCATCCTGCTCATCGTCATCGCGATCGTCCTGGCCGCGGAGACCAAGTCCCTGCTGCTCGGTGAGGCCGCCGGCATCGAGGAAGTCGAGAAGATCAAGGCCGCGGTGGTCGACGGGGACGTCGTCACCCGCGTGATCCACATGCGCACCCTGCACCTGGGCCCGGAGGAGCTGCTGGTCGCCGCCAAGATCGCGGTCGAGGGCAACGACACCGCCACCCAGGTGGCCGACGCGATCAACGCCGCCGAGGCCCGCATCCGCGAGGCCGTCCCGATCGCCCGGGTGATCTACCTGGAGCCGGACATCTACCGCCCCGAAGCCGCCAAGTAGCCACGTGGCCGTGAACGTCCGAAGGCCCCCGCGAGCAGCAGCCCGCGGGGGCCTTCGCCGTGGCCGGAGCCCTCAGACCCCCGGCGGCGGCATCAGCCCCGCGTACGCCGGGTGCACCGCGGTCGCCGCCGCCCGGCGGCGAAGCCGCAGCGAGACGGCGCCGAACAGCGCACCGGCGCACAGCACCGCGACGCCGACGAGTGCCGCGGACCGCAGGCCGACGAGCAGCGGATCGCCCTCGGCGACCATCGTGCCGTTCACGTCCGCCATGGGCACGGTTCCGCTCTCCGAAGCCTCGAACCGGAAGCGGGAGTCGGCGGAGTTGCCGCGGTTGTCGCCCAGCACGAACAGCCGGCCCCTGGGCACCCTCACATCGAACGGGGGCGACCCCGCCACCGGATCGCCGTTCAGCACGTACGGCTCGTCCAGCGGCTTCCCGTTCAAGGTCAGCGTCCGGTCCCCGGGCGTGTACGAGATGTGGTCGCCGCCCACCGCGACCACCCGTTCCACGGACTGGCGCTGATCACCCCAGGCCGTGGAGTCGAAGAGCACCACGTCGCCGCGGTCCACCTTGACGGCCAACAGGTTGAAGGCCACCGACGATTCCGTGGCGATGGTCGGCCTCATGTGGCTCCCCGGCACGAACTTCGTCGGCATGAAGAAGTACCCGCCCAGACCCCCGACACAGCCCAGAAGCGCACCCAGCACCAGCAGCGCCACCGATGTCACCCCTAGCCGACGTCCCGCCACCCGGCCCTGCGTTCCCATGCTTCCGCCCCTGCTCCGCTCGATCCGACGTGCGGCCGAACTGTACGGGCCCGGCCGCGCCGGGCCCGCCGACGGGGTGTCACACCACGTGAGGGGCCCGTCGGGGCGCCCGCAGGAAAGACGTGGCCAGTTCTCCGGCCGACTGGGGCAGACTCCGCCGATCGGTGTAGATTCGTGCCCAGTGTCAGGCGTCGCTGCTGATGGCGGGTCGGGCGGTCCCTGCGACCGGCCGAGGGGAGAGAGGACCCCCGACGGACTGTGCTCGGTGCCCCGTCCCCAGGACGGCGCACGGCCCAGCCGTACCCACCCTCTCGAACCATGAGGAGCAGCACCCATGGACTTCAAGGTCGCAGACCTCTCCCTTGCCGCGTTCGGCCGCAAGGAGATCACCCTGGCCGAGCACGAGATGCCGGGTCTGATGTCGATCCGCGCCGAGTACGCGCAGGCGCAGCCCCTGGCCGGCGCCCGCATCACCGGCTCGCTGCACATGACCGTGCAGACCGCCGTACTCATCGAGACCCTCGTCGCCCTCGGCGCCGACGTCCGCTGGGCCTCCTGCAACATCTTCTCCACCCAGGACCACGCGGCCGCCGCCATCGCGGTGGGCCCGAACGGCACCCCGGAGAACCCGCAGGGCGTCCCCGTCTTCGCCTGGAAGGGCGAGACGCTGGAGGAGTACTGGTGGTGCACGGAGCAGGCGCTGACCTGGCCGAACACCCCCACCGGCGGCCCGAACATGATCCTCGACGACGGTGGTGACGCCACCCTCCTCGTCCACAAGGGCGTCGAGTTCGAGAAGGCCGGCTCCGCCCCGGACCCGTCGACGGCGGACTCCGAGGAGTACGCCCACATCCTCACCCTGCTCAACCGCACCCTCGGCGAGTCCCCCCAGAAGTGGACCCAGCTCGCGTCCGAGATCCGCGGCGTGACGGAGGAGACCACCACCGGTGTCCACCGCCTCTACGAGATGATGTCCGAGGGCACCCTGCTGTTCCCGGCGATCAACGTGAACGACGCCGTCACCAAGTCGAAGTTCGACAACAAGTACGGCTGCCGCCACTCCCTGATCGACGGCATCAACCGCGCCACCGACGTCCTCATCGGCGGCAAGGTCGCGGTCGTCTTCGGCTACGGCGACGTCGGCAAGGGCTGCGCCGAGTCCCTCCGCGGCCAGGGCGCCCGCGTCATCGTCACCGAGATCGACCCGATCTGCGCGCTGCAGGCGGCGATGGACGGATACCAGGTCGCCACCCTCGACGACGTCGTCGAGACGGCCGACATCTTCATCACGACCACGGGCAACAAGGACATCATCATGGCCTCCGACATGGCCAAGATGAAGCACCAGGCCATCGTGGGCAACATCGGCCACTTCGACAACGAGATCGACATGGCCGGCCTCGCGAAGGTCGAAGGCATCGTCAAGGACGAGGTCAAGCCCCAGGTCCACACCTGGAAGTTCCCCGACGGCAAGGTCCTGATCGTCCTCTCCGAGGGCCGCCTGCTGAACCTCGGCAACGCGACCGGCCACCCGTCCTTCGTGATGTCGAACTCCTTCGCGGACCAGACCCTGGCCCAGATCGAGCTCTTCACCAAGCCGGAGGAGTACCCGACCGAGGTCTACGTGCTCCCGAAGCACCTCGACGAGAAGGTCGCCCGCCTCCACCTCGACGCCCTCGGCGTCCGCCTCACCACCCTGCGCCCGGAGCAGGCCGCGTACATCGGCGTCCAGGTCGAGGGCCCGTACAAGCCGGACCACTACCGTTACTGATCAACCCCTGATCAGCCTCTGATCAGCGGCGGCAGAACGTGAAGCAGGCCCCCGGCACCCGTGCCGGGGGCCTGCCCCATACCCCTCGACCCCAAGAAGAGTGCGCACCATGCCCCGCGGCCGCTACTCGCTCCACGACCCGCACGACCACACCCCGCTCGGCGAGGAGCACTTCCACTGCGCCCCCGGGCCCTCCGGCTGGCGCTACGTCTCCCAGCTCACCCGCCCCGACGGGGAGCACTGCGGCTCCGTCGACCTGGCGATCGACGAGCTCGGCCGCCCCATCCGCCTGGAGGTCAACGCCGCGAGCTGGCAGGTGCGCGGCGCCGCCATCGACGGCGTCACCTGGGTCCGGACCGACCCCACCGGCACCGAGGCCACCGAGGGCAACATCGCCGCCCCCGGCTTCACCGGCACCTCCCCGGCCTTCCTCATCGCGACGGCCCGCCTCCTGCGCCTGGCCCCCGGCGCCCCCGCCACCCGTGTCCGGCTCCTGGCCCTCACCGACCCGGTACTGGCGCCCCGTACGGTCGACCAGGCCTGGGCCCTCGTCGCCCGCCAGGAACACCCCACGGACAGCGGCCCGCTGCTGGTGGACGAGTACCAGGTCAGCGCCCTGGACACGGGGGAGGTCCACACGATCCACATCGCCGGGGACGTGGTCCTCTCGGCCCCCGGCATCGAACTCGAACACCTGGAGACACCGCCCTCGGCCTTCGAGGAACAGTGATCCCTCAGGCGGGCGGCGCGAACCCGCCGGCGCGCGGAGTCTCCGCAGGCGCCACGGGCGCGGGAGCCACGTAGGGGACCGGCGCCACGACCGGCACCGGCCCCGGCACCGGTGCGGGTGCAGGTGCGGGCCCGGTAGCGAACCCGGCACCGGGACCGCCGGCGGACGGCCGGAACGCCCGGGCGGCGTCGCGCGACTGCCGCTCGTGCACCACGGCCATCAGGAACGCGGCGGCCGGCACCCCGGCCGGCGGCGGCGCCCCCGTACGCGCCACCAGATCGTCCGCCAGCCGCATCGCCATCGCGGCGCCCACCTGCGGATCCAGCTGGTTCATCCGCGTCAGGTACTGGCGTATCGCCAGCCACAGTCCT